>CAMOWU010000004.1 GCA_946628545.1 uncultured Bacteroides sp. | reverse complement strand
TGAGCTATGCCGAGCGTGAGCATTTTAGGCGAAGCCAATGGTCAATGTTCAATGTCCCTTCTCCCAGGCCTCGATTTTGTCCTTGTTCTCAAGAAGGAAGTCGATGTCGTCGAGGGCGTTCATCAAGCAATATTTCTTGTAACCATTGATCTCGAAATGCTCTGCACGACCAGTAGCGAGGTTAGTGACGGTCTGATTGGGCACATCCACTTTCACCTGCATCTTGGGATCAGCCTTGATGCTGGCAAACAACTCCGCCAAAAAGTCCTCACTCACCACCACGGGGAGCACGAAGTTGTTCAACTCGTTGTTCTTGTGGATATCGGCGAAGAAGCTGGAAATCACAACACGGAAACCATAGCCAGCAATGGCCCAGGCGGCATGCTCGCGCGAGGAGCCACTGCCGAAGTTCTTTCCTGCCACAAGGATCTCACCTCCATAGGTGGGGTCGTTGAGCACGAAGTCGGGTTTCACATTGCCTTCTTTGTCATAGCGCCAGTCGCGGAAGAGGTTGTCGCCAAAGAACTTCTCGTCTCTGGTGGTGGCCTTCAGAAAGCGGGCTGGTATAATCTGGTCGGTATCTACATTCTCCAAAGGAAGAGGCACACAAGTACTTGTGATAATATCGAATTTCTGTTTCATTGTCTCGTTCTGATTACGATGGATAAAAAAACTAATGGCTACATCAACTCACGAGGGTCTGTGATCACTCCAGTCACAGCGGCAGCGGCAGCTACCAGCGGACTGGCGAGGACGGTGCGGGCACCTGGACCCTGACGACCCTCAAAGTTGCGGTTGGAGGTGGAAACGGACAGTTTGCCAGCGGGAATCTTGTCGTCGTTCATAGCCAGACAGGCGGAACAACCAGGTTGACGAATCGCAAAACCAGCTTCCTCCAGCACTTTGTCAAGACCTTCCTGACGGATCTGTTCATCTACCATCCAAGAACCAGGTACCAACCAGGCCACCAAACCTTCGACTTTCTTCCTGCCCTTCACGATAGAGGCGAAAGCACGGAAATCTTCAATACGGCCATTGGTGCAAGCACCTAAGAACACGTAATCGACTTTCTTGCCAAGCAACTGCTCTCCAGGTTCAAAACCCATATAGCCCAGCGACTTGGTATAAGACACACGGCCTGACTCAGGTACGGTGTCGAGTGTGGGAATACGCTCGCTGATACCCATGCCCATACCTGGGTTGGTACCATAGGTCACCATTGGCTCAATGGCAGCACCATCGAATTCCAGTTCTTTGTCGAAGACAGCATCGTCACCACTCTTCAAGGTCTTCCAGTAGGCCAAGGCCTTGTCCCAGTCTTCGCCCTTAGGAGCGTACTCACGGCCTTTGATATACTCAAAAGTCGTCTCGTCGGGGGCAATGAAACCACCACGGGCACCCATCTCTATCGACAGGTTGCAGAGGGTCAGTCTGCCTTCCATACTCAGGTTCTTCACCACATCGCCGGCATACTCCACGAAATAACCTGTAGCACCGGAAGTGGTCAGTTTCGACATCAGGTAGAGCGCCACATCCTTGGCGGTCACACCTTTACCCAACTTTCCATTGATGCTGATACGCATGGACTTCGGTTTCTGCTGCAAGATGCACTGGGAGGCCATCACCATCTCCACTTCACTGGTGCCAATACCGAAGGCCACGGCACCCATAGCGCCATGGGTGGAGGTATGGGAGTCACCGCAAACGATGGTCATACCTGGCAAACTCAGACCGCGCTCTGGACCTACCACGTGAATGATGCCGTTCTTCTTGTCCATCATGCCAAAATGGGCAAGTCCGAAGTCGGCTGCGTTCTTGGCCAAAGTATCCACCTGCTTCTTCGACACTGGATCCTCTATGGGTTTGTCCTGGTCGTGAGTGGGGGTATTGTGGTCGGGCATACAGAAGATATGGTCGGGGCGAAGACACTGAAGCCCGCGGCTACGCATGCCTTCAAAGGCCTGGGGACTGGTCACTTCATGACAGTAGAGACGGTCGATATAAAGCTGTGTAGGGCCATCCTCCACGTTCTGGACTACATGTGCGTCCCAGATTTTGTCGAATAATGTGTTCATGAAAGTCTTATATGTTTATTTATTATACAATGACAGTGGTTGTTGATGTCGCTGAAAGGGGCACTCAACTATTTCTTGAATTTATTGATACAGTCGATATAGGCTTCTACAGAGGCGGTGACAATGTCGGTGTTGGCTCCGAAACCATAATACACATGACCGGCATGCTCCACCTGCATGTGGACCTTGCCCAGGTCGTCGCTGCCCTTGCTGATAGCCTGGATGGTGAACTCCTTCAAAGTCATCTCCCTGCGGATAATCACCTTCAAGGCCTTGATGGCGGCATCCACCGGACCATTGCCCGAGGCTGCGGCCTCAAACTGCTCACCGGAGATGCTCAGACCGATGCTGGCCACCGAACGAACACCCTTGCCGGTAGTCACCTGCAAGTATTCGAGCTTGATGTTGTGGAGGTCGGAACGGTCCGCGCCGGCGAGAATCAGAATGTCGTCGTCGGTGATTTCTTTCTTCTTGTCGGCCAGTTTCAGGAACTCTTGATAGACCTTGTCGAGCTTCTCGCCGTCAATATCCACGCCATTGACAGACAGGCGGTGTTTCAATGCGGCACGTCCACTACGGGCTGTCAGCACGATGGCGTTGTCGTCGATGCCCACATCCTTGGGATCCATGATTTCGTAGGTCTGGACATTCTTCAGCACACCATCCTGATGGATACCCGACGAGTGGGCGAAGGCATTACGCCCCACAATGGCCTTGTTGGGCTGAACGGGCATGTTCATCAAACTCGACACCATACGGCTCGTGGGATATATCTTGGTCGTGTTGATGTTGGTGTTGATCCCTATGCCTTTGTGACACTTCAATATCATGGCTACCTCCTCAAGAGAGGTGTTGCCGGCGCGCTCGCCAATACCGTTGATGGTGACTTCCGCCTGACGGGCACCATTGAGCACACCCGACATGGTGTTGGCGGTGGCCATACCAAGGTCATTATGGCAGTGGGTGGAAATGATCGCATGCTCGATACCTGCTACATGGTCACACAAATACTTGATCTTCGCACCGTACTCGGCAGGGAGGCAATAGCCTGTGGTGTCGGGAATGTTCACCACTGTGGCACCGGCTTTCACCACTGCTTCAACCACACGGGCCAAATACTCGTTATCCGTGCGACCGGCATCCTCGGCATAAAACTCCACGTCATCAACAAAACGACGGGCATACTTCACTGCGGCTACGGCGCGCTCGATGATTTCCTCACGGGTGCTGTTGAACTTATACTTGATATGGGAGTCGGAAGTTCCGATGCCTGTATGGATACGCTTGCGCTTGGCATACTTCAGCGCTTCTACTGCCACGTCTATGTCTTTCTCCACAGCACGGGTCAAAGCGCATATCGTGGGCCACGTCACAGCCTTCGAAATCTCAATCACGGAGTTGAAATCACCAGGACTGGATATCGGGAAGCCAGCCTCAATCACATCGACACCAAGCATCTCGAGCTGACGAGCCACCTGAATCTTCTCTACTGTGTTCAACTGGCAACCAGGAACTTGTTCGCCATCACGAAGCGTCGTGTCAAAAATGTATAGTCTATCGCTCATAATTGATTATAGTTTTTTAGATTGTCCTTATTCTATTCAAATGAAATGCAAAGTTAGTGATTTTTAACGACATATTGGCATAAAAGCAAAAAATAAAGCCTTCCTCAAGTACAATGAGAAAGGCTAATGTCTTTGGCATATACAATTCAGCAACTTGAACAACAGCAATTCCCATTGGCTCCGACTTGGCTAAGTCGTAGGGACAGGATAATCACGTTGTTAATAATGTTGGTCATATTCATTTGCTTGAAAATCGGTGCAAAATTACAACTTTTGCTTAATAATTCAAAATAATTAACCCAAGAAATGAATAAATCGTCACTCTTTTCTCTTCTTACGCTTCTTTCTGGCCTTGAGTTGCTCGGCTATGGCATAGTGGATGGAAGCTTCCTCAAGTTTCTCCTGTCGGGTCAGAATCTCGGCAAACAACTCATGGGCGGGGATATTGTCGTCCTTGAGCGAGGTGGCTTTGTCGGCATCGGCAGCGGCGGCATCAAGGTTGCCCAAGGCCAGGAGGGTCTTACCGCGCTGATAGATGGCCTTGAAATGAACGGGATTGATGGACAGAGCCTTATTGAACGAACCAACAGCGTCGTTCAACCTGCCGCAACGACTCTCTGTCATACCCTTGGCCACATAGGCATCAACATACATAGGATTGAGGTTCAACGCTTTGTTGAAATTGGCGATAGCGGCTTCCAGTTCATCCATTTCTATACAGTTCTCGCCAAGTGAGTAGTACTCCTCAGCACACTTGTTGAGTTGTTCCTGCTTGGTGTCGAGAGCCTGCTGGAGTTGCTTGATCTGAAACTTCAAGTCGTTGTTCTTGCCTTTCAACGTATTGACGACCCCAAGTTTGCGACGGATAAAGCGCTTGATCAGGGGATGCTCGATGTCGTAACGAAGATGGATGGCCTTGAAGAAATGCTGGAGGAAAGCATCAAAGTCGGCCTTGTCGAAACTATCCACGGCATCCTTGTACTCGATGTCGGCAGAGGCGCGTTTGAGGGCTTGCTCCACTGCCTGCTGGTCGTTGAACTGACGGGCGAAAGCCACGATGGAGGGGTTGACAAACACATCGCTGCGGTTGATTTTCTTGCTCAGGCTGAGACCTTCAAGGCTGCGGCAACGGCTCAACGCCACATAAGACTGACCACCAGTGAAGGCACCGCCAGTCATATCCACGTTCACACGGTTGAAGGTCAAGCCCTGGCTCTTATGGATGGTGATGGCCCATGCCAGACGAACGGGAAACTGAACAAACACACCCAATTCCTCTTCTTCTATCTTCTTTTCTTGCTCGTTATAAGTATAGCGAACGTTTGCCCATTGGTCTTTCTCCACGTCAAACTCTTCGCCTTGGTCTGTGGTGATATACAGGTAATTGCCATCCACGTCGATGCCCGTGATCATACCCAGTGTACCGTTCACCCAGCGTTTGTCTTTGTCGTTCTTCACAAAGATGACCTGGGCACCGACCTTCAGGTCCAGCTCTTTGGGAGTAGGCATCATCGATTCAGGAAAGTCGCCTTTGACCTGACCGACGAAAGTGCACACGTCGCCAGGCAGCCGACTCAAACGGGAAGAGTTGATATTATCTACGGTGTCGCGACGGGTGGCAAGGGTGATGACCAACTCCTGCCCCATCACGTCGTCGAGCGACTGAGTACTGGCTTCATCATCGTTCTGCTCGCCATCGTCCTCTCCTTTCGCTTCTTCTGTGCCACCTATGGGCTGTGCGTCAGGTTCCTTATAAGCCGTATTGATCAACTGCAGGTCGAGAGAGGAGGCGGTGTTGGTGCGGATATGGTCGAGAACGGTGATAAAGGCGCGGTCGGTCTGACGATACACCTTTGTCAACTCTATGCTCACCAGACGCATCTGGGAGAAAACCCTCGCGGAAAAGAAGAAGGGAGTCTCCCAGAACCGGCGAAGGATATCGCTCTCATCGCGGGTCACAACGGGTTCAAGCTGGAACACGTCGCCCACGAAAAGCATCTGCTTGCCTCCGAATGGCTCACGATGGTTGCCGGAATACACTCGAAGAATACGGTCGATGAAATCGATGATATCAGCGCGAACCATCGAAATCTCATCGATGATGATGAGTTCCAATTCCTTGATGAGCTTGCAATGGAGTTTGTTGTAGCGGAGGAAACCACGCAGTTTGGTGGAAGTGGCGAAACGGCTGTCGTCGGGCACCAAGGGATGGAAGGGCAGTTTGAAAAAACTATGAAGAGTGACACCACCGGCATTGATGGCGGCTATGCCCGTGGGTGCGAGCACCACATGCTTCTTCTTGGTCGTGGCGCAGACATACTTCAGAAACGTGGACTTACCCGTTCCTGCCTTGCCTGTGAGGAAGATGGAGTTGCGGGTGAAGGTCACGAGGTCGAGCGCATGCTTGAACTCAGGGGTGGATATGTCGATGTCCTTGATATTGATAAGGCCAAAAAGAGGTTTAGCGTTTGGACTTGAAGAAATCTTTCATCAGCTTGGAAGCCTCGTCGGCGAGTACGCCCGAGACGACCGTGGTCTTGGGATGCAGGGCTTGGGGAGCGAACTTTCGATATCCGCGTTTCTCGTCTTCGGCACCATAGACCAACCGACCCAACTGAGACCAAGCGATGGCACCGGCGCACATCACGCAGGGCTCAACGGTCACGTACAAGGAGCAACGCTCAAGGTACTTGCCACCGAGGGTTTCTGAAGCGGCGGTAATGGCTTGCATCTCTGCATGGGCGGTGACATCATGAAGGCGTTCGGTCAGGTTATGACCACGACCAATCACACGGTCGTCGCACACCACCACACAACCAATCGGAATCTCATCCATCGCCAAAGCGACTTTGGCTTCAGCCAAAGCCATACGCATATATTTCTCGTCGTTCGGGTCCATACAGATAAGGAATTCTTGAAATGTTGCTATCTTTCTAACTTTCCAACTCCCCTCCCCTCCAAGGGGAGGGGCAGGGGTGGGGTCTTTTCTTAACTCTTAACTAAGGCCTAAAGTCTAAGGTCTAAAGCCTAAAGTCTAAAGCCTAAATTCCTTAATTCTTTATGTATTTGTCGATAATCTCCTGAGCCGCCTCGTCGCCCAACTCCTTGGCCCGGTTGAGGTTCTGCAAGGCGGAGGTCTTGTCGCCTTTCTGCAACAGGGCATATCCCAACATACGGTAGGCATCGGAGTTCTGGCTGTCGAGCTGCAGTGTCTGCTGGGCGGCTTTGATGGCTTCGTCGAGCTGGTTCACACGCAGCATGATGGCACATTTCTCCAACAGGAAAAGGGGTTCACCTGGAGCCGCGGAGATGGCCGACTCGATATCCTCTATCGCCTGTTGGTACATACGAGCCTTGGTTTCCAAGCGAGCCTTGTCGTAGTAGAAATTGGCGTTGACTTTATTGTTAGAGAGGTAACTGAATTCATTGTAATCCTTCACAGCCTCACGATAACGACCGGCGGTCTCCAGCAATCGACCACGACGCAACACAAAATTGGCGGCATCGGCTGGGTGGGGTTCAGGAAACAAGGCAATGGCGGAATCCATCAGTTCAATGACTTCACCGACGCTGTCGCCACGGGCTTCAGCAGCAAGGGAAGCGGCATAGAAAGTGGCGGGAGAACGGTTCTCTCCCTTGTTCAACTCGTCGTAGATGGCATAGGCCTTGTCGTAATCTTTCATAGCCACATAAAGCTGGGCTTTCTCGAACAGATAGTCGAGTTTAGGGTTGATGGAAAGGGCTTCGTCGATATAAGTCATCGCCTTTTCGAAAGTCCACTTGTCGTATTTGGGTTCTGGCTGGTAGATGAGCTTGTTGTGAATCAACTGGCAAACCTTATAGAGGGCATCGTCGCGCTCGGGCGAGAGCTTGAGGAAAGTCTGCATATCGCTTTCCGCCTCATCGAAGCGTTGGAGGTCGATCAAAGGGGTGGCGCGACGGATATACCCTTCGGCGTTGTCGGGATACTTGCGCACAAACAGGTTGATCATGTCCATGTATTCCTCATTGGAAGCCGAACGGGATTTGAAATACAGATAGACAAGACTCTCGCCTACCGAAGAGGGCAGGCCCTTGCTGATGTTGATCTTGTTCAAGGCGAGGGTTTCTTTCTTCGTGGGAAGGGCGCTGAGTGTGAGGGTCCGAAGGTGGTTGACATCGAGGATGTAGCCTTTGCCACCCATCGAGGGCTGCACCAGACCGAAAAGTTGGCCATCGGAGGTGAACACTGGACAGGTGTTGAATTTACTGTCTATGGCCTTGGAGGTGGAGTAATACTTCACACTGTCGTTGATGGCAGAGACTTCAGAAATCGTGGCTGCCTGAAAGGAGGGATCCTTGGGGGAATAAGCCAAGGCATAAACCGTGGCACCCACATTCTGGGCAGCAACCACTGGCTGAATAGACACATTCTTGTCGATCTTGACACTGAATTTCACAAGGCCATAGGTCTCGTCGGCACCGAGGATGTAATCCACATCGTATTTCTTGCCACCTGCATCAAGCACCACGGCCTTGGAAGCACCGTCGAACACAGAATAATCGGCAACGGCCTCACCTGCGTTGTTGATGAAGAAGGCGGTTCCCGAATGCAAGAGGTTGTCCTTACCGTCGTAGGTCATCACTGAAACAATGCCCTTGGACACCTTTGAAGCCCACTTCGGGGCACTCTGCGCAAAAACGACAGCACTGAAGAAAGTCATGATGACGGCTGCCGCAAAGAATTTTCTCATTGTTTTGTCTTTTTTATTGATATCATCGGTCTTTTTCGACTTCTCCTAATCTTACGAAAAAGTCTTACTATCCTGATAGTCAAGAATCATCCAATTGTTTTTAAACACTCCTTAACCTCAATTCATTCCCAGCAGAGACTTGGCGTTGTTGATGGCTGCGTCTGTGAGCTTCTCGCCACTCAGCATATTGGCAATCTCCTGAACTCGCTCGTCGGAACTCAACTCGGTGATGTGGGATGTGGTCGTGTCTGAGTCGCTGTCTTTCCAGACCTTGTAATGATGGGTGCCTACAGCGGCAATCTGGGGAAGGTGGGTGATGCTGATCACCTGACGGTGGGCGGCACCCATCTCCTGCATGATATGCGCCATTTTCTCGGCAATCGTACCCGACACACCTGTGTCGATCTCGTCAAAGATGATGGTGGGAAGTTTCACCGCACTGGCGATAATGGCTTTCAAGGTCAGCATCACACGGGATATCTCACCACCCGATGCCACACTGGAAATCTTCTGCAAACTGCCATTCTTGTTGGCAGAGAAAAGAAAGGCTACCTTGTCTTGGCCTGATGGCCCTGGCTCCTTATCTTGTTCTATCTCAACCGAAAAACGGGCTGAAGGCATGCCCAGCAACGCAAGACGCGAAACCATATCCTTCTCCAGTTGTCCCGATGCAAGACGTCTGACTCTCGACAGTTCATTGGCCATATCCAAGACCTGTGCCCTACTCTCTTGGTAGGCCATCCGCTTTTCCTCGATGTTCTCGTCACTGTTGTCTATCTCATTGAGACGTTCTTGAAGATTCTGTTGGATCACCAACAATTCCTCGACACTATCGACATGATGTTTGCGTTCCAAAGTATAGATGGCATTCAAGCGCTCAGTGATGGTTTCCAAGCGTTCCGGATCATACTCCACGCGATCGGATTCGCTCTCAAGCTCATCTGCGATGTCCTTGAGTTCGATATAGCAACTGTCGATACGGTCTGACAGGCTCTTGGCGGCAGGATAATTATCACTGATGCCGTTGAGCCATGAACAGCAGTCGCGCAACTGGTTGAGCATGCTTTGCTCGTCGTTGCTGATGGCGGAAGAGGCCCTGTAAAGGGCTTGTTTGATGTCCTCGGCATGCTCAAGCATGTCTTGCTCTTGCTCCAGTTCCTTGTCTTCGTTTCCCTTCAGACGCAACTCTGAGATCTGACTGACCTGGAAACGAATATAGTCTTCGTCCTCACGGTTCTTACGGGCGTTCTCCTCTGCCTCACGCAACTGCCGCTCGGCATCCCGCATCGTTCGATAAAGGCTTCGATACAATTTCAGTTGTGATTTGGCACCACCGAGAATATCGAGAATACCCAACTGGAAGTCTTCCTTGTTGAGCAACAGATTCTGGTGCTGGGAATGGATATCGATAAGTTTCTCGCCCAATTCCTTCAACTGGGCAAGCGAGGCGGGGGTGTCGTTGATGAAAGCCCTGCTCTTGCCGGTGGCTGTCAGCTCCCTACGGATCATACATTCACGGCCATCGAAATCAAGGTCATTGTCGCGGAAGAAGTCGTCCAGACCATACTCGCCCACATCGAACACGGCCTCCACGACACATCGCTTCGCTCCGTTTTTCACTGACTTGGAGTCTGCGCGCTGACCGCGAAGCAAGCCAAGGGCACCAAGTATGATCGACTTACCGGCACCGGTTTCGCCTGTGATGATGGAGAAACCAGAGTGCAGGTCCAAATCCATACGCTCGATGAGGGCGTAGTTCTCTATATGCAATGAACGTATCATCTACTTTTTCTTGATTTTATCCCACTCACGGCTCTGAGAGGCATTGAGATTCATGACGATGTCATAGACCTGCTCTTTCTCCTTGTCGGTGCCATGACCTTTGTAGATGTTCACAATCTCGTCGCGCTTGAAGTCGGTGAAAATCTGGGGCAACATGCTTTGAGGACGGTTGGAATGGGCTTCGTCGAGAAACTCCAAGGCAGAGGTCACCTCGCCTCGACCACGGTCCACATTGTTCGACATCTCGTCCAAGCCCTCACGGTGGTACTTATACATCAACTGACGGAAAGGCTCCATCGAACTGTCCAAATAGTCGTTGATGATGGCATGACGATTGCGGTCGTCCTCAAAGGCCTTCCAACCTTTCTGACTCATGGTCTGACAATTGTTGACAATCGTCTCAACGCGGTTCAGCACCTCTGTACCGCCAAGGGGAGACATGGTGTCGAGGTCCATGCCGATAAACAGATAGGCATAGTAGGCCAGCAATGCCGTCAGGTCATTGTCGATATTGTTCTCGTTGAACTCCAATGGGTCGAATTCCTTGTAGGTGAAGTTGAAGTTGTCGTCGCGCATGCTGAACACCGTCGTGTTGTAGGAGGAATTGAATACCGGACGATTGAGTTGGAAAAGACACTGGGCACCGAAGATGTTGGTGCTGGGATCATAGGTCTTCACACTGATGAGCATCGTGCAACTGATACGCTCCACCTTGCTGAACTGCATATCGGTCCAAGTACGGTTGTTCATGAACTCATTGAGGGCGGTCTGCAAGGTCTCAAACACACTGGTGTTCGTGCCTTGCACCTGGGAATGATTCACAGTCACCTTGCACTCCAACTCCTGGGCACTGGTCTCGACAGCCCCCAGAAGCAGAACACAAAGCGTCAAAAACCATGTCTTGAGCGACACTTCTATGCGAGATTTAGTTCTTGTCATAAACCCATGATTAAGAATTTGATGAATGGGGAATTGATAGAAGTCCCCTTAATTTGATATGCTTTTTCCCGACAGATGACGTTCCAGTTCATCGATGATGTCGCTGGCCACTTCCACCTTCGACTTGAGGGGGTATTCTGCCGACTTGTCCGAGCTGATGATCGTGATCTTATTGGTGTCAACACGGAAACCCGCTCCCTTGTCGTTCAAGGAATTGAGCACGATGAAATCGAAGTTCTTCTTCTTGAGTTTGGCTTGTGCGTTGGCGTTCTCATCGTTGGTCTCCAGCGCAAAGCCTGCCAGAACCTGCGAATCGGTTTTCATTGTTCCCAGTTCGGCTGCGATATCTTTTGTGGGCTGGAGAGTGATGGTCAACTCATCGCCCTTGCGCTTGATCTTATGGTCGGCGGTCACGCTCGGTGTGAAGTCGGCGACTGCCGCACTGAGGATGGCGGCGTCGGAGGAAGGAAAGGACGAAGTGGAGGCTTCATACATCTGCTGAGCGGACTCCACATGCACGACCTCAAGGTTGGGGTGTTCAGGCACAGGAATACTCACTGGCCCCAGCACCAGTTTCACCTGGGCTCCCCTGCTCAGACACTCATTGACAATGGCCATTCCCATCTTGCCGGAGGAATAATTGCCGATAAACCGAACGGGGTCGATCTTCTCGTAGGTGGGGCCTGCGGTGACAAGTACGGTCTTACCCGACAACGACTGCTGCTGCCGGAAAAATTCGGAAATCGCCTTCACGATGTTCTCGGGTTCTTCCATCCTGCCTTTACCCTCGAGATGACTGGCCAAGAAACCCGATGTGGGCTCAATGATGACGTTGCCATAGGAACGGAGGGTATCCAGGTTGGCCTGGGTGGAGGGATGGGCATACATGTCGAGGTCCATCGCGGGAGCCACCATCACAGGAGCCTTCATGGAAAGGTAGGTAGTCAGAAGCATGTTGTCGGCCACACCATGGGCCATCTTGGCAATGGTGTTGGCGGAGGCGGGAGCGATGACCATCAGGTCGGCCCACAAACCCAGGGCCACATGGCTGTGCCACGAGCCATCGCGCTGGGAGAAGAACTCACTCACCACAGGTTTGCTGGTAAGGGCAGACAGGGTGATAGGAGTGATGAATTCCTTGCCCGCAGGCGTAATCACCACCTGCACCTCTGCACCCTGCTTGATCAGCAACCTGATCAGCAGACAAGACTTGTAGGCGGCTATACTGCCAGTGATGCCCAAAACGATTTTCTTTCCTTTCAACATCATCTTTTTGTCATTTTTTAGGTTGGTACTTCATTTTCAACCATATCTTCGTAAGCGTCTGTTTGGTGTTGCGGGAAAAGTCGCCACGCTGGATCCAATTGTAGTATCCTGGTTCCTTGGCCAAGACGTCACGGACTTTCAGCCCTTTATACTTACCAAAGTTCACAATCTCCTCGCCTTGCTCGTTGAGAACAAAACGTCCGTCAAAATCCAGATTGTTGTTCAGACGGGAGAACTCGGCCAAGAAATGGACATCGTTCTGAAGGTCGTCAGGATATCGGTCGAGCTGGGCTTCTATCACCTCCAATGTGGCACGGGTGTCGGCCTGGGCGGAATGGGCCTCGGTCAAGTCCTTGCCACAATAGAACTTATAAGCAGCCACCAACGTGCGCTTCTCCATCTTATGGAAGATATTCTGCACGTCGATGAATTCACGACTGAAAGTGTCGAACTCCATGCCACATCGCTGGAATTCCTCGATCAGCATCGGGACATCCAGTTTGTTGGAGTTGAAACCGCCCACATCACAGCCCTCGAAGAAGCTGAAAATGTCCTGGGCTACGTCCTTGAAAGTCGGACAGTCTTTCACGTCATCATCCGTGATGCCATGAATGGCCGAACTGGCCTCGGGGATATGGCATTCGGGATTGATGCGCAGGGTCCGGGTATCTTCCATGCCGTTGGGATGGACCTTGATCATCGAAATCTCCACTATACGGTCGTTGGAGACATTCACACCTGTCGTCTCCAAGTCAAAGAAGATCAGCGGACGCTGTAATTTGAGTTTCATAATGATATCAAACGGTATATGAAGATGACGGATAGCGATAGAATCACACCCGTCATCAATAGTCAAATCTTAAAGGGGCTTGATCAATCATTAAGCATCAATGGCATCAAAATCATCAGCACTTCCTCGCCTTCTTCCTGAACGTCGGGAGTGATGACACCGGCACGGCTCGGGTCGGCAAGACGCACGCTCACATTCTCGCCCTTCAGGTTGTTCAATACATCCAGAAGGAACGGACCGCTGAAACCTATGCTGATGGGGGTGCCACTGTAATCGCACATGATCTTCTCCTCGGCGTTGGTGGAGAACTCAATGTCATTGGCCGACAATGTCAGCATGTTGTTCTCAAAGTGCAGGCAAATCAGGCCGTTGCTCTCACTGGCGAAAACCAACACACGGCGAACACCGCTGATGAAAGCCTGATGATCCACTGTGGCCACAAATGGATTGTCCTGGGGAATCACGGAGTTGTAGTTGGGGTAACGACCCTCAATCAAACTGCAGGTCACACAATAGATGCCCGAAACAATCTTGGCCTTCTTGTCATTGAGTTCTATCGTTGTCACACCTTCTTCCTTCGGAGCTATACCCTTGATGAAGTTGGCGGGCTTCTTTGGCAGGACAAAAGTAGTGGTCAGGTCGGTCGAGACATTCTCGAATGTGTGACGAACCAACTTATGACCATCGCTCGAAACCATCACCAAATGACCGGGAGTGATGTCGAAATGAATACCATTCATAATCGGACGGATCTCATCCTCACCTATGGCAAACGATGTACTCGCCATACCATTGGTCAGCACCTTGTTGCTGATCTCAAACTTAGCAGTATAAGACTGGTCGGCCTCCAATGGAGGGAAGGGTGTGCCATCCAGGCCTACGAAGTTGTAGTAGCCATTCAGGTACTTCACTTCTATGGCAAACGTCTCGTCATTCACTTCAAAGGCAATGGGTTGGTCGGGGATTTCCTTCAAAGCGTCGATCAACGTCTTGGCATTCGCACAGAACATGCCGTCGTTTTCGGTGTCCGAGGCATCCATCAAGGTCGTAACGGTATTCTCGTTGTCGGATGCGCGCAACTCAAGTTGACTTCCTCTCAGGGTGAACAGGATATTATCCAGAATAGTAATACTGTTCTTTGAATTGATGACACGGCTGATGGTCTGAAGACGTGTCCACAAATCTTTGCTTGAAACGGTAAATTTCATAATCTATGATTGTTGTTTTATTGTTAACTCTAATTCCTGGCCCAGACACAAAACAAGAGCTTTGAACCACAAGACATCTTGACAATCAACTGGACAAAAATCGTTTTTTTACATTTGAACTACAAAAATACAAATTCTTTGGAAGATTTAGGCACAAAATGGCCTTAAAATTCGTTCAGTTTAAAATTATTTTATACTTTTGTTCACAATTTACTAAAAAGAGATTATGGAAATTACAGGTAGAATTATTGAAGTGCTTGAAGCACGCGGAGGTACGTCCGCACGTACAGGACAACCTTGGAAAATGCAGGAATTTGTATTGGAGACGATTAATGAGCAATTCCCACGCAGAATGTGCTTCAACGTTTTCGGTGAGGACAAACTCGCTATGATGAACATTCAGAAGGATGAGGTGATGACCGTCTATTTCGACATCAACGCCCGTGAATACCAGGGACGCTGGTACAACGACATCCGCGCTTGGAAGGTGGACCGCAACATCAATGCCGCGCCACAGCCAGGCGTCGCAGGACAGCCTCCTTTCAATGCTGCGCCACAACAGCCCACTCAAGCTGCACAACAGGCCACTCCACAAACTCCACCACCTTTTGAGGGTGGAAACGAGAGCGAGGACCTGCCATTCTAATCGAAACAACGGTTTCACATGTAGGGACGCGACGTGTCGCGTCCACCACAGTTAATCAATAAATGACACGTTTGTAATATAGGAGTTCCTTATCTTCCCAAAGACCGACGAATTCTTTCGCCAATTCGGGATAATAGAAATAAAACAATCAGCGCTGGATGTTGGCACTCACCACATCCAGCGCTGATCTTTTATCTGAGAACGCCCAAAAAGAAGGACTATCCCGCTCTTACTAACCGTTCATGCTCAGCAGGAACTCGTCGTTGTTGAGCGTCTTCTCCAAGCGATCTTTCACAAACTCCATGGCCTCGGTCGGAGTCATGTCGGCCAAATGGTTGCGGAGGATCCACATGCGCTTGCGAGTCAGCTCGTCCTGGAGCAACTCGTCGCGACGGGTGCTGGAGGCTATGATATTCACAGCGGGGAAGATACGCTTGTTGGAAAGGGCGCGGTCGAGCTGCAACTCACTGTTACCCGTACCCTTGAACTCTTCGAAAATCACCTCGTCCATCTTGCTGCCTGTGTCGATAAGGGCGGTGGCGATAATGGTCAGCGAACCGCCATCCTCAATGTTGCGGGCAGCGCCGAAGAAACGCTTGGGCTTCTGCAAGGCATTGGCATCCACACCACCGGTCAGCACCTTACCTGATGCGGGGTTCACGGTGTTGTAGGCACGAGCCAAACGGGTGATGGAGTCGAGGAAAATCACCACGTCATGACCACATTCCACCATACGCTTGGCTTTCTCAAGCACGATGCCGGCGATCTTCACATGGTTCTCGGCTGGGGCATCGAAGGTGGAGGCAATCACCTCGGCATTCACCGTACGTGCCATGTCGGTCACTTCCTCAGGTCGCTCGTCGATCAACAGCATGATGATGTAGGCCTCGGGATGGTTGGCTGCGATGGAATTGGCGATATCCTTCATCAGCATTGTCTTACCTGTCTTGGGCTGGGCTACAATCAAAGCACGCTGACCCTTACCGATGGGTGAGAAAAGGTCAACCACACGCAGACTGGTGCTGTCGCCTTTACCTGTGCACAACTGGAACTTCTCGTCGGGGAACAAAGGAGTGAGGAACTCGAAGGGGATGCGGTCGCGGACAATACGGGGGTCGCGGCCATTGATGGTCTTCACCTCGACGAGGGGGAAGAACTTCTCACCTTCCTTAGGAGGACGAATGGTGCAGCATACCACATCGCCGGTCTTCATGCCGTAATGTTTGATCTGGGCCTGACTCACATAGATGTCATCGGGTGAAGGCAGGTAATTGTAGTCGGAACTGCGCAGGAAACCATAGTTGTCGATCACCTCCAAAACGCCACTGCACTCCAAAAGGTCGCTGAAGTCGTAGTCGGAATGAAGCTGAGCACCGGATTTTGAAGCGCTTCCCTGAACATCATCCTGGCGATGATTGGCAGGATATGACGACTTGTCTTCCTTTTTAGTGCTATAGGAAGGCATGATGTCAAGAATGTTGTAGCTGGACTCCTCATTGGGGATGTCCTGGAGGATAATGAAATCCACACCATCGTCCTCGGCTACGGGTTCGGGATCCTTGCCTATCACAATGGTCGAAGTGGGCAACTCACCACCGCTCTGACTGAATTGCTGTTCGGGGATATCGGTGGCATCATGAGCCACTTCACCATCGCCCTCTGATGAAGGGGTAGCCTCGGAAGCGGCCAATTGATCAGCCTGAGCCTCTGCGGTGGGTTCTGTTTCAGCGCTTTCTGCTGCCAACTCTGATTTCTTCTTGCGACCGCGCTTCTTGGGGGCGGGTGCCTCTGCCTCGGCTGTTGCCACCGACTCATCCTGACCCTCTCCTACCGCTGAGGACTCCTCTTCTTTTGCCTTCTTAGGTCCACGCTTCTTGGGTGCGGGTGCTGGCTCGGATGCCTTCTCCTCTGCCTGCTCAGCTTGAGCGGCCTTCTCTGCCTCAAAGGCTATGGTCTCCAACGACAGCATCTTGCGGTCTTCCTCGGGAAGGTCGGCAAACAAACCGTCGTCCTTCACCTTGCGCTCTACCTTATCCACCTTCTTGGCGTCATTCTGGTTAGCGGTATAGACCTTGTCAACGTTCTTCACACTGACACGTGCGCGCTTCTTGGTGGTTTTTTCCTTGGTCGAGGTATTGGCAACGGATTCATTGACGCTCTTCTCGATGATATCGTAGATCACGTCTATTTTTTCTCTTCTCTTGTAATCAGGAATGGCAAGTTTTTCGGCCAAAGCGAAAAACTCTTCCTGGCTCATACTTTCGAGCTCTGACTTTTTGTACGACATGTTAATAATGTTTGCGGGTCCCTGTTCCAACCCATATCCCTATATGAAACGACAGACAACCAGTATATACCGATTCTCGAGCCACTTAGAGAATATGTTCTTTTTTCTTGGGTAAAACGCCACGATGTTCGATAAGAGTATATCCCTTATGACGACTGTCGAAGCATTGTTTGTATGATACGTGATTAATCGAAAAGCATGATGCTTTCTTTAACGAAATTGATGTTTGAATGTGTGATTGGAATGGCGCTGAATCATTGATCAAGACAGAATAGCGCCGTGGAACATGGACCTCAGAATGAATAAAAGATTTGTAATATTCGTGTTGTTATATAATTCTTGAATCCAAATTCGGATGCAAAAGTAAGTATTTTTACGGTCACGACCAAATAAAATGGCATTTTTTTCAACTTTCTGACAAGAAACTGCGCTACCAGGGCAGCGAACAGCGATTGGACTTGCACCGACAAGCCCAACCACAGGGAAGAGACTACAACTCGACCGACAAGACGCTGCCGTAAGGGGGAATATCATCCATAGCGTGATCAAACGACGTCATGCCTGTCAAAAGGCGTACGGAGGCAAGGATTCCACCATGGCAGAAAACGGCTGCACAACCACAATCCATCGACTTCAATTTTGTCAAGAAAAGTTCCGTACGGTGAACCACATCCAACAAACACTCACCACCGGGTGCATGTTCATGAAGGTAATCGTTGCACCAACTCACAAAACGCGGGTCATCACGGTAGAGTTGGTCGTAGTTGCCCATCTCCCACTCTCCGAAATTGAATTCTTTCACCAAGTCCTCTCGCTCGGCATCGGGAAAGCCACAGAAACGGGCCAGTTCCACACAACGGGTCAAGGGGCTGGTGAAAACCCGGTCGAACACCACGCCTGAAATCTTTTGCTTCACCACTGCGGCCTCTTCCTGGAATGTGTCACGAAGTGGCACATCGCTCTGACCATAACAAGTGCCCTGGGGAACATCCACCCGGGTGTGACGAATGAAATAAACGATCATAATTTTTTCTATGAGTTTTTATCAAATTTTCCTAAGAAATTTTCCTGTAATTTTGAGCGAAGCGACCCAAAAGGGTATAGGCATACAACAAACCTGTAATTTGGAAACAGTGCGTGGGCCACCACACGCTTGCATGAATGGCCCACGACATACGGATAATCAATACTTTATTTCACTGGTGAGATCACGAAGGTGAAATCATAGTTCTGATAGGGCATCTGGTACTCCTTGCGAGGCCATGCTCCCCAACTGTTCACACAGCCCACACCCATCTCTCGCTGAGCGATATGAACGGATGTGAAAGGACGTGGGGTGAGGTCGCCTGAGTGATGCTGCTTCTTGTCCATACCAGTGGTCAGGTCTTCCTCAAGGTAGTTCAGGCTCTGGCACTCCATAGGAGCGTTGCTGGTGAACTCCAAACCCTTGCCGGCGGCATTGAGCACCTTCCAGTAGCGAACCTGGGTCTTGTTGCCGGATTCCTGTGGACGGACGTATGGATAATACTGGTCGGCTACCTTCTGGCTGTACTTGCCAAGTGGGGAGGCGTTGTTGCGGTCGATGTAGTTCTCGAACGGACCCTTGCCGTAGAACACCACCTGGTCGAACTCCTTAGGCATCTGCATCTGCATGCCGTAACGGAGCAACTGGGGCTTCTGCTCGGCATTCTCGTTCACGGTCAACTTCTCGTTCACCACAATCTTGCCCTCAGGAGTGATCACATAAGTCATGTCGAGTTTGGAGTCGGTACCGCGCATCTCGTAGCTAGCGGTCACCTTCACACTGTTGCCTTCGTAAGCCCACTGGATGGTGTCCTGGGCAAGGCGCAGACGAGGATTCTGCCAAGCAGCCAGACGGCGCTGCATGTTTGCACCGTAGTCGTTGTCGGTAGGTGCGCGCCAGAAGTCGGGACGCAACTGATAGTCATCCTGCATCATGGGTTTGCCATCAACATCAAGGTAGGTGATGAAACCATTGTTGTGCTTGTCGAAGATGATATCCACACCATTGGCGCTGAAGGTCACGCAATCCACAAAGGCATCCACCTTCACCTTCTCGCCGTCGGCCTTGGCAATGGCCTCGGGATTGACGAATTGATAGTCGGTCAACACAAACTGGTCGTGAGCCACTTGCTCACCAGCTTTCATCAGCGGCTCGTCGTTCACCAGCACATATCGCAAGTTGCAGACAATCTCCTTGCCTGCGAGGGACTTGTTCTTCAGTGCCTTGGCGATGTCGGCTATCTTCACCTGCTTGCGCGACTGGGGAGCGATATTGAGTTTGCTCACGTCAATGCTGCCGCTGCTCACCTGCTCACCCTCGGCTTCGATGGTGTAGTTGAGCTTCACGTTCTTGATGGGCACAAAGAAGTTCTCGTTGTAGATCTCTACGGCTCCGCTGTTCTTGTTCACCAGGGTGGACCAGATGTTCTGATAGTAGTACTGCACCTCCCAGGCATGTGGGTTGGGCACACGGTCGGGGCTGATCACACCATTGCAGTTGAAGTTGTTGTCCGACGACTCAAAACGGCCGTAGTCGCCACCGTAGGTCCAGATCTCCTTGCCAGTCACCTTGCTCTTGCCGCGGAAACCCTGGTCGATGAAGTCCCAGATGTAGCCGCCTTGGTACTTGGGGTATTTGCGGATCATGTCCCAATACTCTTTGAAACCACCGATGGAGTTACCCATGGCATGGGCGTACTCGCACTGGATGAGCGGACGGGGATTGTCGTTCTGGGAGTAGCGCTCGCAATCCTCGTAACCGTAATACATGGGGCAGAAGATATCGGTCTTGCCGTTCTGGTGTGCCTGCTCATACTGCACTGGGCGGCTGGTGTCGTAGGCCTTGATCCAGTCGTAGGCGTCCTCGAAGTTCTTGCCATAACCAGCCTCGTTGCCAAGACTCCAGACGATGATACTCGGGTGGTTCTTGAACGAACGGACATTGTTCTGGTTGCGCTCCACATGAGCGTCGTGATAGATGGGATTCTTGGCCAAGGTGCGCTCGCCGTAACCCATACCGTGTGACTCGATGTTGGCCTCGGCTGTGATGTAGATTCCGTATTCGTCGCAAAGGTCATACCAACGTGGGTCGTTGGGATAGTGGCAAGTACGGTCGGCGTTGACATTGAGCTGCTTCATCACCTTGATGTCCTGGATCATGCGCTCCACACTCACACAATAGCCTCCGTCGGGATCCAACTCATGACGGTCAACACCCTTGATGAGAACGGGCTTGCCGTTGACCAGCAACTGGGCGTTCTTGATCTCCACCTTGCGGAAACCGACGCGCTGGGGAATACACTCGATGAGTTTGTCGCCATCATAGAGGGAGACATAGAGTTTGTAGAGATTGGGGGACTCAGCCGACCATTTCTGTATGTTTTTCAGCCCACCTGTCTGGTAGTTGAAAGTGACAGGGCCATTGTCCAATGCAGTGACTGACTCGCTGAGCACTTCCTTGCCGTTAGCATCTGTCAAGCGTATCTTCACGGTCTTGCCTTTTCCGTTCACGAGGTCGAGTTTTCCTTGCAGAACACCGTCCTTATAATTGTTGATTAAGTCGGGGGTGATGAAAAGGTCGTTGATGTGTGCTTTCGGACGGGCATAGATATAGCACTCACGGGCAATACCGCAAAGACGCCAGAAGTCCTGGTCCTCCAGATAACTGCCATCGCACCAACGCATGATTTGCATGGCGATGAGGTTCTGTTGTCCTGGTTTGATGTACTTGGTGATATCGAATTCTGCAGCCACCTTGCTGTCCTCGCTGTAGCCCACATACTGTCCGTTGACATACATGGTGAGGTTGCTTGTGGCGGAACCGATGTGGATGTAGATGTCGTCACCACTCCAGTCGGCGGGAATGGAGAATGAACGGCGGTAGGAACCCACATGGTTGTTGCGCTCCTCAATGAAAGGGGGATTGGGATGGAACTGGTTGGCCCACACATAACCTGCGTTCTTGTAGATGGGGACACCGAAACCATTCATTTCCCACATGCCGGGAACGGGAATCGTCTTCCAGCCTGAATCGTTGTAGTCGGTGGCGAAGAAATTGGCGGGACGGTCCTGGGCGTCCTTCACCCAGTTGAATTTCCAAGTGCCTTCGATCGACAGAAAACGGCTGGAACTCTCCTTCTTGCCTTGCTGGGCGAGTTGCTCGGTCTCGTAGGCGAAATAGTTGGAAACGTTGTCGAGGCGGTTCTCCTTGTTCACACCTGGATCGAGCCATTTGGGTGTCTGTGCACTGACCGACAGAGCGGACAGGGCAATCACTGACATGAATAAAGTCTTGAAGTTCATAGAAATTATAATTTGGTTTTGTTTGCGTGTTATTTAATCGGGTGTTATTTGAATTTGGTTGATAAGGGGTAGTTACTTCAATAATGCCTGTAATTCCGGTTTTATCTCACCACAACCTTGCGCGACACCTTGCCTGCCTTCACCACATATACACCTGGCTGCTGAGAGGCGTTGGAAGCCACTTTGGTACCACTGAGCGTATAGACCTCAAAGTGATCGGCGTTCTCCACGATGATGATACGGTTCTTCACATCCACTTGGAAATCGCCGTCGGGCTCGGCTGCTATCTGCCTGATGGCATCGGGGGTGCCTAGATTGTCGCTCAGGGTAATCCAGCCGAAGGTCTCGCCCGAACTGGTAGTGTTGAGCGTACGGGCAGATCCTTCCACCTGGCGCTTCACTCTCACGCCTGTGACCCATTCCTGGCCATCGGCATCCTTCTCAGTCGTGTACGACATGAGTCGCAGCACGGTGGCGGCGTCGATGTTGTGCTCCTGGGTGCTGCCGAAGACACGGGGATTCGACAACTGATAGTAGAGAGTGTCGCCTTGTTCATCCACATGGAAGAAACGCTCGGTCTTGAACATCTGTCCGGAAAGACGGTCCTCACCCACTCCGGCATGAAGCAACTTGCCATTGCCTAAGTCTATACGACCTGGACTCATGGCGATATACATGAGGTTCTGATTGGCTCTGATAGGAGTGTCTATTTCTTTTTCAAAGCGCACCATGGCCTTGAAGCCGGTGTTGGTCACATCCCACACCTTGGCCATCAGAGGATGATTCTTGATGGTCGGGCGGAGCTCAGACACCACCACAGGAATGACACCTTCGGGGAAAGGCTCATCAAACACCACCTGCGCTGTGTCGCCTTTCACCTTGGCGGTACCCACTATCAACTGCATGCCATCATCGTAGTGGCGCACACCGTAGGGCAGGGCCATGAAATCCACCTTCTCCACACTGTAATAGCTACTGTCGGTCGATGACAACCAGGGGAAGAAACGGAAGGTGAACTTACCCTTGCCAACAGAAAGCAATTGATGAGCCAAACCCATGGCGTTGTTGGAATTGGTGGGTATGCCTGTGAACACGGCTGGCGTGGCATCAAACTCCTGAGTGAAATCGGTTGTCGTCAAGGCACTGGAGTTCAAGTTCATCGTTCCATACTGGATGATATCGTCGCCTTGCACATCACTCAGGCCTATAGACACTGTACCCACGGTCCTCTCTTTCTTGTCGGAGTCGAAATTGCGGATCCGGTAGGTAAACAAACCCGACAGACCCGACAGGGAGTCGTTGAAAGCACATTCGGTGTCGTCGCTCGAAGGCAATGTGGCCACCACCACAAAGTCGGCATCATTGGGACCCTTGCGCTCAACGTATGTGGAGTCGGTCTCGTCGCAGTTGGGATTGACCCAAGTCAAAGTCGCCACCCGCTTGCTCTCATTGAAAGTCAACTCGAGGTTCTTGGGGGAAACACAACGCCAACCAGGCACGTAGCCTTCACCGCCGGTGTAGGCGGTCTTCGACTTCAAGTTGCCATACCACTCGCCTGCCAAGGTGGCTTTATTGTTCAAGAACACGGCACGGGCATCCTGTACCCAGTTGTAGATGGAATAGCGTTCCAAATGGGGATTGGCTTCCAAGGCTTGGCAGATATCGGCCAGGCCAGCGCGTTCATGCTCCTGGTTGGCACGCGAGGCGGAACGATCTTTGTCGGGCCAGCTGGTCTCGTTGGTCCAGTTGGCACCATAGTTGAACTCGGTCAACCAGACTGGACGATGAAACAGATTGTAGAGTTGGTTCACATAGTTGCTGTAGCTGGATCCAGGGGAGTACCAATAGGCATGGAAGGTGATGAAATCCACACGGTAGTTGCGCTGCTCGCAGAGATTCATGAAGGGAACCAACCAGCCATTCAGGTTGCCGGCCATGGAGGGCGAACCCACGCGCATACCGCTGGTATAGATGTCCGACCAGTTCTCTATCACCTCTGTGTAGGGCGCGGGATGCTGGCTCTGGTCGTTGGTGTTGTCGGGCTCGTTGTTGCCAAGAACGGTGTTGCTGAAACGCAAACCGGCAATCGAGGAATAAGAGGGCCAACCTTCATGGTGGTGCATCGGCACATACTCATAGTCGTCGTAATTGAAGTTGTTGGCCGACCAGTCGTAGAACCATGTCGCATTCAGAGCGTTGTATTGGGGCGTGTCGCCGCTGGCACTGCCTTTCTTGGTGGTCCTGTTCCAAGGGAAAACCCTGATGAACGACACCTTGCCGGCAAGATACTGGCTGAGCTCACTCACTTCCATATCGCTGTCCTGGGCAATGAAAACCCGACTGTAGCCTTTGCCGTTGTTGGCTGTGGCAAAGGTGACCATATAGCCGCGCTTCAGACGGAAAGACTTGATTCGGTTGTTCATCTCGCCCAAGGAGGTATAACGGGTGCGAGGAGCGTAGTCATTGCTCTCCTCGCCTTGGAAACCGAATTCCGTATAGACGGTCAAGGGTTTGTACTTGCTGTTGCCATGGGCATAGACGATGGCACCGTTGTCGTAGATTGCCACGCGAACGTTATCGTCGTTCTTCGATGGCTCGCCATTCACATAAATAAAAGGCAGATAGTTCTTGATCACCACCGATGGACGGACGGACTCAAAGACAACGGCTGCGTCTTCATTCCGCAAGTCGATACTGCCGGAGGTGGCAAAGGGATTATTGCTGGTAATGTGATAGTCCGTGGCATCATCGACGATCACAGCCTCGGTCACCTGATCCACGGTCTTTTTGGTATTGGCGCCACTTGCGTTCAAGGCTAAGAAGAAAGCAAGGACAAAAAGTATGTTTTTCAATCTCATAAGAAATACAGTTGAAAGAAATTCAACGCCCTGGAATGGACTGATGAATCGCATCAGGTCCATCCAGGGTATTGTTTAATCACAAAAAGAGGCTTATCGAACCACCACCTTGGTGGCTTTCTTGCCTGATTTCACTACATACACGCCAGGGAGGAGCGGACTGCCGGATGACACTCTGGCACCGTTAGCGCTGAACAATTCGTAATCGGTAGCACCGCTGACACGAATGCTGCGGCCCACCACTGCCACTTTCATGCCTTGGCCTGCATGGTCGGCGATGATGTCTTTCACACTATTGGCGTCACTGTCGTCGTCCACCAACATGATCCAACCGAAGGCTTCACCTGTATCCGAACCTGTATAACTGGCGGAAGTGGTCTCATCCACCTGCTTCTTGATGCGCATGCCGATGACGTAGGTCTCGCCATCATCGCCATCTTTGGTGATGTTGCTCATGCAGCGCAACACGCTGAAAGCATCGGTGTGATTGTCTTGAGTGGCACCAAACACCAATGGGTCTTTCACCATCAGAGTGTCGCCATCCAGGAGGAAATGCTCTTGCTTATAGGTCTTGCCGTAAAGGGTGTTGGTACCTGTGCCGGCATAGAACTTCTTGCCGTTGCCTAAATGGGTCTCACCTGGAGTGATGGCCAGATAATAGAAATTCTGCTTGGCGACAATGTTTACGGACTCTTTCTCCTCACCGCTGATCAGCACCTTGAATCCTGTGTTGGTCACATCGTAAATCTTGGTCATCAAGGGTTTGGTAAGGGTCGGACGGAGTTCTGTTATCACGATGGGAATGACGCCCTCGGCAAACGGAGTCTCGAAGACAATCTCCACACCGTCTTTGTTCACCTTGCCCGTACCTACCTCATATTGCTGGCCATCGGCAAACACCTTCGTGCCTTGCTCCAAAGCAAGGAAGTCGATGGTCTCGGTCTTCGACAACTCGGTGGAGGAAGCGTGGAGCCAAGGAACGATGGCAAAGGAGAACTTGTTCTTCAAGACGGACGTTACCTTCCTCGACAGACCTACATTGCTGTTGGTGTTGGAAGGAATACCCATGAACACTGCGGGAATGGAATCGAAAGGCTCAGTGAAATTCACGGTCACCAACTCGGAGTCGGTGATGGAAAGCTGGCCAAACTGCATGCCTTCAGCACTCTGTGAAGAGGCTACACTGACCGACACCTCGTCGTCGCAAACCAACTTGCGGTTGTTGTTGCCCACATTCTGAACCTGATAATAGTAGGCACCGGCTTCACTGAGGGTGTCTGTGAATGTATAGGTCACGGTCTTGCCGTTGAGGTCGGATGGCTCAAGGGTGGCTATCACCTCGTAAACCTTGCTGTCGGGCTTCTTGCAAAGCACCTGGACTGCACTGATGATGTCGCCATTGCTGTCTTCCCAAGTGAGTTTGAAGGTGCCGGAGTTCTTGTTCACCCACTCGCCAGTCAGCCCCTCAGGCTTGTTATACACCACGTTGGGCACTTTCTCGTAGGCTTTCTTGTAAGCCATGCCGGATTTCAGATCGGCATAGTATTTGCCGGCGATGGACAGACTGCCATCCTTGATGATCTTCGAGCAGTCGGCCTCGCTATTCCAGTAGGCATAACGCTCCACATAGGGGGAATTCTCCAAATCACTGAGAATGCCCACCAAGTGGTCTTTGTTCATCTGCTGGTTGGCAGTGGAGTAACTGCGGTCAGTGGCGAAAATACCGTTGTTGTTCCATGATGCGCCCCACACCCACTCGGAGATGATGATTGGGCGCTTGCCGTAGTTGTTGTAGTACCACTGCATGTTGTTGAAACCTGATGTCCAGTAGCAGTGGAGGTCCAGAAGGTCGCAACGCCAACCGCGGGCGTCGATGGCGGCAATGAACTGCTGAAGGTGGCTCCAACTGCCGTCGTGCGAACTCTCGGAACAAAGGCGGAGGCCGGTACGCATCAGGTTCTGCCAGTTGTTCAAAACGGTCTCCACATCCTGAGGACGGTCGTCGGCACTGTTGCCTGGCTCGTTGTTGGTCTTCATCATGCAAGAATAGGTCACACTACCGCAGGCGGAAGAAGAGGGCCAGTCCTCATAGATGTGGTTGGGCACACACTCCACGTCGGGAAGGCGGTTGAGACCTGTTGCCCAGTCGTAGCACCAAGATGAGTTGATCAAACCGTTGCGAGTGGCGTCGATGTCGGAGGCCAGACCTTTCTTGGCGGCATAAAACCAACTGAACACACGGTAGGAGGAGATACGACCGTCGAACACGTCGGGCAACTCGGCGAACTCCAGGTCCTCGGTGTCGGCAATGAAGCAACGGCTGTAGCCCCAGCCACTTCTACCAGTGGCAAAAGTCACCATATAACCGCGTTTGAGCTTGAAACTGCGAATCTGGTTGTTCAACTTGGCGGTGGAAAGGGTGTTCATATAACCACCGGAGTTCTCAGTTCCAAAATTGTTGACCGAAGTGCCTCCAAAATTCTGCTCAGAATAGACGGTCAAGGGTTTGATGTCCTTGCTATAAGGGAAAATGATGGTACCCATGGCGTAGCGCTTCACCTGGCAGTTCACACCGTCCTCGGCTTGCTCGCCATTGACGAAAACCCTGCCCTTCAAATAATTGCGGATCACCACACTGGGCTTGATGCTCTGGATGATCAAGACAGCATGTTCCGTATTGGTGATGTCAACACTACCGGCAGTGCCAAAAGGATTGCTGCTGGTGACCACATAATCGACATTGTCACTGAGAGTGACGGCCTCTGTGACCTGGCTCACAGTCTTCGTGGTGTTGGCACCGTAAACAGCAACACTACCTAACAGCAACAAGGCCACAAATAAACTCTTAAGTATAGGGTTGAGCTTTTTCATTATGAAATAGTTTTAGTTAGTTATTATTCAAATGACGATAGCAAATAAATTGGTTTATGAAAAGAAGGCATAACACACCTTTGAATGGCAAATTTATGGATTTTTGATGAAAAACACAAAATGTAGCACATGAAAAAGACCAAAACAACGAAAGTTTTGAATCTCAACCCACCAAACGCCTATATCTAAAGCAACTTTCACAAAATGTCAGCCTGTATAGCGAGCCCCAAGCCCGACCTCTTCAAGGGCGGTGTAAAGAGCCAAGAGGCAAAGCCCTACCCTCGCCCCTTCAAGGGCGAAAGAAAACATCCGAATGGCGGTTAGGTAAGCCGCCTTATCATGGCGGCCCTCTTTCCGAGCTCTTTTCCCTCTCCACCACTCACAAAACCAACCCAGTGTGCAACTTTTCACGCCAAAATGACCTCTCTCTCTAGTTAAATTATGTGATTGAACAAAAAAAAACATTCAATGTCAATGTAGTATTGATTATATTTGTTAAATTTGCACTGATATTTGAAATTTAAAGAAAAAATGGCATTTACAGCACAGCAGATAGCCGCATTAGTGCAAGGCGAAATTGTAGGCAACCCCAATGAAACCATCAACACCTTCGCTAAAATCGAAGAAGGAGTGAAAGGAGCTGTTTCGTTTCTTGCTGACATGAAATACGAACAGCATCTCTACAACACTCAATCATCTGTGGTGCTGGTCAACAAGAGCTTCGAGTTCGCACAGCCCGTTAGCGCTACACTCATCAAAGTAGATAACGCTTACGAAGCCATCGCGAAACTTTTAACATTCTACGAATCCACCAAGCAAAGAAAAACCGGACTGAGCGACAAGGCTTGCATCGCTCAAAGCGCACAGATCGGAGAAGATTGCTATGTGGCACCTTTCGCCTACATCGGCGATAATGTGAAGATTGGAAAGGGGTGCAGCTTGTACCCTGGTTGTGTTGTTGAAGATGGTGTCACTCTTGGGGACAACTGCACCCTCTTTCCAAATGTCACGATTTACCAAGGTTGCATACTGGGCAACAGGGTCATCGTGCATGCCGGAGCCGTCATTGGTGCCGATGGATTCGGATTCGCCCCTACAAAAAATGGATACGAGAAGATACCACAAATAGGTATCGTCACCATTGAAGACGATGTCGAAATAGGTGCAAACACCTGTATCGACCGCTCTACGATGGGTTCCACTATCATACATAAGGGAGTCAAACTCGACAACCTCGTACAAATCGCACACAACGTCGTGGTGGGAAGCAACACCGTCATGTCGGCGCAGGTCGGAGTGGCAGGAAGCACCAAAATAGGCGAGTGGTGCATGCTCGGAGGACAAGTGGGAGTGGCAGGACATATCGAGCTCGGCGACAAGGTCTATGCCGGAGCACAGTCTGGACTGCCAGGAGGACGATTGCTGAAAAAAGGAAATGTCACCGTCATGGGATACCCTGCACTCGAACACCAGAACTTCGCACGATCAAGTGCTGTATATAAAAACCTGCCCGAGATGTTCCGAGAACTGAACGAACTAAAGAGGGAACTCAAAGATTTGAAAGCAAGTTTAGAAAACAAAGATTGATAGATCATTATGCAGAAGCAACTCACACTGAAGGATAGTTTCACCGTCAAAGGCAAAGGCCTACACACCGGATTGATGCTTACCGCTACGGTGAAGCCGGCTCCTGAAGATTTCGGATACAAAATCAAAAGACTGGACCTCGAAGGACAGCCACTCATCGACTGCATAGCAGAAAATGTTGCCGACACACAAAGAGGAACTGTGCTGCAAAAAGGTAACGTCAGAGTCAGCACCATCGAACATCTCATGGCGGCTCTCTATGCAGCTGGTATCGACAACTGCCTCATCGAAACCAACGGACCCGAGATTCCCATTCTCGACGGTAGCGCCTATTTCTTCCACAAAGAAATACTAAAAGTGGGAATGCAAGAGCAGAACGCATACAAAAACTACTTGGTCATACGACACAAGACAGAAGTCAAGGGACCCAACGGTGAGTCACTCACGTTCCTGCCCGATGAGGATTTCTGCCT
The DNA here is from genome assembly GCA_946628545.1 of uncultured Bacteroides sp. Lineage (GTDB taxonomy): Bacteria > Bacteroidota > Bacteroidia > Bacteroidales > Bacteroidaceae > RUG11857. The sequence continues at coordinate 42,374 of CAMOWU010000004.1, read as the reverse complement.
CGATGTCATGATTGCCTTCAATTCCAAAGTACTGGCCAACCAGTTCGCTACACTCAACTCGACCAGCGAATTTGGAACAGAAATAGCATCTGCGCGAACTTTCGTCTTTGTCAGGGAAATCGAGCCACTGCTCAATGCCAACCTCATCAAGGGAGGAGATCTCGACAATGCCATCGTCGTCTATGAAAACGAACTCACACAGGAAAGGTTCGATGCACTGGCCGACACCATGGGCATTGAGCATAAGGACGCAACCCACCTCGGATACCTCAACAACCGACCACTCACATGGCCCAACGAACCGGCAAGGCACAAACTGCTCGACCTCATCGGCGACCTCGCTCTCGTCGGACGACCCATCAAAGGACGTGTCATAGCCATCAAACCCGGACACTCTATTAATAATAAGTTCGCGCGCGAAATCAGAAAGTACCTCCGCAAACATGAGGTGCAATGCCCAACATACGACCCAAACGCACAACCGGTTCTCGACATCAACCGCATTCGTGAACTGCTGCCACATAGATACCCCATGCAACTCGTCGATAAAATCATAGACATCGACGACAACTACATCGTGGGAGTCAAGAATGTCACCATCAACGAACCGTTCTTCCAAGGACATTTCCCTACTGAACCGGTCATGCCGGGTGTACTGCAGGTGGAAGCCATGGCTCAGGCAGGAGGACTGCTCGTGCTCAACACGCTCGAAAACCCAGAGGAATGGTCAACATACTTCACGGCCATCGACAACGTCAAGTTCAGAAGAAAAGTGGTGCCTGGCGACACACTCATCTTCAAAGTCAAACTACAAGCACCAGTCCGCCATGGAATGTCGTCCATGAAAGGACTCGTCTTCGTGGGCGATGAAGTGGTCACTGAATGCGAGTTCACCGCAAGAATCATACAAAACAAGAAAAACGAATAACAAAACATCCATAAATGTCAAAAATCAGTCCCTTAGCGTATATCGACAAAGACGCGATAATCGGAGAGAACTGCGAAATCGGTCCTTTCTGCTTCATCGATAAGAACGTCGTCATCGGCGACAACAACGTACTGATGAACAACGTTTCTATACTCTACGGAGCAAGAATAGGAAACGGAAACACTTTCTTCCCTGGAGCGGTCATCTCTGGCATTCCACAAGACCTCAAATTCCGAGGAGAAGAGACTACGGCCGAAATCGGCGACAACAACACGTTCCGTGAGAATGTCACCGTCAACAGAGGCACGGCGGCTAAAGGAAAAACGGTCGTAGGCAGCAACAACCTCGTCATGGAGAACGCACACATCGCTCACGACTGCGTCTTCGGATCGGGAATCATCATGGGCAACTCCACCAAACTCGGAGGAGAGGTCATCGTCGATGACAACGCCATCATCAGCGCCACGGTGCTCGTTCACCAGTTCTGCCGAATCGGAGGATACACCATGGTGCAGGGAGGAAGCCGAACAAGCAAGGACATACCACCATTCGTCATCGGTGGAAAGGAGCCTATTGCATACGAAGGACTCAACATCATCGGACTCAGAAGACGCGGATTCTCACCCGAACTCATCGACAATATCCACAATGCCTACAGACTGGTCTATCAGTCAAGTCTCACCGTCAACGAGGCCATGGAACGAATCAAAAACGATGTGCCTATGAGCAAGGAAATACAATACATCGTCGATTTCGTCTCATCATCCAAAAGAGGCATCATCCGATAAACTTGTAACCATTCAGTTCACATGTAGGGACGCGACGTGTCGCGTCCGCCACAGACAATCAACAAATTACACGTTTGTAATACTCTTCCGATCCATACGTCGCGAAACAGTCTGACTCGCCCAACGCGTTTTCCTCAGAAAAAAATCGTTCATTCGGGACATATAATAAGGAGGCTAAACAATGATCTACCGTTTTACTATCATCTCCAATGAAGTGGAGGACTTCGTAGCCGAAATTCTCATCGACCCCTACGACACCTTCCTCACACTACATGAAAAGATGCTCGAACTGTGCGGATACGAAAACAACCAACCCACATCCTTCACCGTCCGGTCTGCCAATATGAAATCGTTCCAAACCATCACGCTCTTCGAGACAGACACTGCTGCTGATGAAGACGCATACGTGATGGAGGACACTGCACTGAACGACTTCCTCGAAGACGAAAAACAGCAACTGGCATACACCTTCGACCCTGCCGCCAGAAGGCGACTCTATCTCGAACTCACCGAAATCATCACTGGCAAGTCCATGAGAGGTGCCAAAATATCTAAAAGGCACGGCAACCCACCTGCACAAACCATTGACGAGGAAGAGATAACCAATATTTCCTCAACCACACCCAACGTCATCGACGACGATGAAGAGGACGATATGTATGGAGGTGTGGTCTCCGACGAGGACATCAACGAAGAAGGACTCGATATCAGCGAAGGCAACCCTTTCGACTCATAATGAACACGCTCATCACACTCATAGGACCCACTGGAGTGGGAAAGACAGAGCTTAGCCTCAAACTGGCTAAGCTCTTGTCGTCTCCCATCATATCGGCAGACTCCAGACAAATCTACCGCGACATACCCATCGGAACGGCTGCACCCACACCCGAACAGTTGAAGGCGGTCAAGCACTACTTCATCGCCACACTCGACCTGCATCAATACTACAGCGCAGCGCAGTACGAAACCGATGTGCTACAACTCACTAGCGAACTCTTCAAGACCCACCCCACCCTGCTGCTCACGGGTGGAAGCATGATGTATGTCGATGCGGTCACCAAAGGTATCGACGACATACCCACCGTCGATGAAGAGGTCAGGAGCATGCTCAAGGCACGACTGCAAAACGAAGGGCTTGACGCACTCAAAGCGGAACTGCGCGTCATCGACCCGCAATACTACGCCACGGCCGACATACAAAACCCAAAACGCATCGTGCATGCCCTCGAAATCTACTACACTTCAGGCTTGCCTTTCTCCTCCTTCCGAACCAACACGCGCAAGGAACGCCCCTTCCGCATCGTCAAGTTCGGACTACGACGCCAACGGCAAGAACTCTTCGAACGCATCAACCGACGGGTCGATCAAATGATGGCCGACGGACTGCTCGAAGAAGCAAGACGTGTCTATCCACTGCGCCACCTCAACGCGCTCAACACTGTTGGCTACAAAGAACTCTTCCACTACCTCGACGGCGAATGGACGCTCCAAATGGCGGTCGAACGTATCAAGAAAAACACACGCGTCTATGCCAAAAAGCAAATGACATGGTTCGCACACGACCCCGAAATCCATTGGCTCGACGCCGACCAACTCACCACCAAGCAGATGCTCCAATCCATCACCAGCACCCTCTCAGCCATCCAGTGATCCCCATGCCCGCCAGCTCAAAGGCAGTATAATACAAATACAAGTGAAGCCCTGCGCCCGCCTTTCAAAGGCGGTGTAAAGCCCCAAGGGGTGTCCTATGCCCGCCCTTTCAAGGGCGGTGTAAAGACCCGCACGGCGGTTAGGTAAGCCGCCATATCATGGCGGCCATCATAAAAAAATCCCCCTAAAATTTGTAAGCTCAAAGATTCTTCATACCTTTGCCTTCAGAACAACCCCACTAACCATCCTTTTATCCAATGAAAAAACTGATTATAGCAATGAGCCTATTAGGACTTTTCACTGGTTGCAAAAGCCAGAACACCGATGGCGACAGCCCTAACAAAAAAACAAAGAAAGAAATCAAAATGCCACAAAGCAAACTGCTCCGCGTGGAGTACAACTACTCAGGCATGATGATGGAACCCTTCTACAACATTGAACTTTATCGGAATGAGGAGGGGAAAGGACCACAATTGAAATTCGAAACCCAAAGACAAGAATATTCATTTGAGGTCAGTGACACACTCTTCGACGCAGCTCGACGCATCATCGAAGAGGAAAAAATGTACGAATACGGAGTAAGCTACGAATTGGCCTTTGACATCCAGGTACTCGACGGTTATGCATGGCGATTCTATGCCCGTTTCGAGAACAAGGAAGAAAACATCGATTCGCGCGGCCACCAAGTCAGCCCCGATGGCAACGGACTCAACCGCATGCGCCAACTCCTCTACGACGCCGCCGAAAAATGCATGGAAAAAGCTCATCCCCAACAACCCTAACGTTCCAAAACCCCTCCCCTTCGAGGGCCAATCCCAACTCCCCTCCCCTTCGAGGGGAAAGGCTACGGGTAGGCGAGCTTGCTCGGGAATGGGGCAGGGGTGGGGTCTTTTATAAAGTCTAAAGTCTAAAGCCTAAAGTCTATATTTCTTAACTCTTAACTTCCAAGGGGGAGCCCTGTGCCCGCCCTTTCAAGGGCGGTGTAAAGACCCGCACGGCGGTTAGGTAAGCCGCCATATCATGGCGGCCCCTTTTTTATTTCATCAAGAATTTCTTCCCATCTCGGATATATATACCCGGCACTGTAGGCGCATCCACGCGCTGGCCCTGAAGATTATAGATATATCCGTCTTTCACCTTGTCAGCCACAGCTGGAGTCTCTATACCCATTGGAACACCTGCCATCTCAACCGAGCAACCCCAGAAAGGAGTGAAATCTGAGAGCGCCACTTCGGTATTGTCTTTCTTGATGAGCGAGGCACGAAGAAGTGTGGCTTCCTGGGCACCCTTCATCGTCTGCAAGGTGATCTTCTGAGCGCTCTTGCCCAGGGTGTTGCTATTGAAAGTCATTGTAGTTACCGTTGAATTGGCATTAAGCATCTGATATTGCTCCTTGCCATTCGTCTCTCCATAGCACTTGATCTGAAGGCTGTTGGCGGCTGGCTTCTCTGCCATCTCAACGCGGATGCCCTTGTAGTCCGAGAAGTTGACTGTCCCTGGCACAAGATACAGCTCCTGCCAATCACCCGTATATTTCACTTTGTAAGTAATGACGAAATCATCTACCGTCGGGAACTCGCCTTTATATCCGCTGCCATACCATGCCTTGACGATACACTCGGCCAAGTCGGGCTGAGAGAAAGCGGGAAGAGCGCGCGAACCACCGTCGCTCAGACCCATCCACCAGAAGGTGCCGACATTGTTGTCCTTGCATTTCTTCACGAAATACTCACAGAACTGAAACAACAGCTCACGGCGGGCATCATAGTCGGTGACCGCTGCATCCACATTGCTCGTTCCCCACTCGCCAAGAATGACGGGAGCGCCCTTGCTGACGAGATAAGTGTTCCAAGCGCTGACCATATCATCAATCTCGCTCCTGATGCTGGCGATAGAACGGTTTCGGTTGTTTTCCACCAGCGAAGGATAGGAATGGACCTGGAAGATGATATGTCCCTGACCTGCGGGGTCTGTCGGATACTTCATGTTCTTCAGCGGGTCTTTCAGATGCTGGTTCCATGTACCGCCACCACTGCAACAGCCATAGGTGTTGACCACCAGGTTGCGCTGGGCGTTGTTGCCACCTGTGGTGCGAACCACGTCAACAAAACTCTGGGCATAACTGTTGATGGCATTATAAGCGGAGGTGGCTATCGAAGCATCATACTGACCCGGAGCGGCAAAGGAGGCGAAACACCAGGAGTTCTTCACGTCGAGCATCTCGTTATAACTCTCGAACAGCAGATGGTGGTCGTAATTCTTAAACTCGTTGGCAATCTGGCGCCACAAGTTCTCGTAGCGCTGACGGACATTGTTGTAGATGCTCTCATCGGCCTTCAACCACGAAGTAGAGTAGTTGCTGTCGGCGCCTGTGTCGTGATGGACATTCAGAATGCAGTACATGCCTGCGTCAAGCACATAATCCACCACCTGATGCACGCGAGCCATCCAGGCGGCATCCACCACACCGGCATCGTTCATGTGAGGATACCAGGTCACTGGCACACGAATGGCGCCGAAGCCGGCATTGCGCATCATCGTCATCAGTTCAGGAGTGGTCAGAGGCTGGCCCCAGCTGGTCTCCGACTGAACCACATCCTCCATACGCTTGCCGCTGTGGGCGTCAAGGGTGTTACCCAGGTTCCAACCGGGTCCCATGTGATTCACGGCCTCTTTGGCGGTCTCAAAGTTCTGCGCCTCAGCACTGCCTGCATAAAATGCCCATGCGGCAATCACGGCTAATAAAGTCTTCTTCATAATCTTCTGTACGTTAGGTTTCTGATTTGACAGCGCAAAAGTAAGCATTTTTCTTCAATCACCATGCGCCAAAACTTCCAAAAAAGCATGATCAAGATCAGCTGTGACTTTTACTCCTGTTTTTATATGCTTTGAAAAGCAACGCGACCAGTGCTCCTACAAGCACCAATAGGGCGATGGCAATAACCAAAGACACATTCCCGTTTCTCAATACGGGTGGTTCGGATGGTTCGGGTGGAATGGGAGCAACATCCAATAATCGTACAATATATAAAATCGAAATCATAACTATCAATATTGAATGAAAAGGGTCTAAAAAGATCTATTATCTATCGGGGCTATAGCATCTATTGCATCTGCGCATGGGGAGCCCTGTGCCCGCCCATTCAAGGGCGGTGTAAAGACCCGCACGGCGGTTAGGTAAGCCGCCATAGCATGGCGGCCCCTTAATTCTTCTTCGAGAAATGCTTTCTGAAGAACACCAACCCGCCAAAGCAGAGCACCAGAGCGGCAAGCACCAGAAACAGCCCCAGGGAATTGGAGGATGAAGCCGCATCGGCCAAATGATTGGCTGCCCCTGCCGAAATCGTAGTACTGAGACTTGCGCTGTCTTTCTTACCAACTACCGTATCGGCTTTCTCCACAAGGGTGTCAACCTTCTGATGCACCGTGTCCTCAAGCACAGGTTGTTTCACTGTATCTGTCTTGGACACCAACGTGTCGATTGGTCGTACGGGACGACGGGGACGTCGTCCTCCTGGGCCAATAAGATCTAATAACTGTAATTCCATAATCGCGATATTAAATGAGTTTATAGTTTATCTTCATTCTCTTTTAATAGAAAACGAACTGTATCAGCAGCCCTGTGAGAAAACTGAAGGCATTGCACAACAGACTGTAAACAAATGCCATCGGCCACCGTCGGGTCACCAGCAGATAACCCAGCGTCTCAACGACAAGCACCACCAGTTCACCTACCGCCACAGCATCCCAGCCACCATCAATCGACATCAGCCACAGGTTCAGCGGCACATTGGTCAGCACATTCATCACCACCGATGCCCACAGCACCTTCTTCCGCCGCTCAAGGAGCAACAGCAACACGCCATACTCAATGATGACGGTGCCAAGAAGGCAAAGACTCAAAGTCAACCACATGGAGGTCACAGCACTCTATATTTGAGAAATCAAGTACCCAGGAATCAGTGCCGCGGCGAGCAGTCCGAAGGCCAGACCTTCACGACCTTTCAGCACCACGTTGGCGAGCCAAAGCGTGATAGGCATCGAACAGTTGACGACAAATAGTCCCACAAGCGCCAGAGCAACACCCTGACCGCGCATGAACCAGCCCACCAGCACGCCAAGAAGAATCAAGGCCAACGACTTGACCCATCCCAACCCGCGTGCCAACCAACCACCGGCCATCTTGCCCAGCATCGCAACACAACCCACCAACAGCGTCATCTCACTGCCGCTCACCACCCCATCGGATGTGAAGCACTCACTTACCAGCGAACGAAGCATCACCGCCACCATCAGCAAAACCACGAAGAGCAAAACCAAAGGAAGCGAGAAAACCTTCTCGTCGCCATATCTATTGCCGCTATCATATCTATTGCGTCTATCCCATCTATAGCGTCTATCCTCCTCCCAGACATAAACCAGCGCCAACACATTCAGCGACAAAAGCAACAGGCACAGCAGCAGCCACGAGTAAAACACATAACCGACAGCCAGTCCCATCACACCGGTGGAGACAAAAACACCCAGCGAACGGATATCATTGCACGTCTTCAACGCCACCTGCTTGCCGCCCCAAACATGGAAGAACGAGTTGCCAAGACCCAACAGGAATGCTACAGCATAAAAGAAAGGCATCTCACCAGCACGAGTCATCACGACAATGACGCTCAGCAGCACAGCAAAAGCCAAGAGCAAGATGGAGACGAGCAACAGCAAATGCGGTCGCCTGACACTATCGGCAAGCAGACCCGTCAAGGGCTGTGTCAGGAAAGCCAGCACATTGTAAGTGACAATGACCGACACCACAGGTGTCAAAGGCAGGGGTTCCAATAGCATATACAGGCAGCAAACGCAAAGTGCATCCACCAGGAAATGCATGGCCGAAGCCACACCCACAACCTCGATTTCAACATTCTTGCTGCCCATAAAACCTCTCCATTTTCAGACATACCCCACTCCCCACCCCTTCGAGGGGAGGGGCAGGGGTGGGGTCCTTTTTCTCAACTAAAGTCTAAAGTCTAAAGCCTAAAGTCTAAATTTCTTAACTCTTAACTCTTAATTCTTAACTTTCAAGAACTTCTTCCCGCTGCGGATATACAAGCCCTTGCCAGGCACTTTCACCTCGCGGCCAGAAAGGTCGTAGATGCGCTCCGACTTCACGTCCTTGCTCTCAACTGCCTTGATGGCTGTCTCCTCACCGCCGATGGTGATGTTGAAGCCATAGTACCTGTTGTTGTAATAGACGTAGAGTGTGGTCTTATACTCTTTATCCACGTTGGCGTCGTCGATGATGTAGGCGCGCATCGTTCCATCCTCGGAGTACCCCACGGTGAAGGCGGCCTCATCCATGCTGGGCACTGCTGCACCGTTCTCGTCGAAGAAGAAACCGTAGATGACGTCGAAGTTGTCGGAAATCAGATAACCGTCAGCATCCTGTGCCATCCAGGTACCTGAAGCAAGAAGGTCGTCAAGGGTCAGGCCAAACCTTGTGGCGCAAGGAGTGAGGTCGAACTCGGTCTCGTAGTAGTCGTTGGTCTCAGGATCACGCCCTTGCAGGGCCACATCCTCATCGGCGATGGTCTTCACCTCGGTGTCCTGACTGACGAAGCGCAGGGTGGTGTTCAACTTCAGGGCTTTGCCGTCCCAAAGGTTGAAGATATAGAAGGTGGCAGTGGTCGTCTGACCGGGCTGACGGAAACCAGGCACCACAAACCAGTGGATCTGACTCTCGTAGTACCACATGGCGAATGCGCCTTCTCCGCTATAGCCAGCGGCGTAGGCATAGTGGTTCTCATCTTCTGGCGACATCCAGAAACCACCACCTGTGGTACCGCCGTTGGCCTCGCTCACTGAATAAGCATTGGTCAAACCACCGGCGGAATCCAAACCATAAAGCACGCCCTTCGACGTACCAAGCACTTCCTCAAAGGCTGTCATGTCGGTCTGGCCTATCTCCCAGGCACCACCCTCAGCGGATGGCACCAGATTGACCTTCAGGTCCATCTCGGTCACCTCGCAGTTCTCAATGGTGTACTCGGGCTTCTGCATCGTCACCTTGAACTGGAACTCATAGTACTTGTCGTCCTTGATGAAATAGATGGTGGCTACGCATTCCTCACCGCCATTGAAGGCGTCGGGCATGTTGCCGATCTCAAAACGTAGGCTGTCGGCTACGTAGTTCACATAGAAACTGGTTGTTCCTGTGCTGTAGCCTGTCACCTTACCGTCGGGCAGGAACCAGAAGCCCGTGGTGTCGGCGGTATAGGCCTCGGTCAAGGCACCATACTGGTCGTTGGTGGCTACCCTGATGTCGTAGATGCTCTCGGCACCAAGCAACTGATAGATGGCCTCTGCGTCAATCTCTTTCTTCTCCACTGTAGTCCAACCATCGCGGGGATCGCGACTGAATTCAATGGCTTCCGAACCCACAGGGGTGTAGTTGTCGATCACATCGGTGAGGTTGACATCCACGGTCACCTCGTAGTCAATCACCCATGCCTTGCTGCCATAGATGAAGTAGATCTCGGCATGATGGGTCTCGCCAAGGGTCCAGGGGGTGTAAGCATACTGACCGATGGTGCAATAGATGGTGTCGCCTGGCAGATAGGTCAGCGAGGCCACCCAGAACTTGTCAGTGTCGCCGTAGTTGGCGTGCTGAAGCTCAGGGTCTTCCTCCAACTCACCCTCATATTGCACACCTGTGCCAAACCAGAAACCAGGTGAAGGAGTGGCGGTCAGGTCGTTGACGAGCTGGTTGCTCCATGTCTCTGTCTCGTAATCAAACTTCTTGGCATAGATGATGTAGCGCATCTTCTCGGCGAAGTAGTCTTCGTCGATGCCCAAGGCTGCGGCCATGCCTGGCACCTCCACCCAGTTGGGTTCGTTATACCATTCGGTGTTGGGGGCTTGGGTGATGGCATACTTTGTGCGGCCCACAATCTCGAGGTCTGAAAGGGTGGTCGTCGGAGTCTTGTCGATACCAGCAGCCTCCTTGATGGTCAACGAGATACCGAAGGTCACCTGTGTGCCATAAAGGGTCATGGCGATGACGCAACTGACGGTCTCACCGGGCATCAGGGGTTTGGTGGGGTTCTGGCCCACACAGAGATAAAGTTCATCGGCCTCGATGTCCCAATCGGGATGTACGAACCAGTAGCCGTCGGTTCCCCAGTTGCTCAGGTTACCGGATTTGTCCATGTAGTAGCCGCCCCAAGAGGCAGTAGGTGTAGTAGTAGCCGTTCCATCGCTCTGGATCAGCGAGAACAAGTCGCTGCGGGGAGTGGAATATTCCTCGGTGGGAATCCAGTCGGTGAGGGCGGTAGCGAGTTCTGCGGCAGTCACTCCCAGTTTGCCAGCAACCTCAGTGATGGAATACACGAGGTTCGTACGCTCATAGTCATCCTTAGCTTCTTCAACGATAGCGTCATTGAAGTCCTGTGCCCAACTGCTGTTGCATACCAGCAACATTGCAAAGGCGATAAAGGTAAACAATTTTCTCATAAGCTTATTGATTTTCAGTTAAACGGTTTGTCGATGTAGGGACGCGACGTGTCGCGTCCGTTAATAATCCACAAGGTTTGTCGCGTCCGTTAAATTCACAAGGTTTTGTCAATATTGCGAATGACGTTTTTTGTCAATTCTAAGAATTAGTTAGGTTTTACCCTGCAAATATAAACATTTCTAATGAAATGTCATCTTTTTTTCTTTTTTTTCCTAAAAAAACATAAGACTTCTGACCGCCCATTCCGCCGGCAGTGCAATCTCCAGCAGAGAAGCATCAGCAGGGTTGAGGACTGGCAGGGTTTGCACCCTCGGGGGTGCAATCTCCAGCAGAGAAGCATCAGCTGGGTACGCAGGCATCTTGCCTGCGATGCGTCCAGAGGACGCATAAAAACTCCCCTCCCCTCTAAGGGGAGGGGCAGGGGTGGGGTATAAACCTACGTGAGATGCCTCCAGAGGACGCACCCCATTTTTTATATCATCCAGGTTGAGTGCAAATCCGCAGCGCGGCTCTGAAAAGCTCCAAGCCCGCATCAAGCCCACCGGTTCCGCCGACGGTGAAAAGACCTCAATATCCCATACACCCCCTCTTGATTTCTAAAAATGCAACATCCCTGCCATACTATCTACAAATAAATGCTTATATTTGCACTCTAATTCCAACCTAACGCAACGAATATGAACAGACTATCATTCACTCTCCTATTCCTGACGACTTGCCTCTTCACGACATCCAGAGCACAAGAGGTCACCGTCACCTCACCCAACGGACATATCAAGATGCAGGTGGATTACGCCAACCAACTGAACTACCGCATCGTCTATCACGACCAGATTCTGGTCGATGACTCACCTCTCGGATTTGAACTGGCAGGAGAACGACTCATGGGCGACAGCCTCATCCTCACCGCCAAACCCGAAATCAAGCCTGACCAAGAGCAATGGACCCCTGTGGTGAAAAACAGACACGCAAAGGTCAATGCCCGATGGAACGCTACCACACTGACATTGCAAGAACAAGGGGGCAACCGAAGGAAGATGAATCTTGAGATCAGGGTCTTCGACGAAGGTGTGGCTTTCCGCTATCACCTCTTCGACGACCACAGACTGGTCACCCGGGAGATCACCCGAGAACTGACGGCCTTCAACCTTCCAGCCACAGCCCAGGCATGGGTGGCTGACTACGAGAACCACGTGTCGTCGCAAGAGAAGGAGTTCGTGAAAACGGCTATTGCCGACATACGCCCTCAGACACTCGCCGGCATGCCACTATTGGTGGAGACAGCACCCCAGCGATGGCTCGCTATCACCGAAGCCGACATCAACAACTATCCCGGCAGCATGATCAGCAAGAAAGACGGTCTGCTGCAAACGGCTCTTTCGCCTCTCCCTGGCAACGAGAACATCAAAGCCCGATTCGACGACGAACTGACCACACCCTGGAGAGTGATTCTCATTGCCGACAACCCGGGACGATTCATCGAGAGCGAACTCATACGCACACTCAACCCACCCTGCGCCATCGAAGACCCCAGTTGGATCCAGCCCGGACTCTGCGCCTGGGACCACTGGTGGAGCGGAGAGGTGAAGATGGAAATGCCGGTCATCAAGGAGTATATCGACTTGGCGAGCGAAGAAGGATGGCCCTATATGCTCATCGACTGGCAATGGTACGGACCTTACAACAGTCCTGAGGCCGACATCACACGACCTGCACCTCAAATCGACATGCCCGAGATTTTGCGCTACGCCAAGGAGAAGAACGTGCGCATCTGGCTATGGCTCTACAGCAGCGACGTCAACCGCAACGATGCCTACAAGGAGGCTTTCAAACTCTACCAACAGTGGGGCGTGGCTGGAGTAAAGATCGACTTCATGGACCGACAGGACCAGTATATGGTCAATTGGTACAGACGCATCATCAGCGAAGCGGCCAAACGGCACCTGATGGTGGACCTCCACGGGGCATACAAACCCGACGGAATAGAACGCACTTGGCCCAACATGATGACCCGCGAAGGAGTGAGGGGCAACGAGTACAATAAATGGGATCCGGGACTCACAGCCGAACACAACGTCAAACTGGCATTCACCCGCATGCTGGCTGGTCCGATGGACTACACGCCAGGAGGATTCCTCAACGTCAAATACAGTCAGCACAAAGGACAGCAACCTGCCATCGTGCCAAACACCCGATGCGCCGAACTCGCCAAGTTCGTCATCTACGACAGTCCTTACACCGTGGTATGCGACCATCCCAAACATATCCTCCAGCAAGCTGGGGCAGACTTCCTCAAACTCGTTCCCACGACGTGGGACGACACTCGTTTCCTGCAAGGATCACCCGACGAGCACATCGCCATGGCTAAAAGGGACGGCGAGACATGGTATATTGGTGTCATGAACAACAGCCAACCACGCACCATCATGCTCGACACGTCATTCCTCGTCGAAGGCGACTACACCATGACTTATTGGGCCGACGGCAAACGTCCGACTGATGTCGTCAAGAAAACAGTCAAACTTAACGCATCCCGCCCCATCAAGATCCGACTGGCTGAGGCCGGCGGCTACGTCGCCATCATAAAAGCCAAGGATTAGCGAGATTCGTTTTCGCAATAAAAACGACAATTCCTGACCGCACCGCAGTCACCCAAAATTCGCAAATTCGATAATTCGGGACAAAAACATTCCTGTCATTAGCGAGATTCGTGTTCGCAAAATGAATCGAGGAGTTATAGATTATGGAAGTTCATCGCTATTTTCTTACTCTTAATTCTTAACTCTTAACTAAAAAAGAGCATGTTGGTGTTCATCGACACAGAGGTAGGTCTCTCCACAAAGAAGGTGCAGGACTTCGGCGCGATCCGTCAGGATGGCGCTGAGCTGCACACACAATCACCTCAGCAGTTCTACGATTTCGTGAGCCAATGCCACACCCTATGCGGACACAACATCATCAACCACGACCTCAAATACCTCAACCTCCAAGTAGAGCACCTCACCATCATCGACACACTACCACTCTCACCCCTGCTCTTCCCTCGCAAGCCCTACCACCGACTGCTGAAAGACGACAAACTGCAAACAGACGAACTCAACAATCCCCTCAACGACGCAAAAAAGGCCAAAGACCTTTTCCACGATGAAGTCAGAGCATGGAAAGCCCTCCCACCCCAATGCAAAACCATCTACCATGACCTCCTGGCCGACACCCAACTATTCAAGGGGTTCTTCGATTGGATGGAAATACCAGCCAACAAAACGACCAACCTCGGCGGACTGATACGACAGCAATATGCAGGGAAAATCTGCACCAATGCCAACATAGAGGCTGTGGCCAAACACTACCCCATAGAACTGGCTTACGCACTGGCGGTGATAGCTACGGGCGACCTACAATCACTCACACCTGCATGGGTGTTGCGCAACTATCCCAAAATCAATAATGTCATGACCTTCATCTGCAATACCCCCTGCGGAGAGTGCGACTACTGCAGACAAAGGCTTGACGCACACGCAGGACTGAGGGATTTCTTCGGCTACACCCAATTCCGGCTATTCGACGGAGAACCCATGCAGCAGCGGGCAGTGGAAACAGCCATCAAAGGCGAGTCATTGCTCACCATCTTCCCCACGGGAGGAGGGAAAAGCCTTACTTTCCAACTGCCAGCACTCATGGCAGGACGAAACATACACGGACTGACTGTCGTCATCTCACCCCTACAAAGTCTGATGAAAGACCAAGTGGACAATCTTGTGGGCAGGGGCATCAGCGACGCAGTGGCCATCAACGGACTGCTCGACCCACTGGAAAGGGCGGCAGCCATCAACCAAGTGGCCGACGGAACAGCCAACTTGCTGTATATCGCACCGGAAATGTTGCGAAGCAACACCATCCAGCAACTACTGATCAAACGCAATGTGGTGCGATTCGTCATCGACGAGGCTCATTGCTTCTCGGCTTGGGGACAGGACTTCAGAACCGACTACCTCTACATCGGAGACTTCATCAGGCAACTGCAAGAGCAGAAACAACAAGCACAGCCCATCGCCGTCAGCTGCTTCACCGCCACTGCAAAACAAAAGGTAATCAGCGACATCTGTGACTATTTCAAACAGAAACTGGACATCACACTAAAAGTCTTCGCAGCCACAGCAGAACGAAAGAACCTCAGATACTCAGTGCTGCATGCCGAAACGGCCAACGAGAAATACAACTTGCTGAGAAACCTTATACTCGCCCACCGATGCCCTACCATCGTCTATGTGGCCAGAACCAGACAAACACAGGTACTGGCTGAACGGCTGAAGAAGGACGGGATCATAGCCCTGCCTTTCAACGGCAAGATGGACGCGGCAGACAAAGTGGCCAACCAAAACGATTTCATGAACGGAACAGTACAGGTCATCGTCGCGACATCGGCTTTCGGCATGGGAGTGGACAAAAAGGACGTAGGACTGGTGGTGCACTACGACATCAGCGACTCACTCGAAAACTATGTTCAGGAGGCGGGAAGAGCGGGAAGGGACCCACAGATGGAAGCCGAATGCTACGTGCTTTTCGACGACGGAGACCTTGACAAGCATTTCATTCTGCTCAACCAGACCAAACTCTCCATCAGCGAGATACAACTGGTGTGGAAAGCCATCAAGGACTTGACAGGCAAAAGGGAAAAAGTGAGTTGCTCGCCGCTCGAAATCGCACGACAGGCGGGATGGGACGAAGAAGACAAAAACGCCATGGAAACACGGGTGAAAGGAGCGGTCACAGCACTCGAACAAGCGGGACTCATCACCCGGGGAAACAATTCGCCTAAAATCTTCGCCACTGGAATCAGAGTCAAGTCCATGGATGAGGCACGACTAAGACTCAACCAATCCACACTCTTCGATGAAAGCACCAGAGAACAAGCGGCACGCATCATCCACTCGCTCATCAGCAGCAGAGCCACCGCCGACGCAAGGGGAGCCGAGGCGGAAAGCCGAATCGACTACCTGGCCGACATACTCGGACTGAAAAAAGAAAATGTGGTGAGATGCGTCAACCTCATGCGACAAGAGGGACTGCTGGCCGACACACAGGACCTCATGGCCTTTATCGACAAAGCCAACATCGCTCATGGTCTCATACAGACCACACGGCTGGAGAAGTTCCTCCTGGAACGTATCGACAGAGAGCCACAAACGTTCAACTACAAACAACTCAACGAGGAAGCGCAAAAGGCAGGACACACAAGGTGCACGGTGAAAAAAATCAAAACCCTACTCCACTTCCTGCTCATCAAGGGATATATACGCAAGATGGAGCACTCGGGCAGCGGAAATGTCAGCATCATGGCGGAAGCCAACAGGCAGGCCATCATGACGCGCTACAACCAAAGGGTAGCACTTTGCGACTTCGCGGCCAAAACACTCGAAAGAACGGCCAACGACAAAACAGTCAATTTCTCGCTGGTGGAAATGCTCAACCAATATAATGCAACCCTACAAAACTCAATGTTCGGCGAGAATGAAAAGGCCACTTTGGGCGACATGGAGGAAGCACTGCTCTACCTCAGCAAAAACGACCTGCTGAAAATCGATGGGGGATTCATGGTGATCTACAACACCATGCAACTGCAAAGAAAGGTGGAACGAACAAGGAAATACGGAAAGGAACAGTACAAACTGCTCGACGAGTTCTATAAGCAACGCATCCAGCAAATACACATCGTAGGAGCCTACGCCAACATGATGGTCAGCGACTACAATGCAGCCATGCAATTTGTCAGCGACTATTTCCTCATCGACCACAAACAGTTCATCAACAAATACTTCAAGGGAGAGAAACGCACGCAAATCACCAGAAACATAACACCTGCCAAGTGGCAACAAATATTCGGGAAGCTCAGCGACAGACAACGACAAATCATCGACGACAAACAATCAAAATATATCGCCGTGGCGGCAGGACCTGGAAGCGGCAAAACACTCCTGCTGGTGCATAAACTGGCGTCGCTCCTGCTGATGGAGGACGTGAAGCACGAACAACTGTTGATGCTCACCTTCTCAAGGGCGGCTGCGACTGAATTCAAAAAAAGGCTCATGCAACTGGTGGGCAATGCGGCGCACTTCGTCGATATCAAGACTTTCCACTCCTACAGCTTCGACCTCATAGGGAAATATGGCACACTCGAAGAGGTGGACACTGTGGTGGGAAGAGCTGCGGAAATGATAGAGAACGGTGAGGTGGAAGAAAACAAAATCGCCAAAAGCGTGTTGGTCATCGACGAGGCCCAGGATATGGGTGCCGACGATTATAGGCTGGTGAAGGCGTTGATGAAGAGGAACGAGGACATGCGAGTGATAGCCGTGGGCGACGACGACCAGAACATCTACGCCTTCCGAGGAAGCGACTCCAAATACCTGCAGTCCATAACCTACGAAGGAGAGGCAAAGCTATATGAACTCACCGACAACTACCGCTCTGCCAAAGCCATCGTGGACTATGCCAACAACTTCGCAAAGTATATACCCGACAGAATGAAACGAAACCCCATTGTCGCGGTCAATGATGAACAAGGACTGGTGGAGACAGCACTTCCGGAAAGACTCCTGAAACTCGACACTCCACACAGGGGAACAACAGCCGTGCTCACCATCACCAACGAACAAACCATACAGGTGGCACACATGCTACGTCGGCAAGGCAAGAACGTGCAACTCGTTCAGGCTACCGACGGATTCCATTTCATCAACCTGGCGGAAGTACGCTATTTCTTCCGACAACTGAAAAGGGCAAAGGGAAGTAGCATCAGCCAGGAACTGTGGGAGGATGCCAAACAACGGACAATCTACACCTACGCCAACAGCAAATGCCTCAAGGTCATGCAGCATTTCTTCAGCGACTTTGAACGCACCCACCAGATCTACTACTACAGCGACCTGCATGAATTCGCCATAGAGTCGAGCATCGAGGATTTCGTGAACACAGAGAACAACACGGTGTTCGTCAGCACCATCCACAAAGCCAAGGGAAGGGAGTTCGACCATGTCCATCTACTGACAGGAGGCATCCAGCAAATGGACAACGACATGCTCAGAACCATATATGTAGGCATCACACGTGCAAAGCAACAACTCTATATCTATAAAGACACGTCGTTCCTCAACGACTGTCCGTCAATAGTGATTCCACTAACCATGCGCGATGTGTGGCTCGACTTCTTCCGCGACAAGAAGAAGCTCATCCTGTCACTCCGGAGTGGCGACAGACTCACCTACCGCAACAACCTGCTCTTCTCTGCCAAAGGGGAATGTATCGCCGTGCTGTCGATGGGCATGAAGGAGCGAATCAAGCAACTGCAAGCCAAAGGATTCCAAGTCAAAGAGGCTGAAGCCAGCTACATCATAGCATGGCGACCACAGGAAGAGAAGGAGGAGGTAGCGGTATGCCTCGCCAACCTTGTTCTGGAAAGACGCTGAAAGCGTCTCCTCTTGGTAACCGGAGTGTGCGAAGCACCCCCGGATAGCAATGCTACGTAAATATATCGACCCTGAAAGGGTCGCCCATCACGCAAAAAAGCACTCCCTTCCAGCGTCAGCAAGTGACGCATATCTATTAAGTTGAATAATATCAGTTTCATTATGGACAGAAGAATCGCAATGGCCGCAGCCCTCACCCTATGTTTGCTCACCACACTCATAACACGAGCGCAGCAGTACCAACAAGTGAACGACATTCCCTACACCGACTCCACCGACCCCTATGCGCAGGAGCGATGCAAACTCGATGTCTATTACCCGACCCACTTGAAAGACGCGCCTGTAGTCGTTTGGTTCCATGGGGGAGGTATCGAAGGAGGCAACAAACACATCGACAGAGAACTGAAGAACAGTGGTCTAGTGGTTGTGGCAGCCAACTACCGACTGTTGCCCAAAGCATCTATCGACCAATGCCTCGACGATGCAGCGGCAGCAGTGGCATGGGCATACAAGAACGTGGAGAAATACGGTGGAAGCCACCGCAAGATCTTCGTAGCAGGACACTCCGCCGGAGGCTACCTGCTCGACATCATCGGACTCGACAAGCATTGGCTCGCCAAATACGGAGTGGATGCCGACTCCCTGGCCGCGCTCGTACCCTTCAGCGGACAGTGCATCACACACTACAACGTGCGCAAGCAACAAGGCATCAAACCCCTACAACCCACCATCGACCACTATGCACCCCTCTTCCATATACGTCCCGACGCACCACCCATCGTCATCATCTCAGGCGACCGAGAACTGGAGCTTTACGGACGCTATGAGGAACAAGCCTACTTCTGGCGCATGCTCAAACTGGTAGGCCATCCCGACGTCAGCCTCTACGAAATGCAAGGCTACAACCATGGCGACATGCCCCACCCCGCCTACCATATCCTCAAGACCCACATCAAACGCCTCACCACAGCAAACCCCTAAACAGCATGACGCTACACTCGTCTCCCCTTCCACGCCAACGGCCTGAAAATTTCGATTAAACGAGTGCCAAGTCAAACTCGTTTGAACTTGGCCGAGTGTGAGAAATTTATCCAAGGGCCAACATCTCTCAGCCCGGGGCAACGCCCTGGGTATATATCAGCCCACCCTCCCTTTCGCCCTGTAAGGGCAATATCATTATCAATCACCGAATACGAAACGTTCATCATAAACGCACATGACGCTGAAAGCGTCTCCTCTTGGTAACCGAGGGTGCTCGTACCCCCGGATAGCTGAAGGCGTCTCCTCTTGGTAACCGAGGGTGCTCGCACCCCCGGATGATCACCCAATACGACAACATCGCCCCTGATAGGGTCGCCCATCGCGCACAAAGCGCACGCTTCAGCGTGCCAATTCATTCAATTCCATCGACCGCCCCGCGGTCATTCCATTAGTGCGATTCGCAAAATTCGTGTTCGCAAAAAATAATTCTCTAATTCGCTACTTCGTGCCAATAAAAATCATCCGCATGGCAGCATGCTTCAGCATGTCCTCCCTCACTCTTCCACTCCTTTGATTTATCAAGGGCGCAAAGAGGTAGATAGGAGTACTTCTCATAGCCATGCTAACCATGCGGATGGGAGGTGGAGGCTCAGTCCATGAACAAGTCGTTCATGGTAACTTGACTTTGGATATCATCAGCGTAGCCTCCTGGCTGGACACCATAAGTGGTGATCATCGTCAAATGAATGGCTTTCTTGGTTCTCGTTTCACGCTGGAACACAGATACCCGCCGACGCAGTTTTTGGTCCTCTACACTGTCAATCACATATTCATCCTTGGAATATTTCATTTCACATAAATTGATGACATCATCGTTACGATCAATCAGCAAATCTATCTGCACACCCTTGTCATCGGCGTCTTTTGGTCTGTGCAACCACGAGTGAGCCGTGCTTATGACTGCAGAAAAACCAAGTGCTTTCTTTATCTGCTCAAGATGTTGTAGGCAAACCCGTTCGAAAGCCAGTCCTGCCCATGTGTCGTGTACTGAGGTCGATAGCTGAGAAGTCCAAAAGTGCTGATCGCCATTCACATTCTGCTTGATGAACTTGAAATAGAAAAGAGTATAGTTATCCATCAATTGATAGATGGCATCACGTCTCTTTTTGCCAATGTAGGTATAACTCCTGATAAAGGAGCATTGCTCGAGCTCTTTCAATGCTGTGGAGAAAGAACCAGAGTCCATCAATCCCCCATGCTTGATGAGATCATCACGTGTCATCCCTGCTTGTCTGGTAGCTAAAACATTGATTATCGACAGATGGAGTCTTGGATTTCGAAAAAGGGATGCATACAAAGCATCGTACTCATGAGTCAGTGCACCATTCTCCACAAAAAACAACTGGTCGATATTCTGTGAAAGACTCAGACCTTTCTGCATGAAGCTCCAGTAATACGGAACCCCTCCCATCACCATGAAAGCCTCAAGAATCTGACGTCGGGTAAAACCAAGTTTGCGATGTTTGCAATAAAGTTCACACTCATGCAGATTGAATGGAAGCAGATGAATTTGTCTGGTCAAGCGATTGTGAAGACCTCCGTAATTCATCACAATATTCTCAATAATCCATGAAGTGGCACTGCCACATACAATCAATACGATATCATTGCGAGTGGTAGCCCATCCGTTCCAAAAATGATCTAATGCACGGATGAAATTGGAACGAGGGGTGTCCATCCACGGCAGTTCGTCAATGAATATTACTTTTTTACCTTCTGGCATCGTTGACAAATGTCTCTGCAATAGTCTAAAAGCTTCATTCCAAGTCCGAGGCATAGCACTTTTCTTCATCCCAGCAAAATACAAGGATTCCCTGAATTCCGACAACTGCTCCTTCAAAGGGGCATCAAGCAACCCTGTATGCTGGAATGCAAACTTATAATCAAAGGACTCGCGAACAAGATAGGTCTTTCCAACGCGACGGCGACCATATACCGCTACAAACTCAGACTGCTCTGAGTCGAGCAATCCACACAATACTTCTTTTTCCTTTTCTCTGCCTATGAGCATAATCTTCCTTTTTTACATCTACATGCAAAGATACTTCATTTCACCAAGACTGCAATGAAAATGGTGAATAATTTACTCGAAACCGTCGGATAACTCATCATTTCCGATAGATATCCGATGGTTTCAAGCAAAAAAAACACACTTCCAGCGTACTCTGTCGATTACTTCAACATGCCAATTCGCTGCAATGCTCCGGACTTGTTGAGGTCAAATACCCAGCAGTTCCGCCGACGGTGTGACCACCAGCAGAGCGGCGGCAGCGGGGTTCGCAGGCATCTTGCCTGCGATGCGTCCAAAGGGCGCACCCCCACATCATCCACACCCCAGCATGCTTCAGCATGCCTATTCGTTCAATTCCCCGACCGCCCCGCGGTCGTCCCCATTAGTGCGATTCGCAATATTCGTGTTCGCAAAAAAATTCTCAAATTCGCTAATTCGGGCCAATAAAAAAGGTCAATGAAAAAAATGGTCAATGGTCAATGTTCAATGGTCAATGAAAAAAATGGTCAATGGTCAAAAACACGATTAAGCGAGAGCAGAGCCAACCGACACTCGAAGCAAGAGCAGAGCCAAGTTTGCTTGAGCTATACCGAGCGTGAGGAGATTAGGCGAAGCCAATGGTCAATGGTCAATGGTCAATGAAAAAATGGTCAATGGTCAATGGTCAAAAATGCGATTAAGCGAGAGCAGAGCTGAACTTGTTCGAGTTATGCCGAGCGTGAGCATTTTAGGCGAAGCCAATGGTCAATGAAAAAAATTCCTTGTTTTATTTGCTGAATAAAAATAATTCTTTATATTTGCAGTGTCGAACGGGCGGGAGCTCCACATGAGCCACCCTATCCGTAGTGACCAGAAAAGCGTAAAGCGCACTTTCCTCGTTATCGAAATCGCCAATTTCACACAAACAGTAGGAGGATGCCAATAGACGCTCGAAGCCCGAATACGATGTGGACAAGCGGTATCTTACCCGCCATGTCCCCGTGTATCCTACAGCGTGAGTGTCTGTTCTTCCAATTCATTTCTCCTAAGGTGTTTGGCGATACCCGATAACAGATGAATGAAGAGCAGCATTCACGCCCTTTTTGTGTCCACCTGACCCGATACCAGCAGAGGCAAAAGGAACATTGGAACCACTCCTATGATGGCACCCCACGGACACCCATTCAGCGTCCCCACCCTTTCTTAACCTGTTTGCAAATCGTACCCCGCTACGAAACGCCAACAAAAACACACGAGCCCCATCATTTTCCACGCCTCCCCCACCCCCAAACGGTGTTTTGGGCAGTAAATTTGCGAGACTTCTCAAATTAACAAAAATAAAAGACATGTTTACTTCTACATTAAACGACATAAAAGGCGAAAGATACAACGCATTAGGTGTTGTGACTGCAAATGCAAAAGCCCCGGACAGCTATGACCCTTATGGACAAGACCCCATAAGAAAAGCGATGGATAAAGCCATAGAACAACTGAGTTATCATGCTGGAAAAATGGGGGCAGATGGAGTTATCGGCGTGACTTTCATTATTTCCAAACAAGATAATGGAACTCGTCATGTCAGCGCATACGGAACTGCAATTAAATACATAGAGAATAGTGGTGATGAAAGCGACACAGAGAGGCCAGAGTACTACAAAAAGTAAAAACAGATAACATAAAATCATTAACACACACATTATGGAACATTACTTCAAACCAACTTTTCAAGTAATTGAATTAGAGATCAGCAACATCATCGCTTCAAGCGGTAGTTCAAGCAGTAGTTCCACCGGGGGTGGATATTCTTCAGGATCAAGCAGTTCAGCTTCATCATATCGCAAGTCGGACACTACCTACAGAAAGCCAGACAGCGGTCCCTACTCCAAGGGAGAGTGATGGGTAGTTCCTTTCACCACCCCCATATTGGGACTTTCAGGTCGATAGTTTGGATATAAGACAATTATATCTTATTACAAATAGAAGTTCTTATGAACAAGGGAAATCATTCACATCAGAACAGACTTTACGATTACGAGCAGTATCTGACAGAACTGGAAAGTGTCAGATACGCTTGCTCGTTCGTAAGGGAGAACCTGATTCTTCAAATTATAGAGCGATATCATCCAAAAGAAGACTTCCAAATCTGGACAGATGCTGACGATGAAACTCAACTTATCATCAAAGTGAAAGTCAATGAGGAAGGCAAGGTACACGTTACCGAATTGCCTATTGTTGACACCACACCATTATTCAAGGAAAATTTCATTGACGGTGTTTTCACTTCTGATCATACCATCAATTGGTGGAATCTCAGTTATTACCTTCATCCTGATGGGATAATAACTTATGATACCTATTACGATGATCTTTTCGCTTCGAACGATTCACAACTTACTATGCAGTCAGCTCGTGCGAAATTACAGCAGGCTTTACGAGAAATCCCTTTTTCAAAATGTGCAACCTTCATCATAGGCAAGGCAACAAAACTCAATGCCTTTGCATACGAACTGGAGAGCATCTTGGAAGCACCAGTCAAAAGGATAGAGCAAACATGGTTGAGTATTGAAAAAATGATTAAACTTCGCCGATTGTATTATGAAGCATTAGGAGAAGGAAAAGAACTGAAGCTACATTACTCACATCAATCTGCAACCGAATGTATTCCATTATCAAACGGTTCAGAGTTTGTTCTCACATTACCTCTCTCTTCTGAATTATTTCAACAGCGATTCCTCGGCGAACATCCTTACTCAGAACTCATAGCTGGCGATGCCCCCAAACCAGATTTGGAAGAAGCGGGGACTAAACTTTTGATAACAAGCATAAAAGTATCAATAGACATTTTCGGTAATACAGTGCTCACAAGTCACAGCAATGCCAATGGCACAAAAAAATGCTTACTGAAATCACCGATAAGTCAATAACTATATATTATAATATGGAAAAGGACATCATACAACAAATTCTACAGGAAAACATTGACTTGAAACAACGTATAGAGAGAATAGAAGATGTTGTGAACAAGATTAAAGAAGAGAAGGATCTACTCCGCGCGATAATCAGCACTCTGAAAATTGCCGAATATGCCTCAATAGCATTAACCGAATTCAGTCAGAGTGACTTGGAAAAAAGATTCAAAGAAGAGTATGAGAAATGTCAACAACTGACACAAGACGCCATCCATTCGCTTAAAGTGCAATTAGAACTTTATGAGGAGATAATCGAGGGGATATGTGAATTAGGTACTGAAGATGCCATCAGTAAAGAGAAGAACGAAATACGGGAGAGGTTGAACGCAATGGAAAAACGTCTTGCCGAGGCTGTCAAGAAACGGAATAAAAGATCGTTCAAAGATATAGAGAAAGACCAAAAGCCAAATGATGAAACTGAGGATAGGCTATCGATGGAAGAACACAACAGTGCTGGGTCCCGGTCGTAGATTCGTGATTTGGGTACAAGGATGTCGAAGAAGGTGCTATCGATGCACTGCACCAGAGCTGCAGTCTGAAGAAGGAGGAGCTGAAGTGTCATGCTCAGATTTAGCGAAAGAAATTCTCGACACTCCTCAGATTGATGGTATAACTATCTCTGGAGGTGAACCTCTTCTACAAGCGGAGGCTTTGACAGAACTACTTGACATCATTCTCTCTCAGAAGCCTGATTTGACAGTCATCTTGTTTACAGGATTTCAGATAGAGGAGATTACTGATGAGAAATCGTTAAGATTACTTCGACAAATTGACCTTCTAATTGATGGAGAATACATTGATGAACTCAATTACGATAACATTGGACTTAGGGGGTCTGAAAACCAACGATTGATATTCCTGAGCGACAGATTATTATCCTTTCAAGAAGAATTGACAAAAGGCGAACGAAAACGCGAAATACATTTGTTGAATCCAAACGAGTTGCTGACTATTGGCATAGCTACTCGACAAAACAATTAAACACATGAGAAAGAATATCAGCGAGGAAGAAAGAAAATACAACAGACACCTTTATGGTGGGTGGGATCCACATGAAAATGACTATGTCTGGGTGGAAAATGGCGCATTGGAGGAACTGGAAAGAGAACTTAAGTACTATGAGAAGCACCCGACCATCGCCAGCCCTGAGGAACTGACAAAGTTGCTCAATAAAATCATTGAGGCATGGGACAATGATAGAAAAGACTATGGGCGATATATTCAACGTATTCTTGAGGAATATGATAATTTGGTTGAAAAGATGAAAGAACGAGAGGCTGTCTATTCTCAGCTCAAGGAGTCGATCAACCATTTACGTTCCCAATTGAATGAGATGGAGGAAACCCAACGAGAACTGGACGTAAAGATTGAGGAAATCAAGCAAAATAGAAAGTTGAACCGAGAACTTGCCCTCAAATACAGAAACGAAGCAGTTAACGCATACAACAATGTTGCAGATGACCGTTATTGCATCAAATTTGAAAGAGCGAAAATAGAAAAACTCCGTCAGCTCCTGAATGATATGGGAGAAAAACCATTAGCTTATGAGGCACAACAAGCATTAGCTATCCAAGTTTTAACCGATGTACAGGCTATACAAAAGAACGTCACCCGTAAGAAGGCCGAATTCTTAACCGCTCTGCTACTGGTCAAACCCGAAGCAGAGCATATCATTGAACAATTTGAACAATGGCGCGATAATACTTATTTCGACGAGGCAAAGCAGAACAAGGTCGATATGGACTATTGGTCAGACAATGACTTTAGCGAAGTGATGAGGAACGCTACAACCATCTATGAGCGTATTCAGAAAGGTGAGTTCATGGAGGGGTACGAAATCGACCAACTACAAGATGACTTTGAAAACTTACAGAAGATTAAGGAACAGGGTGAAGAAATTGTCCAAGGTGTCTTCAATCGCTGCAAAGTTTCTGAAGAATGCCAACAACTTGCTGAAATAGCAGCCCAGATCCTCTATGAGGAATTTCATTTCGAACTAAAAGCATTAGGATATGACGGAAATGACAAGCGTCATGCCTACGTCATTGAAATGGAAAATCACTGCACGAACAGGCGGATAAGGTTAGTATTCAGTCCTGTCTCTCAAACGCAATCTGTCATCTATCATCAGATTAGCTTAGGTGACTATGAGGATGAGAAATCTTTTGAAAATTTTGAGCAACAACTTCAGTATCAATTAAGCGAGAACGGTATTGTATTCAGCATCAATAAGACCAATAAAGAGCAGAATCCATGTGTTGTTCAACAAATTGAATTCACGCCAAAGGGGGAACCCATCTGTCTTCCCTCTGAATTACGAGCATGGGAAACTTATCAATAAAACGAACCAACGATAATAACGATTGAACTATGAGCGGAAATCACCAACAAATGCCTTCGAAAAAATATCTGGAGAAGGTCGAAAGATTGCAGAAATTGAAACATGGCGACATAGAAGCTATGCGCCAGGCAGAGAATAATGCCCAAAAAAGTCTCGAGAGGATGGAACGTAGAAGTTTAGAAATGCAGAAAGGCATCTCTGAGGCACGCCAAAAGCATCTCAATAAGCTATATGCTATTGAGAATAGAACCATCGGTGTACTTAATGACGTCAATAAGTCAGCCGAAGAAATACACGCCTCTATCCAAGACCTTCAAGAACATCTGAAAGAAGCCACGAATGACATAGAAGAAGCCCTCAGTGCCTTAAAACAGACATCAGAATCTACAGCCTCCATGTACATGCAGGCCAAGAACGAGTTCTTACTTTGCCAATTGGATAGTAACTACATGCGATTCGAGCCAGATGAAATGAATTCCATTCAGATCAAATTGAGAAACCTTGAGAATACAGAACTCAGCGGTGCCGCAAAACAGGCTCAACTGGAAACGATTCTAAACGACATCTTCCTAATGGACATTCAAGTCAGCGCCAAACGAATGGCTTTCATCAAAGACGATTCAGAAGCTCTACGACTGGCTGAAACCTTGACGACGCAAGCGAAGAACATCAGAGAAAACAATTACGAGGATATCGACAACAAGTCAGGTAGGTTGCTTGATATTGACTTCTGGACAGATGGTTGTTTTTCTGTCATGGAAAAAGAAGTGGAGGAAATCCGGAAACGTCTCTTGGACGGGCAGACTGATTCCCATTACACCCACAAGCAACTGCAAAAGGACTTGAAACGGCTCCGTGAACTGGAAGGAATCCAAGACTTCCTCCTCAACGACGCGCGTGCAAAATACAACTTGTCCCAACATCGAGAAGCACAAGGAGAGTTCATAGAACAGATCCTTTCAGACGACCATCGATACAGTTTGATTGACAAAGGTTTTGCCAAAAAAGACGAACGTGAGGCATATATAGTCCGTATGTATAGACATACAGACGAAGCACAGATTGAAGTCATCATCAATCCGGGCAACAAGAATGGAGAGAATGATGTGTATTTCCGTGTGGATTCCACTACATATATGGATGAGAAAACTATGGCATCTATCACTCAGGCCATTGCTGATGAACTGCATGAGAATGGTATAGAGATGAGTCAATACCGTGGATGTCAAGCAGAGTATCTTCCCCAATTTAAGCAGGGAGACAGTCTCGATATTTCATCCGAAGCACGCGGATTCCATGGAATAGGGGAGAGGAAACCACTCCAAATGCCAGGGTAATCGCATGTGTTTGTAGAAATCAAAGAATGATGAATGAGCCCACTTGAAATAGTCCC
This sequence comes from uncultured Bacteroides sp., assembly GCA_946628545.1. GTDB lineage: Bacteria > Bacteroidota > Bacteroidia > Bacteroidales > Bacteroidaceae > RUG11857. Next base: position 14,307 of record CAMOWU010000004.1, on the reverse strand, counting down.
AAATCGCTGATTATTGGATTGTAACATATTGATAATCAAATAGCAAATTTCGGCAAAAATACTTTTTCAAGTGGGTTCATGAATTAACACCTAATTCAACTGAAACTATATGGATAGACTTAATGCCCTAAACATCAAGGATCGCGGATTAATCACTGGCATATTTCATTACGACGATCATTATATAGACAAAGGACTGAGATTGTACAACCTTGAGCAAGCGTTGCACTTATACTTGAAAGAACAAGGTTATCAGATAATAGTGTTCTTTAACACAACTAATGGCTTTTACTCTTACAATCAGGACATGTTAGGCCAATTCTTGTCTGAAGCAGGTTCACCTTCCAAAAATAAAGAGATCGACAATCATGCAATTGAGTTGAACGCATCGCCAGTAGGTCATTCTTTTGGAAAGCCGCGTTACACTCGGATAAGAAAAGACAATTCACAGGTTCCTGAGAATATGATGGTAAACGACCAACGTGACAACATCACACAGGATGATTATGGCCGTTTCAAGACGAAAAGTAAAGGTAACAGAGATGCCAACCTAAGGGAATTTGATTATAATCTTCGCGAAAAACAGCATTGTGCCATCATCGTCACCGCAACAGAGAATGTTCCTGAGTTCGACCAAACTCAAAGTCAATCCTTATCAGAACGCTTGAACGATATAAAAAATCATAAGAGTAACGATAACAAACTCATTGTCTTGTTTGATTGCACCAGCAATCGTAATGAATTGACGAAGATCTTTAAACAACTGAATAATTCTGCTTTTACGAGCACATACTTTCGCAATGTTTTTACAAGAACTATAAAGGATGGAGATAATGACTCAGAAACGCTTAATGAGAAAAACACATTTGCCATTTCTTCGCCACAAACTTCCGATATACTCAGGGCAATGGAGTATGCACGTATTGAGTATAATGGTTTGCAAAAAGAGATTGATTGGTTGAATATAGAAGATATTTGTGACCAACTTTCTATGAAAGGATTCAAAGAAGGGAACTATATCACTTTGGATGAAACCATTGCAATTATGAAAAAGAAAAAAAGATATGATTACAATGCGTTCGAGTCTGATGGCGTTGAAAAGAGGGGAAAGGCTCTTGACGAGTTGACAGAACTGATAGGATTGGAAGCTGTCAAGAAGCAAATCCAGTCATACAGAGAACTATTGGAAATGAAACGCGAACAGGGCAAGGAGGTTTCAACATTCAACAAACACATGGTCTTCTACGGCAATCCAGGTACGGGAAAGACCACTGTAGCTCGTATTGTCGCACGCATTCTAAAAGACCTTGGTCTCATTAAGAAAGGACATCTTGTTGAAGTTTCACGCGAACATCTTGTTGCTGGTTATGTCGGTCAAACTGCCATCAAAACCCGACAGGTGATAGAATCCGCTCTCGATGGTGTGCTTTTCATTGATGAAGCCTATAGATTGGCAGATGGTGGATCGAATGATTTCGGTCATGAGGCGGTCAATACGCTTCTTGCTTGTATGGAGAACTATCGAGACAGACTTGTTGTCATCCTTGCAGGATATGAAAACGAAATGAAACGTCTCTATGACATGAACGAAGGTTTGAAGAGCCGTATCCCTAACGAAATATATTTCGAGGATTACAATGCAGAAGAATTGAAACAGATATTCTTATTGTCGGCAAGAAAGAGTTACACTATTCCTGAAGAAGTGGACAAACTGCTTTCGCAGATGATGGAATATGTAGTAGAATATAAAGAGGAGCGATACGATCAAGACGAAGCTCGTACAGCTAAAACTGATCCTATTCAAGGTACAAAAGGTCTCTACAAATTCGGCAACGGACGTTGGGTGCGCAATCTGTTTGAAAAAGTGGAAAGCAAAGTTGCCGCACGTCAGAAAGACAGCGATATATCTTGCTTACAACCAAGTGATTTCGATGGCTTAGATATGGAAGAACTAAAAGATTTCATACCAGGAAAGCAGAAGAAAGAAAAGGTTAGTCCAATCGATCAACTACATAGGTTGGTAGGTCTATCGAAAGTGAAAAGAGAAATTGACGACTTGATTAAACAAGTAAAATTTGATATCAAAGCCCAACAGGAAGGTCAGCCAGTAGATGACATTCCAATGGGACACATGGTTTTCTATGGCAATCCCGGTACGGGTAAGACTACTGTGGCGAATTTGATGGCTGGAATTCTACATGAGTTGGGCATCCTTCCTAATCGATATGTGAGAGATGTCAGCAGACAAGAATTGGTATCCAATATTGTCGGGCAAACGGCTAAGAATGTAGCGCATGTTTGCGAACATGCAAAAGGTGGTGTGCTTTTCATTGATGAGGTGTACTCACTTGTCAAGGATGATAACGACTCTTTTGGTAAAGAAGCTATAGACACGCTGATTCAATGTATGGAGAAATACAGAAATGAGATGGTGGTTATTATAGCCGGATACGAAGAGTTGATGCAACCGTTCTTGGACAGAAACCCTGGACTGAAATCACGGTTCAACACTTTCGTCCATTTTGAGGATTATAATGCAGACGAACTCAAGACCATACTAATGGGCATCATTGCCGCCAAGGGGTATCAACTATCTCAAGAGGCGAAAGAACATATCAGTGTATTTGTAAACGAAGCACATAAAACCATGGAGCGTAACGACGGAAATGGTCGATGGGCAAGAAATGTGGCGGACAAGATCATACAGGCTCATAAAAGCAACTGCATTGAGAGAGATTTCTTCAACAATGTAATTTCATTTGAGGATATAGAGTCTGGAATATCAAAATTCAAAGACAATCAACTATAACGATTAAGAATATGGAAGATCGACAAATCAAATGTCCTGTATGTGATTCGAACATCACAGGGAACTATTGTAAGACTTGCGGATTCCCCGTAAGACGAGTGCTTGCACCTCTTCCAGATGCTTTGCAAGAAGAGGAGCAACAGCGAATAGATGACGCAAAGGAAAGGTGGAACATCTTTCTGAAAAAAGATGAGAAGATAGAATCACTTAACAAGGAGAAAGAGAAGTTGGCCAATCATGTTGAGGAAGCTAACAAGAAAACCGAAGAGGCTAATAAGACTATTGGCGAGAAGGAAGGCCAAATCGCTCAACTGAATGCTGAAATAGAATCTCTTCAAAGCAACGCCAAAACATTGGAAGAAGACAAAAAGCAACTGGAAGAGGCGAAGAAACAGATAGAGAAGGATAAGGATGGGAAGATTGGCGAACTCAATGCGCGAATCAATCAGTTGAGAAAGGAATTGGAAAAAAGAAAAAATAGTCCATCACCTACTTCGGCTCCATGCAATGCAGAACTGATAGGTTATCTAGTTCAGCAAGAGGAAGATGAGATTAACAGTGTATATCCTATCATGGTAGGAAGAACAATTATTGGGAAGTCTCCAACTAAACAGGAAGACACCCAGACATGTAGAATCGTCTGCTCTGAGGAAAAACTGCAAAATGAACATTTCATCATAGAATCAAGTATCCAGGATAAGATAAAAAAACCACACAAAGCTATATTGAACAAAGGTGAATGGAGTATTAATTATCCAGAAAACAAATCACCTAAGGAAATAACACTTACAAACGGAGACATTATTATAATTGGAGACCTTCGTCTTATATTCATTGAAAAAGTTAAATAGAACTATTATATGCAACACACTGATATTCAAACAGAAACAAGTTGGTGGAGACGTGTTTCCAACAGTTGCAGAGCCTCTTTGAGGCGTTTGCTATCGACCAACGTACACATCTTCCTCCAAGGTGAGGAAATCGGGAATATGGTCGTTGATGACGACACAATGCAGGTCACTATCAACATAAAAAGCGAAAACAACGCCTCTACACCATCACAACGAGAGGAAAAGATTGTACCTTTATATTCAGAGGTAGGTCCGAAAGTAGAAGAGTTACAACAAAACACTAATCCCAAACGCTATTGGGACGCATTTATCGACACTTATACAAAAATAGGTCAAGAGCTGTATATCAAAGGCGATTCTGATCAATTGAAGAATCTTCAGAAACTGATTCTTAGCAAGATGAGATCGTTGGGAATCGTCAGTTTTCCAGTGGATACCAACGTCGAATTGGACGCAGAAAAAATGGAAGCAAATGGTTTTCTCCCTACCATCCCAACGGACAAAGAAGCACTTGATGGCAAAGTTGCGAAAGTAATTACTCCTGTATTCTACTTCCAACCTACCTATAATAGCCAGGAGGGTCAAATCATGCTCAAGAAGGCTGAGGTGATATTATATGAATTATCAGAATAAATATCTTACATCATGGCAAGATTTATAGACAATAAAGGACGCTCTTGTGAAATCAAAAGACCTGAGGCATTCTATTATGCATTGATGCTTGAAAACGAACTGAATCCAATCGAAGAAATGCTGACAAGTATTTCAAAGGATGTAGATGGCCTGAAAAAAAGGTTGACTGCTATAGAAAACAAACTTGACTTGATCGTTCAAAAAACTTCAACGTTAGAATCGATAGACAGCAATATCCACAACATTCATGCCAACGTATTGTCGCTTATCCAACAGAATAACGGCATGGCTATCTTCCAAACATTACAAGATGAGTTGACTGCTTATAAGAACGATTTCTATCATAAACTGATCAAAGACAAGATTCTCAATACACACATGTATGTCTATCGTAAAATTGCCTTTGAGGGTAGTAAAAAAGAAGAATCGGAGAGCAAAAAATATAATAATATTTTGAATATCATCAAGCAGCAATTGAGTAGAGTAGGAATAGAAAATGAAGAATCGCCAATGGGTACTCCATTCGATGCTGAGCGAATGGAAGTATGTAGGGATTTCAAACCATGGTCAACTTCAAATAAAGATGAGGACGGTACTGTAGCCACTTCTGTAGTTCCACTATTCTATTGGAGGGGGGAAAACAACATTAAACCTCTGATTATCAGTAAAGAAGAGGTAATTCTTTATGAATATGAAGGAGTAAACGAATAGAAAGGCGAATGGATAATAATTATCAAAAAAATAAAATGTATGGAAGTATATGGTATTGACTTAGGAACCACCTATTCTTGTATAGCTAAATACGATGGTAGCCATCTTGACGTCATAAAACCCAAGGGAGCAGTTTTGGGTGGTACTGTAATGCCTTCTGTGGTATTCTTCGACAGGAATACAGGTAAACCCATAGTTGGATCTGTGGCAAAGGGAAATATGGCCGTAAAAAAACATGCTCATCAAGTTCTGTCTTTATTTAAGCGCAACATGGGGCAGGATAAGTGCAGCCATTCTATCATTCGTAATGGTAAGGAAGAAGAAGTGTCGCCTGTGGAATGCTCCGCTTGTGTGTTACATTCTCTTCTTAAGAGCGCAAATGAAAAACAATTGTCACTGAATTTGCCAGTTATCAAAAAGGCTGTCGTGACCATTCCCGCTGGTTTTACCAATAAACAACGCGATTGTTCAAAGGCCGCTGCAGAGTTGGCGGGAATAGAAGTGTTAGGTTTGATACATGAACCTACCGCTGCCGCTATCAGTTACAATATCGCAGATGGAGAAACGGTTCTTGTCTTTGATTTCGGAGGTGGTACTCTTGATGTGAGCATTGTGAAAAAACAAAATGGGACATACGAGATTCTGGAATCATCCAGTGATTTTGATGTACTTGGCAGATATGTCGGCGGGCAAGACTGGGATGACAAACTCATTGATTTGGCTATAGACCAAATCAATAGCGAATCAGAAGGAGCAAATCTAAACAGAGACAAAAACGACAAGTCGGAGAGTGGTATAGCCAAAGAGGGGAATCTTCGCAAAGAAGGTGAAAAAGACAAAATAGAATTGACAGATTCATTTGAGACTTCTTTTGGATATCTTCTTGATTATTCCACCAATATTACACGTGCGGATTTTGAAAGGGTCACGAAGAAGATGGTCAAAGACTGTATCAAAGTGGTCAAGACAGCTGTCGAGAAATGTATTAGCCGTAACGAACATATTGACAGATGTATACTTGCTGGCGGCTCTTCCAATATGCCAATGATTAGAGCCGCACTCGCCAAAGAGCTTGGTCCATTGATTGGAGATGGGAAAGCAGAAAACAGTTGGTTCCCCATTGGAGATCCAGAGAATGCCATTGCAAAGGGTGCTGCCATCTACGCTTATTTGCTTGAAACAGGTCAAGCCCATATCAAAGAGAAGTCATCCCATTCCTACGGAACATCTGCGAAATACTATGATCAGGAAGTCATTCACAACATGATCAAAAGTACGGATCCCATGATAAAGAATGGTACATTCACATATAAGGTGAATGCGGGGCAGAAAGGTGTCAGAGTAGATGTCTATGAGAACAATAGCGAAGAAGAACGTCTTCCTGACACTGCTACCAATAGGAGAGAATACAATGTCAATAAGATTTATGACAAACGTTATGAGTTTGATAACCCAAACGCTGTAACAGATAATACAGAAGTAGTATTCGAAGTTGCCCGCGACAGAGACGGACGTATCTCGATTACAGTTTCCTCAGACGGACAACATAAGGAATCACATTATATCGACACCGTTCATCCTTCAGTCAGTGATAAAGTAAGAGAGCAAATTATCAAGACCATCAATTTGATGGATGAGGAACAGAGTGGTGCAAACGACTTAAAAAAGCTATAACGCAAGTTGATGTTTGGATAACTATATAATTCCTTGAACAATGTTCTACAATAATGCAAAAAAAGAGGCGATTGAACTTTTGAAAAGTACAGAAGCCGAATATAACAGACTTGGCGAATCAGCAAATGATTATGCGCTCAAACTCTTTGAAACCAGGAAATCTGCAGTTAAGGCTATTGATAGAGTGGAAGCATATATCAACAGCTTGGCCTCTTCTCCAAAAGAGTTTGCTAAAGAGATTTCTAATGTGAAATTATCTCTTAGCGAATTTGTCCAAGCTGTTGAGATAGAGAAACAGAATGCATCGGATAATATCAAGGGAGCAGGAATGGCAGGAAGCGGAGTAGCCGCTGGTAGTGCTATAGCTGCATTGGGACCAACAGCAGCAATGGCTGTGGCAACTACTTTTGGTACTGCCTCTACAGGAACGGCTATAGCATCCTTATCTGGTGCAGCAGCGACTAATGCCGCTCTTGCTTGGCTTGGAGGTGGTGCTTTGGCTGCAGGTGGTGGTGGCATGAGCGCAGGATCAGCATTCCTTGCTATGGCTGGTCCTGTAGGTTGGGCAGTAGCTGGTGTTGCTATCTTGGGCGGTGGTTTTTTTGCTTACTACAAGAACAAAAAGGCAGCCGAGAAGGCCAATGAAATCGCACAAGAGATACGAAAGGATATAGCTAAACTCACCCCAAAACTGGCAGAACTGATCAGATTGTATGAAAATACAGAGAAATTAAAACCCAGTCTGAATATCTCATTAATGGTGAATACCTTCCCCAAAGACTATCTTTCTTTCAATGAAAAACAGAAAAAAGAACTTGCATCTTTGGTCAACAATGTAAAATCCATGGGAGAGTTGATCAACAAGAGAGTATCCTGATATGCGCTCAAATATCTATACAGACCAATTGGTCGGTGCCTTAATCAAAGAAGGCATCGACCAATCAGAAATTACGAAAGCAGAGAAAATGGCTGAAATCATTCAAACTGCTTTCGAGAAGGAGGAGTATGCCCGGACTGCATTATCCGAGAGTCTCCAATGCGTAGAAAACGTACGAGATTTTGCTTCTAATCCTAATGGCATCCTTGGCAGTATGGGCACCAAACATGGAGAAATCGCTGAACATGTAGAAGTCGAAATCCGTAACGCACGAGATATTCTTAATGGAATCAAACCCGCCGCTACTTTTGAGGGTGTTGGTAGAACAGCTCCTGAGGATTATATTATTAATGGGGTAGAAGTACAGTCAAAATACATCAATGGAGTGAGTAAAAGCCTCGACCATGTAATTGAACACCTACATAAATATCCTGGTTTTACCGATAATGGATATTATCACATTCCCAAAGACCAATACGAAATATTAGAAAAAATATATAACGGTGACCATTTAGCCGATATATCCTCAAAAACCATCAGAAAATGCCAGGAAACCATCCGCTTGATTGAGAACGAAACAGGAAAATCGTTTGGTGAGGTTGTACGTCCAGGAGTATCTACATATAATGAGGTTCAATTGGGAAGGATTGATTCTACGCTTGATGGTTATGAGAAAGAATTCCACAGTACAACCGATAAGAAAATTGATGATGTCCGCCAAGAGAAACAAGAAAACTTGGAACAAGCCCAGCATATCACAGATGCATCATGGGGAGAAGCATTGAAATATAGTGCCATAGGTGCCGCTATCACAGGTGCGACATCTGGTGCAATAAAAATATACGCAAAAATCAAGAGTGGCAAGGCTATCACACAATTCTCTTTGGATGATTGGAAAGATGTGGGATATGATTTTTCCAAAGGGTCAATTAAAGGAGGTGTTTCTAGTTTGGGCATATATGGTCTTACAAAGGTTGTCGGTATCAGCGCTCCTTTTGCCAGCGCTATCGTTAGTTCGACGATGGGACTTGCTTCGTTATATTATGATTTCAAGAACGGCAAAATCAGTGAATCAGAGTATGGAGATGCTGCGTGTTCCTTAAGTGTGGAAGCAGGTTTGATAGCAATCGGTTCCGCCATAGGACAGACTGTAATTCCCATTCCTATCTTAGGTGCAATAGTAGGTTCTGCCGTTTCCAAATCAGTCTTGATGATCTCTAAACATATAATGGGTGAGAAAGAAAAGGCTTTCATCGAGAAAATGAAAAGAGACTTCAACCTTTTGGTAGAGAACTTAAATAAAGAATGTCAGGCGATACTTAAGAGAATCGATGACTATTATCAACAACTTGGCGGTTTGATTGAGGCGGCCTTAAACCCTGATTTGAACAAAAGATTAGCGGGAAGTATCGCTTTATGCAGATTTGTTGGTGTACCAGAGGAAGAAATCATTCATACAACCTCAGAACTGGATGACTACATGTTAAATTGACGTTATTCTCTTCCTACGTGATAGGAAATTCTCCTATTTGCTATCTTTACTTTAAAAGGGTGTTTCGGAGACACACGGTATAGGAACACACTCTATTACTAGGGGAACCGAAAGACGAGCGACAAAAAAAATCGTATTTTTAACCTTAAACTTAACAACTTAATATTTGTTGATTATGGAAAAACAAATATTCATTACAACGGATTTTGAGCGGATCGACAAGACGGAATGGCCACCTTTCGCCAAGAAGTTTCTAGATGCCCCCGACGTCAACTCGCTCCACCGCTATTCACATTCCAAAATCTTCTTCAAAAAATTCAACACGGATGCTTATCCACGCATCCTCTTCTTTGAAGAAGAACGAGAGGGCATAGAAAATGTCCTCTATGTGCCGAGAAAATATTTCAAGAGGCACGATGATTACTCTGAGTTTCTCAAATTGGATGAGAAAACTCAGCTGCAAAGATGTAGGTACAACGCCAGGGAACTGGAGGAAATTGAAAGCAAGTTCCAAGAGATGATTGAGGTCGAGTCGAAGCCGGCTTTGCCCTTGGAGTTGAGAGACATCGAGAACCAACGCGACTTCTCCAACACTTCCACAACCTATGTCTTTGAGATGGAGGAGTGGTGCAACCATTTCGGCAGCCGTGATTTCGAAGACGACCGCCGTCTGCTCTTTGAGGCTGTGCAACGTATTGTGATTGAGAAGCAACATGCCGAGCCCAACAAGAAAGGGTGGATACTGGAACATTTCTCCAACGGCAAGGAAATTGCCCTGAGAATACAGAATAAAGATGATCACACCTACTATTATTTCTTTGACCTTGCTTTGAAGATTGATTTGCTCGCTCTGGAGAATAAATACCGTGACCTTACAGATATCAGACTCCTGAAGCAAGCCAAGAGGGGATTCCCTGACTGGATCCTATATGGAGAGTTTGAAGATTGGAAAAATCTGGAAAACGATGACGACGCCAACCTCGCTCTTTCGGACGAGGAAATAGAAGTGCTCAACAACACTCCCTACCCGTATTTCATCAACGGACTGGCCGGAAGCGGAAAATCCACTATCCTCTACTACCTGTTTGCCCACGCCTACTCCTACAAGTCGGTAAGACAAACACCTATGGACATGCTTTTCATCAGCTACTCCATCAAACTCGTGGATAAAGCAAGGAACGTGGTCAAGGCGTTGCTCAGAAAGAACCCGTCGTATCATCAATTCAACCTGACGGATGAGGAAGAGAAGAAACTCGACAAATGCTTCTGCCCTTTCAGAGACTTCCTCATCAACAACTTCATCGAAACCGAAGAGGAAATACAGCGTTTCGCCACCGCACGTCACATCAGCTACGACCTTTTTCAAAAGAAATACGAGAGTGACTGCAAACTGGCGGAAGCCAAGTCCTACAAAGCAGCAATCGTATGGTCGATTATCCGAACATTCATCAAAGGACGCGACCACCAGAAATTCTTCTACATACAAGATTATGACAATCTCTATGCCTCCGACAGAACCATCAGTTCCAAAGACTACGAGAACATCTACAGGATTTGGAAAAACTGGTACTACGAACAGTACCACGAAGAATATTGGGATGACTTGGATCTGGTGAGATACGTGCTCCAGAAACTGGAGAAGAATCCCTCTCAGCAAAAATACGACATCATCTACTGCGATGAGGCACAGGACTTCACGCCCATAGAAAACAAACTGATCTTGAGCCTTTCAAAATACACGGAATACGACCTGCAGGACTACAGGAAAATACCCATTGCATACGCTGGCGACCCCAACCAGACTGTCAGCCCCACGGGATTCAGCTGGACAAGACTGAAGGAAATCTTCGACAGATCATTCATCGAACAGATAGGCACGCACATCAGCCTCCGGGAACAATTGCTCAACAACAACTACAGGTCGAAGAAGACCATCGTGGAATTCGCCAACTCCATACAGTATATCCGCAAAAGCTTCCTTTCTGATGATGTAGTGAATCCACAGGAACAGTGGAACCCACAAGCCAACCCACTACCTGGCTTCTTCTACCTCAGATCCGAACAGGACGAGAACCTCATCAAAAGGGGATTTGAGAAAACGGAATGCATCATCACCGGTGACGACGGTGAATACGAGAAAAACCTTGACGACAACAACCTGACCGACGAAAGTACCAGCATTGACGACCCGTTGCTGCTCGCCATCGACAACAAGACCAAACTCTATACCGCCATCTCATCAAAGGGACTGGAGTTCAAAGCGGTGATCCTCTATAAGTTTGCCGACAATCTGCCTGACTGCTTCACAAAAATCGTCAATGAGGAGGAGATTGACAGGGAGTCGGACAAATACGAACTTGCCCACTTCTTCACAAAACTGTATATCGCGGTTTCCAGAACAAAAGAAGTGCTCTATATCGTAGATACCGAGGAAAACTACAACAAATTCTGGAATTATTTCTTCGACAATGCCTTCGTCAACCAACTCATAGCCACACGCCAAGATGGAGAGGCGTGGAAGAACAAGGTCGGCGGCATTGAATTTGGCAACAGGGATGAGTTTCTACGACGACTTGAGGAAAATTTCGATCCTTTGGAAACAGCAAAGAGACTCAAAGCTGACGCCATGCTCAGCCAAGACCCAAAAGACATGAACAAAGCCGCTGGTTATTTCGAGGAAGGAGGACAAGGAAATGAAGCGGAAGTCTGCAAGGCCTATGTGCTCCTCTTCCGCAAGAATTTCAAGGAAGCAGGCGACAAATTCCTCAACCTCTACAACAACGAAGAGGCTGCAAAGGCTTACTGGGCCGGTATGTGTTGGGACGAACTGGAGCTCTATGGCAATGTGGAACTGCAGAAATTGGTGTCGAAGTATATGAAGAGCAGAATTCCTTTGGCTGAATTCGCTGACATAATACGCAACACCGACGAAATACGCAACACCAACGAGACATGGCGGAATGTGGTGATCAAGATTAAAGCCGACGCACAGAAAGTCAGCGAGGACGACATACACGTGGTCTGCGAGTTCCTGGAAAAACTGACTCAACAGGGATTCTCTTTCCTCAACGACACCATTGCCGAATTGTATTTCAGAAACAAGAAGTACGACAAAGCCATTCAAAAATGGGATTCACTCGAAAAGACAGAACATAAGTCGTACTATGCGGCTAAAGAAGTGATGGCTCAGGATCTATCCGAAAAGGTCTTCTGGATGTCGAAAGGAGGAAAAGGCAATGAGATTCTGAAAGACTTTGCCGATCCTGCCTTGGCTGACACGTTCGACGACAGGGCCAAACGAATCATCTTCAACCTCCTGTGCAAACCCGCTACTTTCAAGCAGGCCTTGAACTATCCGATAAACTCGGACAACAAGCTCAACCAGCTGCGCAATGCCGACCCTATTCAGTTCCTGCAATCTTTCGTACTCGACGACTTCAGCGAAGAATCGTTCGTCACATGGGTGGAGAATCCGCTCAAAGGCTATGACTCAGACTTCTTCAACAATATCATCCCTCAGGAAGTCTTTGACAAAATCTTCAGTCTCAGCTACGATTGCTGGATCTATTTCATGAGACTGAGAGACAACGGTGGCTACCGAGTGATGAAAAACGACGTCAACTTGAATAGTGTCGCCGAGGCCATCAGCAATGCACTGAAGAAACACTACTACAACTCGCTGGCTTCCTGTTTCCTCGATGTCCTCTTCAATCAGCCTGGCTACAACTTTGCCAACGCCAACAAGTATGCAGACACCATCATACGAATATTCTCAAGCAACGAATTCAGTAAACTGGACTTCAGATTCAACCAAACTAGAAACATCTATTTCAAGGATTCTGGATGCCAGTTCGAAGTAGCAGATCTTGACCGCATCAAGGACAGACTACGTGATTTCACAGACAGAAAAATCCACACCTACAAGAAGGTAAAGGACAACCAATTTGAGGAATTTGTCACTTTGTGCAGAATCTATGAGTACGCCACTCCCTACACTCCTAAAGAGGGCACTGACAAGTATGAGTATGACTACACTGCTGCCATGCAATTCTACAGCAAATTGATCAACGGTAATATCAACTTTTCACAGAAGTTGATCAACTACTTCAAGCTGCGCAAACAGATCATCAATCTCGAATACGCACCAAGATGCACCTATGCGAAAATTGTGAAAGAAATCGGAAAGGACTTCAACGTGAAGAACCTGTGTTCCATACTCGACAGAGAAGACGCTGTATGGTTCGTCAAGATAGCACTGGGCGGAAAGAAATGCGATATCGACAATTACGACGACTTCTTCGAATTGGCCAAATTGATCTATAAATTCGACATCAAGCGACGGGAATACACCAATAAAACAACTTCCACTCATTTTATGGAGAATTCTATCGACTTGCAAGAGAGAGCACTCCATACAATTATGGAGAGACCTAGAATTGATATATACGCCATCAAGATCGTCACCTATATTTGGGAAGCTATCGGTGAAGAATCAGTAGAAACGGCCAAACGGTATGATACCCTTGCCAAGAACCAGCGGTTCGTCAAAGTTCCAGCAGTTGTAGATTATTTCCACAACAGAGCACTCTACTTCTACTCCTTCGGCAATGCAAATCTTTTCAATAAGAAATGCCGAGAATACTACAAGAACTATTCTGTTGAGGAAATGAGAAGAAGGGGAAAACCAAGAATCGAAGAAGAGAACGAGAAAGGGACAACCACAACACCAACGACAAAGATGAAGAAAATCAGTGTGGAAAAAGACATGGTGATTGGAGGCATCAGCATCGAATTCAAGGCTTCGAGAAAAACCATCTGGTTCACTAAGGACGGTCAAGACCTGGTGACAGTAGAGAGAGGCGAAATCAAAGCAGATGTTGACAGCATCAAGATAGAAGGCCGTGCTTTCAGCATCAATAAGGATATGCGGGTGAATGTGATTTCAGAAAATCTCTGCGCCATCATCTACAACAACACCTTATACGAGATTAAAATGTAGCTATCCTCGCAAGTAAACTACAAAGTATTCCTATTCTAACAGCCATAGGCATGGTATTCTCGCCATGCCTATGGCTTTTCTATCCCCATCATCGGTTGGCTGGGCACGAGTTTCATCGTCTATCTGCAGTTCTACTCTTCGGGAAAGGGATTCATCGAGACGCTCCGAGGCATGGATATCGGAAGGCGGTAAAACATAGAGTTATTGGTTATGGGTTATTTGATGATTCAGGGATGAAAATACAAAATTATCTATCGTTTT
>CAMOWU010000003.1 GCA_946628545.1 uncultured Bacteroides sp. | reverse complement strand
ATTTATTAAGACAAAAGAACCACTATGAACGAGAATGATTCTTTTAGGGAGGATTCCTACATGGATTCCGACCAGGACAATCCAAGGAGCAATGAAAATGCAGAAGGCCGTGACGGTTATCGCGCATACAACCGTGACAACAACTACCAACAAAGAGGCTCCTACAACAAAGGCCAAGGACAAAGACAGCCACGCCCACGCTTCAACCGATCTGAACGCGCCTACAGCAGCGACAATAACAACAGGGGATTCAGACCACAAGGATACAACAGTCCCAACAACCACAACGACTACCACAGAGGACAGCAGCAGTACGGACAGCAGAGACCGCAGTACGGCAACAGACCTCAACAGGAAGGCGGCTACGACGGACAAAGACCATCGTTCAGCAAGAACCACACCACCTACACTCATGGCTACAGACCCAACCAGCAAGGTGGTTACCGCCAGCAGAACGAAGGTGGATACCGCCAGCAAAACGAAGGTGGATACCGCCAGGGACAGGGTGGCTACAACCAGCAACGCCCACGCTACAACAACGGACAACAACATGGCTACGGGGACTACAACCAGCAGCGTCCTCGCTACAACAACCAGAACAGCCAAGGCGGCTACAACCAAAGACCCGCTCAGCAGAAGAACAAACAGCGCAAACCCGGCTACGATCCCAACGCTAAATATTCAGTCAAGAAGAGAATAGAATACAAAGAATACATTGAGGATCCCGATGCACCCATCCGCCTCAACAAGTTCCTCGCCAACGCAGGCGTATGCTCTCGCCGCGAGGCCGACGAATTCATACAGGCAGGTGTGGTCAAGGTTAACGGAGAGATCGTATCTGAACTGGGCACAAAAGTCAAGCGCACCGACGTGGTGCACTTCCACGACCAACTCGTCTCCATCGAAAAGAAGGTGTATGTGCTGCTCAACAAACCCAAGGACTACGTGACCACAAGCGACGACCCACAGGCCAGAAAGACTGTCATGGACCTGGTCAAGAACTGCTGCCGCGAACGCATCTACCCCGTAGGCCGCCTCGACCGCAACACCACCGGTGTGCTGCTCTTCACCAACGACGGTGATTTGGCTTCCAAGCTCACCCACCCCAAATTCCTGAAGAAGAAGATCTACCACGTCTATCTCGACAAGAACGTAGCCGCATCCGACCTCAAGCGCATCGCCGAGGGTGTGGAACTGGAGGACGGTGAGATCCACGCCGATGCCATCAGCTACGCCTCCGACACCGACAAGAGCCAAGTAGGCATCGAGATCCACTCGGGCAAGAACAGAATCGTGCGCCGCATCTTCGAGCACCTGGGATACAGGGTGATGAAACTCGACCGTGTGATGTTTGCCGGCCTCACCAAGAAAGGCCTCAAACGTGGCGACTGGAGATACCTCACAGAGCAAGAGGTGGCCATGCTGCACATCGGTTCTTTTGAATAAGCAAAACTGTTATTCTGACAACAACAATCATTCTTAAAACAGATATGGAAAAGATTCGTAGAACAAAAATAGTGGATTTGCTCAAACGCACCGACTACGGAAGTAAAGTCAATGTGAAGGGATGGGTGAGAACGAAACGTGGCAGCAAGACCGTCAACTTCATCGCCCTCAACGACGGCTCCACCATCAAAAACGTCCAAATCGTAGCCGACGAGGAGAAGTTCAGTGAGACACTCAAGCAAATCACTACCGGCGCCTGCATCAACGTCAACGGTGTGCTTGTGGAAAGTCCAGGAGCTGGACAAAGTGTTGAGGTACAGGCAGAAGACATAGAGATCTATGGCACCTGCCCACAGGACTACCCCATGCAGAAGAAGGGCCAAAGCTTCGAGTACATGAGGCAGTACGCACACCTGAGACTGCGCACCAACACCTTCGGTGCCGTGCTGCGCATCCGCCACAACATGGCTATAGCCATCCACAAGTTCTTCCACGACAAGGGATTCTTCTATTTCCACTCCCCGATCATCACAGCCAGCGACTGCGAAGGCGCAGGAGAGATGTTCCAAGTGACCACCAAGAACCTCTATGACCTGAAGAAGGACGAAAACGGCAAAATCATCTACGACGACGACTTCTTTGGCAAAATGACCAGCCTCACCGTTTCCGGACAGCTTGAAGGCGAGCTTGGAGCCACCTCCCTCGGACAGATCTACACTTTCGGACCCACTTTCAGGGCCGAGAACTCCAACACACCTCGCCACCTCGCAGAGTTCTGGATGATTGAGCCCGAAGTGGCCTTCATCGACATGGACGAACTGATGGACCTGGAAGAGGAATTCATCAAGTACTGCGTGAAATGGGCACTCGACAACTGCCAGGACGACCTTGAGTTCCTCAACAAGATGATCGACAAGACCCTGCTCGAAAGACTGCAGTCCGTCATCTCGACCGACTTCGTCCGCCTCTCCTACACTGAAGGCATCAAGATTCTGGAGCAAGCCGTTGCCGACGGCCACAAGTTTGAATTCCCCGTTAGCTGGGGTATGGACCTTGCCAGCGAACACGAAAGGTACCTCGTGGAAGAGCACTTCAAGAAGCCCGTCATCCTCAACGACTACCCGAAGGAAATCAAGGCCTTCTACATGAAGCAGAACGAGGACGGCAAGACCGTGCAAGGCACCGACGTGCTCTTCCCCCAGATCGGCGAGATCATCGGCGGAAGCATCCGTGAAGCCGACTACGACAAACTCATGCAGAGGATCAACGAACTCAACATACCGATGAAGGACATGTGGTGGTATCTCGACACACGTAAGTACGGTTCCTGCCCTCATGGCGGCTTCGGACTGGGTTTCGAACGCCTCATCCTGTTCGTCACCGGCATGCAGAACATTCGCGACGTCATACCCTTCCCCCGCACGCCCAAAACAGCAGAGTTCTAAAATCACGCGATAACATGCAGTGAACAGAGCAAACTGCCGACCCACACATCGCAAGTCACGATACCCACAGCAATAGCGGTATCGTGACTTATTTTCTGTATAATGACCAAGAAACCCCTACAAAGTGTCAGATTTATCAGTCAATAATAGTCTATAAAGAAAAAAAATCGCAATTTAGAATTATTATTACACTTTTTTTGTTGTTATTATTTTGAAAATATGTAACTTTGCAAAGAATATGGGTATTATATCGAGATGAAGAAACTATATACCCACAACAAACTGCCAGTACCAATATACAGACAGCACGTTAAAAGAGAAATGTTAAATTATTAATAAGACAAACAAATGAAAAAAAGTACTTTTTTGTTTTCTTTGTTGCTAAGCGTTGCCACAATAGGACTTCATGCGCAGAAGCCCGAATCTGGAACTTACACCATCAGTAACGTTTCAAATTCTGAGGCCACGTTGGCCGACAATCAATTCCTTGGCATAGGAGCGATGAACGATGACGGTACTTACCAGACTTATTCAATGAAAATGAATCAGTCGGGCACCACAACTGTGTTCGATGTCTATGAAAAAATCGACGAGTTGCTTGGAACACTCAAGGAAAGCGTTATCAGCAACCTGCACACAGGCGACGCTCTCAGCCAACTGACAGCACCCGATGTCTCTACCATGATTCAGTTACTCAGCGAAGGTTACTGCAAAATCAACGTGGAAGCAACTGGTACCACTGACACAGAAGGAAATCCCATCGTGCGATTCAAAGTGGCAGTGCCCACCATTCCCAACTTTGTTGACAATGCCTTCATGACCTTGATGGGAGCTACAGGAGCAAGGTATTCTCAAGCAGGGAAAGTTTATCTTTGGGAGTATGCGCTCAACACACTCGCTCAAGCATACGCAAGCGACCCTGTGGCTCTGCATATCATACAAACCGCAAAGAACCAGATCAAGCCCATCACCTACAAGGCATACCAGCATTTCGACCAAAATTGGCCATTAGCTAAATGCAGGTACTATTACATCTATGCACAAGAAGATGGCACCAGCGCATTCTTGCAAGAGAACCAAGTCGATGGCACCAACTACACAGCCACACTTTGGACACTGAAAGGCAACAGCGAGGCAGAGAACATCGTCAGCGGTAAGTACTTCATCGCCAACAAGGGCAATGGCAAGTACATCAACTACGATGGCAGCAACATCGCCCAGCCTAACTTGAGCCAGGTAAGCTTCTCCACTCAAGATGCAGCCACCTCTACCCTTGAAGTGGGAAGACTCAGAGAATCAGAGAACGCTTATCAGATTGACAACTTCACAGTCAACGGCAAGTCGATCTTCGATTACATCAGCAGAACCATCAGCCCTGATGCAACGACTATCCAGAGTTTCACAAAAACAGCTATCAGGTCAAATCGTACGTTCTATCCCTCATTCATGGATAACTACGGTTACATCATGGACTATGAGACTCCAGTTGTAGCCGACTGGTACATCAAGAAATATGGCAAACTGAAAATGCAGGACAACGGCGACGGAACCGTCTATTTCTATTTCGACCTTCCAGCCATGCCTTGCACAGCCGCCTATGTGGAATATTTCGGTAGCGAGAGTCTGTGGGAAACCCTGAAGAATTCCACACTGTTCGAGATTACTGATGCCGATGAGAAGACTTACGCACAGCATCAGCTCGACAAGCTGACTCCTCCCGAATATCAGATTACGATGATTGGTCGTACGCCAGTGGCCATTCCACCCACATCGCAATACAAGAGATACTACATTGTGGCCAATGAGAACAACGAGTTCGACTTCGTGACTTCAGCTGACCTCGCAACCGCCGGCGACAATGCCAAATGGATGCTCAACGTTACTGAACTCACTCCACTTGCTGGCTACTTCAGAATCCAGAACACGACTACAGGCAACGTCCTCGAGCTTCACGGCACAGACATTTCCACACTCAAGGCATCATCCGACGCTACAGAGTGCATCACCAACGCCAGCACCGTCTTCAGCCTCAGCCTTACTCCAAAAACCACAGACTACGAGGTGACAACGATGAGAAGCCAGGGCATTGAATTCCTTTCCGAACTCAACAGCATCCTGGGCAAGATCGCCCAAAAAGCAGGACTTGAAGAAGTGCCTCACGTAAATGTCAAACCAGTAGGTGGCGACAACTACGTGCCTTATTTCGACGTGCCCGAAATGACCGACAGACAGTTCCTCGCAGTGATGGCTCTCGTGCTCAACGACGTGAAAGATCCTGCCGCCACAGAGAAGTTCTTCTCCAATGTTCATCCATCCAAGCGCTACAGCATCGCCCAGATTCCTGGAGAGAGCGGCCTTATCGCTGTGGAAGGTGACGAGGAAGGCGAATACAACGTTTGGCAGATGAAAGAAATAGACAATGAGAATGAGCGTTTCGCAGCCTACATTCAAGAGAAGGTACAATCAACAGAGGGCGAGAACACCTATTATTATATCACCCTCAACACTGACTTCGCTTACTCCATCCCAACAGACGGACAGATTGTAGGTGTCTATGTGGTTCCAACTGTCACCCGAGGCATTGCCCATCCTGAAAAGGTTGGTGGTCCTGGCTCACAAGTTCCAGCCAACACACCAGTCATCTTGGAAAGCCTTTCACTGGAGGAGAGCGACAATTACCTCAACATCATACCAGAAGTGACAGAGGGCATCGAAATCTCCGACAACTACCTCATCGGAACATTACTTGCAGAACCAGTTGAAGCCAACGGACGCAGCCGCGCCAACCTGCGCGTGTTCAACGTCAACAGCAAGGGTGTTGTAGGATTCTACAAATACACAGGAGAGATGCTTGTGAAGAACAAGGGATACCTTGACCTGAGCACAGTCAACGATGAATTGGTAAACACCTACGCCATAAGCTACGAAGCAATGGGACCAACAGGTATCAACAACATTGATGTTGACGAAACCAACGGTGATGACGAGATATACGACATTCAGGGCCGGAAGGTAAACAATCCGACCAAAGGCCTCTACATTATCAACGGCAAGAAAGTTCTTGTTAGATAGGCGTTCTTAGCCAATAGTTTTTATCAACCAGTATTAATTATTGCAAAGTAAACTGAAATGGATATGAAAAAACAATATGAGACACCTTGGTTCGATGTCGAAGATATCGTGACAGAGAAGAGCATTCTTTTGCCAGCTTCATTGCCTGTGGATGATGATGAGGAAGTACCTGACATGTACGGCAACGAACGCAACAACGAAAAGACCTGGGGTAACCTGTGGTAAACCGACAATATTCACAACACACTATAACATCAAAGGAAAGGGTGCTCTGTTTTAGAGCACCCTTTCCTTTTACGATGTAAGGTGGAAGTTATTTGGATTGACGCTGATAAGAGTCGGCCGTATCCTGCCAACGTGCTGATTCGTCTTTGGCGCCTATAGAAGAGAAAAGCGAGGAAATCTTCCTGGCCAACCCTTCTGCGCGCTTGAAATCCTTTTTGCCGTTGAAAGCTATTGACTGCAACTCATCCTGATACTTTGCAATCTCCTTCATCACCTCTTTCTTTGACGACTCTGGATCATCGGAGAAATCGCGCAAGTCAGACTGCACGCCTCTGAACTTCTGAACTTTCTGGTTGTTAGATGACTTGACGTTGTCGGAATAAGCATCAATCACTTCCTCTGTGGAAGCAGTGTCATTCTCAACCGACATTCCATCACCATACACCATCGTGTCTGTTTCAGTCACGGAGGACATATCCGACACTTGTTCATCCGTCACCTCACCTTGATGAAAGTTCGAAGGTTTGGACTTATCCTTACAAGATATAGCCAAAAGCATCAACGCCAGGGCAGGAGTCAAAAATCTCAATCTACGCATATCCAAACTATTTAATGATGATATCAAACACTCTATGACCAAAAAAAGGAAAGCAATCATCGTTTGCTTCCCTTTTTTGTGGGCGCTGACGGATTCGAACCGCCGACCCTCTGCTTGTAAGGCAGACGCTCTAAACCAGCTGAGCTAAGCGCCCTTTTTCAAAACCGATGCAAAGTTACACGATTTTATTGAACTTACCAACTCCAAGACATGTTTTTTTCATAAATTGTTGCCAAAAGGCCATATATACCGTAAACGCCTGGTCTCTCATATAAGAAACCAGGCGTTTTCAGGTGAAAAGAAAAGGGTTGTCTTCAGATGAATTTATTTGATGAGTATCTTCTTGCCGTTACGGATAACGATACCCCGATAATTCTCATCCACCTTTACACCCATGAGATTATAAGTGGCACCCTTCTGACCAGCACCTTCCTCCGTAACAGCATCGATTGCATTAGGAGCGGTGCATATCAGTTCCAACTTGTCAATATTACAATTGGCACCACTGATTGTGATGCGAAGGATATGCTGGCCTTCGTCAAGTTCCCGATTGAGTGTTCCTTTCACCACCTTGTAGGTATCCCAGTTACTGTTACCAGTCTGCGGTACATTCACACGGGCGAGGTTGGTCACTTTTCCATCATCAAGCAGCCCGATACTGAATCCAGAACCAGAAACGCCCGATGACACGGTAGCCTCGTAGGAATAACGACCTGCTTGCGTCACATTGATGGTGTATTCCAGCCATTCGCCTACAGCCGCGTAGCCAATCACATACCCGCTACCCGACTTGACGATATCCACTCCTTCATTGTCGCTACGATATTTGAGATTCTCTTCGTCAGTGGCGTCAGCATCATGGAAAGTGAATCCTTCTCCACCTCGGTCGAAATCCTCAGCCTCGAAGATGCCTGGAACATCAATCACGCCCTTATGTGGCGTACGCTTGTTGTTGACTACCAGATTGTAGTCTATAAGTTTAGACATCCGTCCTTCAGCATCTATAGCCTCAGCGGAGAAGCGGTATGTGCCTTTCGCTGTAGGCCGGTAGGTATATTCGAAGGGTTCGACTGACAACGTGCGCACCAGAACGTCATCGAGATACAGTTTCACACTGGAAATGGTGCTGGTTGTGGAGGAAGCCTCAACTTTCAGTGTGGTAGGCGTGCTGATAGTGGCAGGTGCAGGATCAGCTGAAATCGCGATCTTCATGTCTGGATCAAGATCCACACGCTTGAAGACGATACGGTCGATGTTGCAATTTCCTCCTGTGATATTAAGACGTATCACCTGCGTGCCCTCTTCAAGAGGAAGGAGCAAGCGTCCATGAATTGTGCGATAAGTGTCCCAGTTGTTGGCTGTCACACACGGCACAGGCAAGACTGGTGTGAGGTCTTTGAGTCCATTCACGTCGCTGAGTGAGAGACTGATTGACGAATTGGTGGCACCCGAAGAAACGGTGGCATCGTAAGAATAAATACCGGCCTCCTTGACATTGACCGTGTATTCGAGCCATTCCCCAGTGACTGTATAACCAATAGCGTAGCCGTTGTTGCCAGTGACAATATCCACGCCACCAGCATCGCTACGGTAGTTCGTACCGCCTTGCGGGTTTGTATCGGAATCGTGATAAGCATTGCCATCACCTCCAGAGTCGAAATCTTCTGCTTGCAGTGTTCCAGGCAAATCGATGCCGCCTTTATAGGGCGACCGTGCCTTATAGGTAGTGAAGCCCGACAGACGTTCGTACTGAGATCCATCCGTAGCGTAAACCACAGCCTTGAGCGTATGCTTGCCCAGCGTTGTCGGTGTGTATTGCGTCTCGTATGGAGCCTCGGTCAAGGTCGTGATGAGTTTGTTGTTGACATAGAAGTCGATGTGGTCTATGGTCTTGGTCTTCAGGCGCGCGTTGATGGTAATGGGCATAGGTTCGTTGACAGTCGCGCTAAGTGAAGCAGGTTTTACGTACACCGACGCCTCTTTCTTCATGCCTGGGAAGGGACTCTTTGCATTCTTAGCCGCATCGCTCTTCATGTATTCCCTCAGCCAAGTCATGGCAGGACGGTCCTGGCCATTTCGGATGATTCCAGAATTACCGTCCGTGGTCCAAGTACGCCCATAGATATAGCCCCAAAGTGTGATTCCCGCACAGTAGTCAGCCTCCCACATGTAAGGTATCTGCTCTTTGTAGCGTTGCAGCTGGAGATTGTCATCAGGGGTGCCGATATCATACTCAGTGCTGTACATCGGTATCTTCAGCGCATTCTGAATCTCTCGCATGGCCGACTTGAAGTCATTCACGTTCATGTCGGTAAGGTCGTGGCTCTGGCATCCGTAGGCATCGATAGGCGCACCAGCATCGCGCAAGGTACGTACAAGATCGATGAACTGCTGTCGCTGCCACTGGAAGGTGTTGTAGTCGTTGTAGATGAGGATGGCATCCGGCCAGCGCTCGTGCGCCATCTCAAAGGCCTTGATGATCCAGTCGTAGCCCGTACGTCCCTCACCTCCCAAAGCGGCACGATAAGGGGCAGGCTGGTGACCAGCCACCGCCTCGTTGACCACGTCGATCATCTCCAGGTTGGGATACTGCTTCTTCACGGCATCCATCCATTCCACGATCGCCTTGTACTGCTCGCTGGTGGAGAGATTGTCCATCCATCCGGGATATTGTGCTCCCCAAACGAGGCAATGGAACTTGAACGGAAATCCATGCTGACGGGCATAGTTGTAAGCACGGTTGCTTCCGTCGAAATTGAAGCTGCCACGACGTGACCCTTCTATCGACGACCATTTGGACTCGTTCTCACAGGTGATTTGGTTCCACAAAGTGTAATACTTCTCATTACCGACATCCACGGCATAGCCCGTGGTGATGTTGCCCAAGAACTTGTCGGGATTGGACGACAACTGGGCTTTGGATGACCCCGCCGACAAAAGGCCCACGACAGTCAAGACAGGGATTAGTAATCCATGAAATGCTTTAAGGTTCAAATTTTTCATATTATGTTGGGTTGATTGACGCAAATGATTTGCAGTAAAAGGAAAACCTAAGGGCAAAGATATTCAAAAAGGATTGAACTTCACACACCTAACTGATGAAAAAAAATTTCAAGTTACCATACCGAAAAAATGTGTTTCATCATGCGACACAGGGAAATGAAAAAAAGGCCTGCTGGGACAGCAAGCCTTTTTTTCACGCATAGGGAAGCATGTTCCCTAATGTATCGGACTACAAGTTTGGATTGATGCTCTTCCACTCAGAAATTGGCGGAACGATATTGAGTGTCACGAGTTCATCGCGCATCTTGCAGAGGTGCTCATACGAAGCATCGAGCTTAGCCAGTTCCTCTTCTGTTCCTACAGGCATCTTATAGGTGCAGCCATTGGTGTCGAGCTTGGTGTCCATAGCCATCATGATGTGGTCGTACTTGTCGTTGGAAACATAGGTACCTGCTGGCCAGCGGAAAGCCTCACCGCCCATGACGGCACGAATCATCTCTACGGAGCAATAAGCGGGGCTCTGCCATGAGCTGCGTCCGCGCAGTTCGATGATCTTGGCACCACCCTTCGTCACATCCACCTTGAGCTTTTCCCAGTCTTCCTGAGTGCAGGCAGGAGTGCCGATAAGTTCAGTCAGAGGCTTTCCTGCTACTTTCACTGCAGAGCCAAAGACTGCCATCTGCTCACCATGACCACCGTAAGTGGCGCAACCTGTCACCTCATACTGCTTCACACCAAACTTCTTGGCGATAGCGCTCTGCAAACGAGTTGAGTCGAGTGCTGCCAGTGTAGTCACCTGACCTGGCTTCAGACCAGAATAGAGCAATGTCACCAAACCTGTAAGGTCAGCTGGGTTGAAGATGATGACCACATGCTTCACGTCGGGGCAATATGCCTTGATATTCTTACCCAGTTCCTCGGCAATCTTGCAGTTACCGGCCAACAGGTCCTCACGGGTCATACCAGCCTTGCGGGGAGCGCCACCAGAGGAGATGATGTACTTAGCATCCTTGAAAGCCTCAGCAACATCAGTAGTAGCTGTCAGGTTGACACCGTCGTAGCCGCAATGGAACATCTCTTCCATCACGCCTTCCATACCTGGAGCATAGACATCATAGAGACAAACATTTGGAGTGAGCTTCATTGTCAAAGCTGTCTGTACCATAGTGGAACCGATAGCACCACCGGCTCCTACAATGACGAGTTTATCGTCTGTTAAGAATCCCATAATCTGTTTATTTTAATGTTAGATAATAAATGTTCTGCTTCACTACCTCAAAGCTGAAAAACACATACAGTGCGAAAAGAGGAAAATACACTCAAAGTTGTTTCTCATCATACATGTTATTCACTTTTATATTGCAAAGATAACATATTTGTCCAAACAAATCCCGATATTCTGCAAAAATCGTGCAAAAAATATTAACTTTGCGCTATAATCAATTAAAAACCACAACATGAACGACACTAACAAACATGTTGACGCCCTGCGTCAGCTGATGGCAGCGCAGAAGATCGACGCTTTCATCACCCCAAGCACAGACCCACACTCTGGTGAGTATGTGCCTTCAAGATGGTATTCCAGAGAATGGATCTCAGGATTCAATGGTTCAGCCGGAACGGCTGTAGTCACTTCTGATGCAGCTGCGCTCTGGACCGACTCACGTTATTTCCTGCAGGCAGCCGAGCAGATCAAGGACACGTACTTCACATTGCAGAAAGACAAGATAGAAGGCACACCCACCATCAGCGAATGGATTGGCCAGCAGCTGGAGGAAGGAGGATGCGTAGGAGTAGATGGTTGGACCAACACCGTGGAATCCGTTCAGACGCTTCAGAAGGAACTGGCCGAATACGGATTGAGCTTACGCACCGACATCGACCCCTATCAAACCATTTGGACCGACAGACCGGCACTGCCAGAGGAGAAAGTGCTGATCCAGCCCTTGGAACTGGCAGGAGAAAGCACTGGCAGCAAGGTATCAAGGATTCGTCAAGCCTACCACAAGAACAAAGCTGAGGGTCTGTTGGTATCTATGCTCGACGAAGTGGCTTGGACACTCAACCTGAGAGGCAACGACATCGACTACAACCCTGTCTTCGTGAGTTACCTGCTGATTTGCGACGACACCATCACGCTCTACACCAAGTCAGAGAAACTGCCCGAGGAGGTTTGCGACTACCTGCAGGCTGAAGGTGTGGAAGTGAAGGACTACGATGCCATCGCCACAGACTTGAAGGGCATGGAGAAAAAGATTCAGATAGAAGCCGCCAAAACCAATTACGGTGTCTATTCATGCCTTGCCCACCCTATCCTGGCCGACTGCCCCGTCTCGACCATGAAAATCATGAAGAACGCGACGGAGATCAAAGGCTACCACAGCGCCATGCTGAAAGATGGCATCGCCATGGTGAAATGGATGAAATGGGCATTGCAAGCAGTGAAAGATGGCGGACAGACAGAATTGAGCCTCGAAGCCAAACTCACCTCGCTCAGAGCCGAACAGCCCCTGTTTCGCGGTGTCAGTTTCGCCACCATCATGGGCTACGCCGCCCATGGAGCCATCGTTCACTATGAACCCACTCCCGCTACCGACATACCAGTACTTCCCAAAGGCCTGCTTCTTTGCGACTCAGGCGCTCAGTACCAAGATGGCACGACCGACATCACCCGCACCCTGCCTTTAGGTCCGCTCACAGACCAAGAACGTCGCGACTACACCCTGGTGCTGAGGGGATTCATCAATCTGGCCAGGGTGCATTTCCCCAAAGGAACGTACGGCAGCCAACTCGACTGCCTCGCCAGGGCACCCATGTGGGAATACGGCATCAACTACCTGCATGGCACCGGACATGGCGTGGGTTCATTCATGAACGTACATGAGGGACCTCACCAGTTCCGTATGAACTACATGCCCACCCCACTTTTGCCCAGCATGACAATCACCGACGAGCCTGGCATCTACATCACCGACAGCCATGGCGTGAGACACGAGAACACCATGCTCGTGGTGGAAGACCAAGAGGGAGTCACCTTCGGACCTTACTACAAGTTCGAGCAACTCACACTCTGCCCCATCATCACCAGTCCCATCATCGTGGAGATGCTGCAGGAAGACGAGCGCAAATGGTTCAACCAATATCAACAAATGGTCTATGACAAACTGGCGGCACATCTCGATGAAGAGCACCGCGAGTGGCTGTATGAGATGACAAGACCAATCTAAGCCCAAACAAACAACAAACAGACAATTATCATTATGGCTATCATCAAGAAAGTGCTGGACATGGAACCCAAGTTCGGCAAGAATTGCTACTTTTCCGAAAACGCAGTCATCGTAGGCGATGTGACGATGGGCGACGACTGCACCGTATGGTTCAATGCAGTGGTACGAGGCGATGTACACTACATCAAAATCGGCAACCGAGTCAATATCCAAGACAACAGTTGCCTGCACACACTCTATAAAAAAGCAGGTATAGACATTGGCGACGACGTGACCATCGGACACAGTGTCACACTACATGGATGCACAGTGAAGAACTCCGCACTCATCGGCATGGGAGCCACCGTGCTCGACAATGCTGTCATAGGAGAAGGAGCCATCATTGCAGCGGGTGCGCTGGTGCTCAAGAACACCATTGTCGGCGATGGAGAGCTTTGGGGTGGAGTTCCAGCGAAATTCATCAAAAAAGTGGAACCCGAACAGGCCAAGGAACTGAACCAAGGCATCGCCAAGCACTATGCCATGTATGCCGACTGGTTTCGCGAAGCCGACAAAAACCCCGACAACACCATTGTCTGCAACTCTTCCGAAGAATACTATAACAGAAAGAAATAATCAAAGCGGGCTCCTATAAACGCTCTTTCAAGATTTTATAGAAGCCCCCTAAAATTAATCCCCGGGCTTTTCTATGACAATATTGGAAGCCATAGAAAGCCCAGGGATTATTTATGCCAACCTGGAGACTCCAGGCAAGGCTTATTCTCCAAAGATATCCTTGAACACGATATCTGCGCAACCTGCGTTCTTAGCGATATACTCACCAGCCTTTCGGCCGCTTTCCCGAAGATAAGCCTCATCAGTGAGCAAACGATCCATACATGCCTGATAGCTCTCGCTGTCTGTGATTTCTATACACCCACCCAGTTTCAGCAGGGCCTGAGCCTCGCGGAACTTCTTGTTGTTGGGACCTATCATCACAGGCACACCATAGACAGCCGCCTCTGGCACATTGTGTATGCCCACTCCAAAGCCACCGCCCACGTATGCCATCTGGCCATAACGATAGATGGACGACAAGAGACCGAAACAATTGATGATCAGGCAATCCACACTTGCCACTTGTTCCTCGTTGGCTTCTGTGTAACGCAAGAAAGGACGTTGCAACTTACTTTCTATCTCCTGCAAATGACTCTCGGAAATCACATGCGGCGCAATGACCAACTTGAGCTCCGGATGAGCGTTGAAATAAGGAATGATCAAGTCCTCGTCGGGTTGCCAGGAACTACCCGCAACCAACACGAACTTGGAATCACCGCTCTTGACAAACTTCTCCACAAGGGGCAGTTCCTTGGCTTGGCGACGAATGTCGAGCACACGGTCGAAACGCGTGTCGCCTGCCACCGTCACATTATCGCTGATCCCCACACTGGCCAACAACTTCTTCGACTCCTCATTCTGCACATAGAAATGGCTGACATAACGCAAGGTGTTGGCAGAGCCAAACCAGCGGAAGAAATGTTGTGAGGGGCGGAAGATGCTCGATACACTATAGACTGGTATGTTCTTCTTCCTCAGATGGCGGAAATAATTCTCCCAAAACTCATATTTGATGAATATGGCCATCTCAGGGTGAGCGTACTTCACAAATACACGTGCATTATCCCAAGTGTCGAATGGAAGATAGCACACACAATCGGCACCCTCATAGTTCTTGCGGACCTCGTAGCCCGAGGGAGAGAAGAACGACAGCAGTATTTTATATTCAGGGTGCAGCTTGCGCAGACGCTCCATCAAAGGCCGTCCCTGCTCAAACTCCCCCAGAGAGGCGGCATGAAACCACACCACCCTGTCGTTGGGACCTATCTGGGCCTTTAGAGTGTTGAAAGTAGAGAAATGCCCCTTGACGAGCTTTCGCACTTTCTTATTGAATATTGCCGCAATATAAGCACATACGGCAAAAACATACATTGCAAAACTATACACTATAAGAGGCGGATTACTTTAAAACATCTATTGCCTTGCGCATTCTGCGCAACGTCTCTTCTTTGCCCAGGAACGCAGAGAGCTCATACATATCAGGGCCTTGTCCTGTACCCACAAGTGCCACACGCCAAGCGTTCCAAGGCTTGATGCCTGACTCTTCGGTCCAAGGGTCGATGATGGCTTTCAGTCCTTCCACACTCCAGTCATCAATGCCTTCCAGCACCTTGATCATCTGCGTCATGTCGCTGGCAGTATTCTCGTTCCAGTTCTTACGGATGAACTTGTCGCCTTCCTTGTCATACACCGTCGGAGCCACAAAGAAGAACTTGGTCAGCGGCCACAAGTCCGAAGGGAAGGAAATATTACGTTTCTTCTTATTGCCCAGTCCATCAGTATATTCAATCACCTTCAGCTTCATCATCCTCACCACTTCTGTCTCCTGTTCCTCCGTAGCGTTGATGCCATTCTCTTTCAGCACCTTGTCGAAAGCAGGGCACCAATCCTTGTCAGGACGCCGGATCAAATACTGATGGTTGAACCATGCCGCTTTCACAAAATCGAACTTGGCGCCATTCTTCGAACACTTGCTCAAGTCGAAGAGTTTCACCATTTCGTCCAGTGTCATCAGTTCCTGCTCATTGCCTGGATTCCAACCTAATAGTGCCAAAAAGTTCACCACCGCCTCAGGTAGATAGCCTTTCTCGCGGAAGCCAGAACTGATTTCACCACTCTTCGGGTCATGCCACTCCAATGGGAACACAGGGAAACCGAGTTTGTCACCGTCGCGCTTCGACAACTTACCGTTGCCGATAGGTTTCAGCAACAAAGGCAAGTGGGCAAAACGCGGCATTGTGTCAGCCCATCCGAAAGCCTCATAAAGCAATACATGGAGTGGAGCACTGGGCAGCCATTCCTCGCCACGAATCACATGAGTCACTTCCATCAAGTGGTCATCCACAATGTTTGCCAAGTGATACGTGGGCAGTTCATCAGCACTCTTGTAGAGCACCTTATCGTCAAGAATGCTTGAATTAATTGTCACCTCTCCACGAATCAGGTCATCCACCAGCACATCCCTTCCAGGCTCAATCTTGAATCTCACCACATATTGCTCACCAGCGGCAATCAGCCTCTCCACTTCTTCCTTAGGCAACACAAGGGAATTGCGCATCATGACACGTGTCGAAGCGTCATATTGGAAGTTCTCCACCTCCTCGCGTTTCTTGTTCAGTTCCTCTGGTGTGTCGAACGCATAATACGCTTTGCCGTTGTCAAGCAGCTGCTGTACATACTTTTTATAAATGTCCCTGCGCTCACTCTGGCGATAGGGACCATACTCACCACCATAGCTGACACCCTCATCGAACTGGATGCCCAACCATTTGAATGATTCTATGATATATTCCTCAGCGCCTGGAACAAAACGCGTGGAGTCAGTGTCTTCTATACGGAAAATCAAGTCACCGCCATGCTGGCGGGCAAACAAGTAATTGTATAAGGCTGTCCGCACGCCCCCTATATGAAGTGGGCCTGTGGGGCTTGGAGCAAAACGCACCCGTACTTTTCTATCTGCCATTTTATCTGTTGATATCACAAAAAATACATGTCACGAACAAAACTTTCAGTGACAAAAAAGTTTTCGGGTGCAAAATTAACAAAAAAAATGGGGATAACGAAAGATTATGACCTTTTATTTATTCATAAGGTATTTCTTGCCATCCTTAATATAAACCCCGCCAGGCAAATCCCCCGCCAGATGATCTTCACCCACTTTGACTCCTTGCAAGTTATAGACACCCGCATGGGATGGACTTGTGGCATCGAAAACACCATCGACAGAAGATACCATCTCAATGTATTCGGTATAGGAAGGATAGAAACCAATGTCGCGAATCACCACACTGCCATTATTGGCAGTCAGACCGAAAATAGTGGCCCCAACACAGATGTTCGGACGATCGCCCGACAGATTGTCGGCCAGGCCGCTGGCTGTCATGTCCCAAGCCACCACCACCTCTGTTGTATTGGCTTTGCCCACAAAAGAGGGAGCCACACTGCTCCACTTATTCACACCATTGAGCCACCACAAATAAGAGGCTCCTGATTCTGTGCTCAGTCCTGTTCCCCTGACAATCAAATACTTGTCGTCCTTGCTAATCGTGTATTGCTTGTTTGAGTAGTCGAGCGTCAGACACACATTATTTTCTCCTTTGGAATTGCTCACCACAATGGTATTGTCGGTCGTGTTGTACTTGATGTTGCTCTTGCTCAGACGATTGGTGTCACCAGTGGTCCAGTCCGAAGCGGTGAACTTATAGGCATGATTGTCGTATCCATGCATCAGGCGCACAAAATACCATCCAGGACACAAAGTAGAGGAAGAAGCCTTCAACCTCACCACAAACTGAGTTTTCACCTGGCCATTGGCATCATAAACCAGCTTTTCAGGAATAGCATATTCCACATTGTAGAAGCCATTGTCGTCCTGCCCTGCAGCATTGCTTGTGATCTCGATATCCGCAAGTGCCACTCCATCCACATACAAAGTGCCTTTCCTTCCATGATCGGCAGAGGTGAAACGGCAAAGTATGCTCAGGCTGTCCTTCAACTGTTTGGGGTTGGAAAGCGTGTATTGGATATAGCCGTTTCTCTGGGCATCGCGATAGTATTCATCCCTGAACATGCCAGTGGAGGACCCAGCGCTGTAAGAAGCTTCATGACCAGCCTCACTCTGCTGCTCGCCTGTGCCCACGAAGTCGATGGTGCGGTCCTGAAGGTCCTTCTCCAAGGCATCCTGTCGGGCCATGTCGCTGTTGGCAAATGCCTCCTCGGTCTGCTGGTACCAATAACACTGATATCGGGCATGATGAATCGTGTAGAAAGGCACCAAAGTGAGCGACGACCATTTCTCCACCCCTTGTCGCGACGGATTGCTCGCATCAATGGAGAACAGCAACTTGCTCAGGTCCACCTCCTTGA
Source organism: uncultured Bacteroides sp. (assembly GCA_946628545.1). Classification (GTDB taxonomy): domain Bacteria; phylum Bacteroidota; class Bacteroidia; order Bacteroidales; family Bacteroidaceae; genus RUG11857. The sequence goes on along the minus strand of CAMOWU010000003.1, from coordinate 56,603 downwards.
TTCGATCCAGCACCTTAGCACGCTCTCCCAACAACAAGGGAGCACTCGACAAAGAGAGAGGCTTGCCCATAGAGCCAGGCGCATGATCCATACGGCCTTCGCCTGCATACTCATTTTGCAACTTCTCATACTGCAGTCCGCTGCCATCACCATTCTTGACAGCTGTGGTCTGGGCTGCCAACAAGATTGGGCCATACTCAAAAGCCACATAATCATCATACCCGGGACAAGACTCCATACGGAGTTGCATAGGCAAAGACACCTCAATGATGTCGCCTTCGCTCCAGCTTCTGTTGATATCCACATAGGATGCCTCACCCGGTTTCACAGCCGCATTGACTGCAGTGCCATTCACGGTGACCGCGTACTCAGCGGTGGTCCACCAAGGATGACGGATTGCGATGGAATAATTGCCGGACTTACCTACCGTCAGACGCGTTTTCTGCTCATAAGGGTAGTTGGTCTCCTGCTTGATGACGAAGTCTGTGCTGTTCAACTCACTGGCAGTAAACAGGTTGACATATAGCTTGGTGTTTCCTTCATGGGTATAGATGAAATGACCGTATTTACTGTGGTTTTCCATACCCGTGCCCACACAGCACCACATGGCCTGATTGACCTGGGAGTAAATACGGTAGCTCTGAGGACGCAATGAAGTGAAATAGACATAACCACCAGTCTGAGGGTCTTGAGTGGAAAGAAGATGGTTCCACATCGCATACTCATAGAAATCCACATACTTGGCATTGTGGGTGTAATCGAAAAGCATCTCGGAGAGTTTCGACATGTTGTTGGTGTTGCAACTCTCGGGGCCGTCGGTGTTGGTGATATACTGCGAAGCATTGCTTTGCGCCAGGAAATGTTCCGACACACTGTTGCCTCCGATACATACGGTGCGGTGAGTGGCCACGTCGTCCCAGAAATTACGGGCAGCCGTTCTGAATGTACCTGCACTGGCCTGCACCTCTCCTATACGCTGGAATCCAATGAATTTGGGAACCTGTGTGTTGGCATGCTGACCGTTAAGGAAAGTGGTGCTATAGCGTCCCTCTGCTCCCTGCATGCCATCGATCTCATGCTGATGGCTGTATTTCTTGGCAGCTGCAAGGTATTTGGCATCTCCAAACAACTGATAGGCATCGAGCAACGACTCGTTCATTCCGCCATGCTCCCAACCGAGAACCGCTTGCATATCAGAGGTGGACAATTTGCTCACCACATTCACGCTCCAATCCGCCAACTTACGGAAGCACTCCTTAGCCACCTCGCTCCCTGCATAGATCCAGGCATCGCGCAGTCCAGCCAACACCTTGTGCTGGCAATAGAAAGGCACCCAGCCACCGTAATTCCTGAACTCAGAGAGGTTGTTGCTATAAAGCCCTGTCCAGACCTGATTGATGGGCTGGCCACCAATAAAACCATACAATCCCTGCTTATTGTTGTCGTAGGCATCCTGGCAATCTTTCATCACCTCCAGACAATCATCAAGCCGTTTCTTGAGTTTGGCCTTCGTGGCTTCGTCATGGCAGGCAGCATAGGCAAGCGAAAGGGCTGATAGATAATGACCACCGACATGTCCTTCAAGCGACCAGTCGCTCTGTCCCCAGTTGCCGAAAGAAGGATACTTAGTGACCCATCCATAATACTTGCTGCCCGACTTCGTGGATAATCCTGACTGCCGGACAAAAGGAGTGAGCAGTCGATTGGCATCATACTTCAACAGCACGTCGAAGTTCTTCTCCATCGATGTCTTGAAAGGGCCATCAAGCAATGTCACTTCGTCGAGGTCGAAATGCTGTGGATACAACTGGCTTTGGGCGTTGGCTGGACAAGATGGAACGACCAAGAAACCAGCAAGTGAAATATTGATTATAAACCTTTTGATTTTCATATAATTAAAATAGATTAAGTTATAAAGACATCAAATCTTATTTATTGAACAATTTGGTCAGTTCCTCTTTGGCTCTGGTTGGCAGAGCAGGAATATTATGCTTGCGTTCAAACTCCATTATGGCTGGATAGGTCATCTTCACCTTATTGGCCTTGATTTTCTCCTTCAATTCGGCCTTATCTACATACTCGCGGTCTGTGGAATAGGCTTCCAGCCAGATGCGGACATGCTTGTCCTTCTTATAGTATTTATCGTATTTGTCGTAGTCGTCATGCCATTGGCTCATCACGAAATCCTCCACACCATAACGTCCCTCGTCGTCTATCTGGTAAACCTTATAAAAGTTGTGCTGCACATTCCGGTGCTCTTCGCTTTTATCCTTTTTCTTTTTGGATTTCTTCTTATCTGTCGTTTCCTGTTGCCTGATCCGATGAAGTTTTTCTCTGTCCACAGAAAAACGACGCAAATGGTCAGTATAGTCATTGACCACATAGCCCACCAAGGAGTCTTTGTAGTAAATCCGCTGTCGGTTCTCGTCATCCTTTACAAGCCTAATGGATTGCTTGTCCTGCTTGTCAGCAGACATAGGCTCAACTGTCGGCAAATCTCCCCAACTATCGATGATTCGGCCAAAGAGACCGTCAAGTATTGTTTTCAGCAGTCCCATACTCGCCTTCGAGAGATGACTGTGGCTGGAGGATATGTCTTTCTTCTTCACGTTGTAGGTGTTGTCGATGATGCCAAAGCGGCAGTATTCCATCGTGTCGTCGGTCATATAGATCATCCGGTAATACGTCTGCACATAAATATACTCCTTAGGTTTGACCACGATCTCACCGAGACCGTAGTCGCTGTCTTCCAGCGGAATACGCACAAAGCCCTCACCTTTCACAAAAATCTTCTTTTCTTTGAAAGCCACATGACGCACGGTGAGCGTCTGATCGAATCTCACGTCATCAAGTTTTCCGTCCATGTCGGTGATGCCTATCATCTTGCCATCCTCGCCCATAATATGAGCATAAGCCACTGGATTGCCCTCCATGTCCACCGTCTGGATCTTCTGGGCAAAGATTCCCGAAAAGGCAAAGAACAAGACGAATTCAAGTATCAATTTATTCATTTTAATCTCTAATTGATAAGGTTTATTTTTTGATTCTACATTAACGTAGAAGTATAGCGGTGCAAATGTATCTTTTTTTTAAATTATTTGCAAGTGCTTCAACATACTTTTTTGAAGTTGAAGTGCTTTTTGCAGTTAAGCTGCCCCATGAAAAAAAACTCATAATGTCATGAAAAAAAGACAAAAATCAGCTATTTTCTTTGATATGTAGAGAATAAAGACTAACTTTGCAGTTAGGCATCAGGTATCAACTGGCCTTGCTCCTGACAAATTCATGAACAACAGACATTGAAAATCAGAGACAAAAGTTTCTTTACTATCATAATGACATCTAAAAAGCCAGCCATACACAACAAGCGCAGAAACAAGATACGCATACACCATGAGGGTGTGCATCCGCTCATTCTTGGCGGAACGGTATTGCTTGCCATTGCCATCATCCTCATCAAGTTCCTGGGCAACCACCCAATGACATATATCGTTCTGTGCTCACTCGCCGTGATCTATGGTATCATGGTGAATTTCTTCCGTTGTCCCATTCGTATGTACCTCGGCCCTACGGTCAATTCCGTGGTAGCTCCTGCCGACGGTAAGATAGTAGTGGTGGAAGAAGTGGAGGAAGACGAGTATTTCCACGACAAGCGCATCATGGTTTCCATCTTCATGAGCCTTTGGAACGTACATGCCAACTGGATTCCCTGCGACGGCACCATCATGAAAGTGGAGCACCACGACGGCAACTTCAGGGCAGCCTACTTACCCAAGGCCAGTACAGAGAATGAGCGTTCCACCATCGTCATCCGCACCCAAAGCGGTCAGGACATTCTTGTTCGTCAAATTGCCGGTGCTGTGGCGAGACGTATCGTCACCTACGCTGAGCCCAACACCGAGTGCTATATCGACGAGCACCTTGGCTTCATCAAATTCGGCTCCAGGGTCGATGTCTATCTGCCCCTCGGCACAGAAATACTTGTGGAGATGGGGCAAAGCACTGTGGGCGACGAGACACTGATAGCCAAGCTGAAAGGATAAATACATCTTTCCTCCAAGTGTTTCCTGTCCATTCTGCCGACACGTCCATACCCTCAATAAGCTGGTATTAGTCCATAAATATCCATACAATCGTCAATCACTTGTGGCAATGAGTTTCACAAAACATATTCCAAACACCATTACCTGCTGCAACCTTGTATGCGGGTGTATCGCTACTGGAGCAGCCTTCCACCACCTCTTCACCACGGCATTCATTTTCATTCTACTCGGTGCATTCTTCGACTTCTTCGACGGACTGTCGGCAAGGGCACTGGGTGTGTCGGGAGCCATGGGAGTGGAACTCGATTCCCTGGCCGACATGGTCACTTTCGGTGTGGCACCTTCAGCCATGGTGTTCACGCTGTTCACCGTGGTCAGATACCCGCTTTTCATGTACAACAACTTCTGGTTCACCGTGATGCCATACACGGCATTTCTCATAGCAGCGTTCTCCGCACTCAGACTCGCCAAGTTCAACATCGATGAACGCCAGCACATGGGATTCATCGGCATGCCCACCCCAGCCAACGCCATCTTCTGGGGCGCCTTGATTTCGAGCAGCGAGAGCTATCTCACCTCTCCACGTTTCAACGCACCTTTCCTGCTGGCTTTTGTCGTGATGTTCTGTTGGCTACTCGTTTGTGAGATTCCCATGTTTGCCCTCAAATTCAAGTCGATGGCATGGAAAGACAACAAGCTGAAATACATTTTCCTCATCATCTGTGGGTTGGTACTCGTCTATGCCCTCGCCACAGGCATCAGCCACAGCGAGGTATGGGCATATCTAAGCAAAGGCATAGCCGCCTGCATCGTGGTGTATATTCTCATGTCTATCGGCTCCCACATTGCAGGAAGAAGATAACGTTCTCGCCACTGCCTTTATGTCAGACTGATAGATTGGCACGGTTTTAGTTATCATTATCAACAACAACCACACATCAGCAGACATGATCATCATCTACATCATACTCGGTACCATTCTGTTCCTTGTTGCACTTGCAGCAGGAGGACTCTTGATTGCCAAATACTACTTCAAAAACATGTTCAAACGACTTTTTGGCGACAACGAGAAAGGCAGCAAGCGGCAATATACCCAATCCAGGCACCGCGAGGAACAGTTCGACCGCACACAAAGACCCCCTCGACAGCAAGAAGGGAAAATCTTCTCGGCCGACGAGGGGGAATATATTGATTTCGAGGAAATCAAGGAATAAGGTCAGTGCACGATGACCATGGTGGCGCCAAAGCCGTACTCGCGGAACGACGCGTCCTGATAGGCGCAAGTCTTGTATTTGCTCTTCAGTTCGCTGATGATGCTATTGCGCAAGATACCGTCGCCTTTGCCATGAATAAACACAATCTTGCGTCCCTTCTCATTCTTATGCGCTTCCATCACCTTGCGGAAGACCTTCAACTGATATTCAATCATATCTCCATTGGACATACCCGAAGTGGTGTCGAGCAGTTCATTGATATGAAGGTCCACCTCCACCATGACCGATTTACCTATCTGTCTCACCCGTTCGAAAGTGCTGGCAGGACTGGCTATGCCATCCGCTGGAATCGAAACGGCCTGGCTTTGTGCATGAGGCTGTGGGTTCTTCACCCGTGCTGACGATGTATGAGGCCGTTCTGTTTTCTCGTCATCCTTACCCACCCCATACATTGATCGCTTCATTTCCTCTGCATCGACCACCAATGGGCGAGCCACCACATCATCCTTCACGATGTCATAGACCAAAGCCGGTTCATCAAAAAACAAACTCTCCTTGAAGGAGTGCAGTTTGAAGAACTTGATGCCGTCGATACGCATCACCACACTGGCAGGCTGCTTCATGCCATAGGGCTTACCTTCCTTGTAAGCCACCAGTTGAACAGCCACCTTTTCCAATTCGTTGAGGTCGGCATGGCGCAGTTCCTCGATAAAGACCTTTGTGTTGGGTTCCACGATTCCTGACGATCGCAGGTTCCACGAAGCGTTCTCGGCTGTGGAAAGGGTGTAGAAGAGGAAATAGTTGCAGTCGTTCACGATATAGCACTCAAATGTGGTGCTGGATATCTCCTTGGAATTGATGGGTACAAAGGCGAGGAAGGCATTGAGTCTGTCGCCATCCTTGCGCTCTTGTGGCTTAGGACGGAAAGTGATGGGTTTGTCGGCTGGATCCACTTCCATCTCGTCGTCTTGTGCATCGAAGTCCGACAAAGCCTTCGAAACGCTGGCCACGGTGCCTGCGTTTTTCTTGACATCGGTGCCGACACTCTTCTTCTCTGGTGCCTTGGTAACGGTATGCACCTTGGCGATGTTGTAGTCGTCGGTCTCTATCACCACACATTCTTCGATTGGCATGGGAATGTCGAAACCGTCCTCGTCTTCCACCAGCACCATATTCCGTCCTTGGAAACCCTTCACGATACCACCTCCGCTTTCGCTGAGGAATCTGACTTTATCTCCTATTTTCATAATCATTTATTGTTGTTTTCTTGTTCATTCCACGCCTCAAAAACCCATTCTTCTGTATTCATGTTCAAAATTGGGCGTGAAGACTCCATGTCCGAAATGTCCTTCGATATCCTCTTTGGGCCAGAACCGTCCTCCATCGAGTTCTTCACTCGGATGGATATCACCGTCGTAAATGGTCTTATAGACAAACACCAGTTCTTTCTCGCGATCCGACTCAAATACATACTGACCGATGCGCTCAGCCTGGAAATCCTCGATGCCGAGTTCCTCCTTCGCTTCGCGACGGAGCGCCTGCTCCACGTGTTCACCAAAATCCACATGTCCGCCAACAGAGGTGTCCCACTTGCCAGGCTGGATATCTTTCCAGTCGGGCCGGCGTTGCAGGAAATGCTCTCCCTGGCTGTTGAAGACATGAAGATGCACTACGGGATGAAGCAGTTTGCTGCCATTATGACATTCACCGCGAGTGGCAGCGTCAATCACATTACCCAATTCATCTACGATGGGAAACAATTCCTCTTGATTATCTTTCATCATCAATATGTCTTTTATGGAATAAGCAGGGACGAGTCGCCATAACTCAGGAAACGGAAGTCGTGGGCCAATGCGTAGTCATAGATTTTATGCCAATCGCCATGCACAAAGGCCGACACCAGCAGCAGCAGGGTCGATTGGGGTTGATGGAAATTGGTCACCATCATCTTCACAATCTTGTATTCATAACCTGGAGCGATGATGATCTGAGTGCTGGTGTGCAACGCACTCAATCCATTGCGTTCCAGATATGCGTCGATGTTGGCCAAGGCCTGCATCACGGGTATTTCCTCACCCCGCTCAGCATATTCATAGGGCATCCATTGCTCGACGTGGAGTTCTTCTTCCGACAGGTCGGGGCTGTTTTGCAGTTTCACACCTATATAATACAGGCTCTCAAGAGTGCGGACCGAAGTTGTGCCTACGGCTACGCACTGTCCGCCATGCTCCAGCAGACGCTGGATGGTCTGGCGTTTCACCACGATATACTCGGAGTGCATCTCATGCCCTTCTATCTCCTCGCTCTTCACTGGCTTGAAAGTGCCCGCACCCACATGGAGAGTCAGTTCTTCACGCTGAACGCCAGCATCGTCGATGGCTTTCAATACCCGCTCGGTGAAATGCAGACCGGCAGTAGGCGCCGCCACAGAGCCCTTGATCTTGGAATAGACGGTTTGGTAGGTGCGTTTGTCGCTTTCCTCACTCTTGCGGTTGAGATAGGGCGGAATGGGCAACTCACCCACAGCATCGAGAATTTCCGCAAACGAGACATCACTGTCGTCCCAGCGGAAATGCACATAATGACTGCCACCATGATGTTCGGGACCACGCTCAGCGCTGAATGTCACCCATTTGTCGCCCACTTTAATCTGACGACTCAGCACACCCTGTTTCCATCTTTTCAGATTGCCGATCATGCAGATCCATGTACAGCCTTCTTTGCTGGCGAAATTCTGTTGGTAGTCGATGGGCTGAGAAGGCTCCAAGCAGAAGACTTCTATCCGCGAACCAGTCTCCTTCTGAAAATGCAGGCGTGCCTGAATCACACGGGTGTTGTTGAACACCATCAAACTGCCCTTGGGCAAATACTTGGGAAGGGAAGTGAAGACATCCTCGCTCACTTCCCCACCTCTATAAACCAACAACTTGCTGCTGTCGCGCTCAGCCAAAGGGAACTTGGCTATGCGTTCATCCGGCAAATCGTAATTGTAGTCTTTAATCTGTATATGTTTTGTTTCTTGCATCAAATAATAAGAAATAGGTAATCATCTTGGCAATTCCATCACAATTCCCGAAATACTATAGATATTGTCCTTTCGAGAGCAATCAAGGAACGTCTCTTTAGACGAAAACACAGTTTGAGACATCCAGCATTCTAAACGAGTGCAAAATTAGATAAAAAAAAGCAATTTAGCGGGATTTGTCTTCAAAAAAGGCTTAAAGCGTGAAAAACGGCCTTCAACCAGGATGATATTCTCCGCCGTTACTCTGAAATCCATTTAAGTCGTTCATTCCATGTCCAGGCTGTAGATTTAGGCATGTCCAGCACATTTCGTATTTGAGTTTGTGTCAACCCCGCCTTCAACAGATAGCAGAAATAGACTTGTTGGTCGGTGAATTTCTCGTCAAAATGGTTGATGATTTCCTCATGGAACTCAGGGTATTGCTTGATAATAATCTACCCCCTTCGTCAGGGAGATAATGACAGAACGCAGCCCAAGCATCCATAAAGGCATGCTTGGGCTGCGGTAGTAAACTGCAAATAGATAGGGATGCAAACACTGCCGTGAGAACTGCCGGTCACAGAACCTTAACAAGGACGGAATTGGTGCTATCATATTACATGCCTGGCAGCATGTAGGGCAAGTCTTATCTCAGACCATCTGCACAATTCGGTCGAGCGACTTGCGGGTCTTCACAGCCACATTGCCGTCTTCTGGGATGTGTCCTATGGGGATGATGGCGATGGGTTCAAACTCCACTGGCTGAGGGAATTCAGCCTTGATGATGTCGGGATTGAAATTGCAAACCCAGCACGATCCCAGACCGCAGTCAGTGGCGGCAAGGCATATATGCTCCACGGCAATGGCCACGTCGATGTCGCCATGCGGCTTGCCATCGTATTTGCGCACCCACTGCTCATTGGTGTTTTTGAAAGCAATGATATACAAGGGAGCCGTCTTGATCCATTCACGGTCGTAAGCACGCTGCACCTTAGCTTTAGCCTCCTCGCTCTGTACGATCAGAAACTTCCAAGGCTGGCGGTTGACTGCCGAAGGAGCTACCTGAAAACTCTCGAGTATGTAGTGGAGGTCAGCGTCGGATACGGGCTCATCGGTGTAATTGCGCGCTGAGAAGCGCTTCAGACATAGTTCGATAAAGTTCATATAGCGTTTAGGGTTTAGGTGTTAATTGAATGTAATGTTTAGGGCTTTGAACGTGAAAGACATCGGTCTTCCTTTTCCTGAAGCCTTCAACTTTTTCTTCCACAAATGTAGAAAAAAAACATCATACAGACAAATATCAAGGCGCATTTTATGCTGAAAATGTCAAATTATGAATTTCAGCTCCTTGAACTCGTATCTGCGCACCTTGTTTTCCTGGTCAACAAGCAACAAACGACCCGAATCCTCCACATCCAAGAGCGTTGCGTCAAAGGCACCCTCAGCATCCTCGTAAGCATAGACACCCCTACGACGATAAAGGCATTGCTTGTATCTCTGGCGGATGGCCTCACCTCCACCTTGGGCAGCGAAATCATAATAATAGAGGAAACGCTTGGTCACCTCCTTCAGCAACAGACACAGGTCATGCTCCTGCCCTGTGATCATTTGCAATGAAACAGGATTTGGCGCGTCGCTCACAAAGCAAGTCTGATTCACATTCAGCCCCGTCCCGACAATGCAGTTGCAAATGCTCTTGCCTTTCAAGTCACATTCTATCAAAGTACCTGAGATCTTCTTGTCGTTCCAATAGATGTCGTTGGGCCATTTGATGGTCACCCCATCGGTAAAAGTGCTGAGCACCTCCTGCACACTCAAGGCGATAATCTGCGACATCAAGTACTGCTCGCTGGCCTTGAGAAACACAGGATGGCAAAGCAAGCTGAATGTCAAGTTCTTGCCATCCTCCGATTCCCAGCTGTTGCCTTTCTGTCCTCGCCCCACTGTCTGGCTGTCGGCCACCACCAATGTCACACCTTCCAGTTCTTCCCCTTGGTCGAGCAGACGACGGAGATAACTGTTGGTGGAATCCACTGCATCCAAATGAATGAAGGAGTGGAGACCTTCCACCCCTTCACACAACTGTTCGTATGTCACCATCATTTCAGGCATTTACGCAATGGTGATTTGATCTGCTTCAAACCTTTAGCCACACTTTTGGCATTCAATCTGGCACCAGCCAGTGAAGTGTGGGTATGGTCGTGATTGAACATCGCCTTGGCTTTCTCCTGCCCCATCTTATCGAGGGCATCTGCGGTGATGTTGTGAACATCAACGAAATCGACGCCAGTCTCTGCAACGACCTCACGATACCACTTGCCATAAGAGTCGTTTCGACGCTCCACCTTGCCCTTGGGCCATTCATTACGAGGGGTGAGACTCACGAGAATGGGTGTGCCACCTTTCTCCCGAACATCCTGTATGAATTTCTTCAGGTACCAACCGAAAGAATAAATCACCTTGTACTGACCATTGGAAGCCATCTTATAGACATGACATGTGTCAGCAGCCGTACGGATGACGGCACGCTCCTTCTTGGTGTCGATGTCGCCAATGTCGTTGTGACCGAACTGAATGAGCACATAGTCGCCAGGCTCAATGGAGTGATAAACCTCGTCCCAACGTCCTTCCTCAAGGAAGGTGCGGGTGGAACGACCTGCTTTGGCGGCATTCACAACAGTGCATTTGTTGCCATCAAACACAGTAGCGGCCTGAGATCCCCAGCCCCACATGCCGTCCTCGTCCTTGTCGTTGTTTTTCACCGTGGAATCGCCAGTGAGAAACACGCGGGGCTTCTTGGCATCCGCTTTCTTCGACGACTTGGTCACCACCCAATCGGGATGGGTCTCAAGAATACTCTTGGGATGAATCATGTCGGTGAGGATATACGACCTCAATTCCGCGATTTGAGGATCGTTGCATGCCTCCAGCCCCTCAGCACATGAAGCGGCGTTCATCTTGGCTCCAAAAGCAGAGGAATGGATCTTGTCGCCAAAGAAATGATAGTCGGCCTTCCATTTGCCGTAGGTTTCCAGTTTACGGGCGGAGATATCATTGAGATCGACATACGGGGTATGCAGTTCCTCAGCCATGGCTTTGATCCATGGAGTGAAAGTGGTCAGTTTACGGTCGATACGGTTGGGATCACTTTCCTCATAAGCCTTGCGGGGAGTCAGGGTGAAAAGAATGGGTGTGGCGCCTTTGGCACGGATCTCACTCACAAAGCGACGGAGATAGCCGCCAAAGGAATAGACCACCTCCTGCTTACCCGTCTCTTGGATGGTCACGAGTATGGAGTCATGAGTCAAAGGTTCATTGCCGTTCGCCCCCTTGTAGGAAGAACGTGCACGGTCGTGGTCAATAGGTCCGTTGTCGTTGTGCCCCAGTTCCAGAATCACGTAGTCTCCTTTTTGGATGCCTTTCAGGACATCTGGCCACAGACGGCGGTAGAAAGTGCGGGGACTCGTGCCACCAAGCGCATGATTCTCCACAGTAATCTTGTTTTCATCGAAGAACTCGTGGGCAAAATATCCCCAGCCCCATTGACCATTGTTGCCATTGCCGAGGGTGCCGTTGCGCATGGTGGAGTTACCCACAAGAAACAGGACAGGGTTGTTGCCCTTGCGGCTGGAACCCGACACAGGGCGCACTTGATTGGCCTTGGCCAGACTGTCGAGCGTCACGTCGCGAACGCCATTCACGTCCAATCTGTTGTCTTGGGCAGCGACCACGGATGAGGCAAGAAGCATCATCACAATGAAAAAAAGTCTCATATCCTTTGTTTTTGAAAGTTTCTTCTTATTTTTATAGGGGCTATAGGCGCTATAGATTTTTATAGACGCTATAGAATTTTTATTCTATCTCCGCTTTTAATCCTGAGGCAGCACCTTGCTGTCTCTGTGACGCTTATAAGCCATGAACAAGCCTGCGGCAACAGCAAGCAACAGCAACAAGAACGACACATTAGCCACCGCTTCAGTCTGCTCTATGCTCTTAGGCGCAAAAGTCATCACAATCTGATGCTCGCCAGCTGGCACCTTCATGGCCCTGAGCACATAGTCGGCACGACCTATCTCAGCAGGCTGACCGTCAATGGTGGCTGTCCATTCAGGGTAGTAAATTTCAGAGAAGACCACCACACCGCCATTCTTGGTGTTGACCTTATATTCCAAGCGGTTGGTGTCGTACAGTGTGAGTTCCACATGATCGGCGGAGTCGGTAGTCAAAGCCTCGGCATCCCCAAGAGCGGCTTTGAAGGATTGATCGACCACAGCCACATCCTTGGGACTCAACTGCCCTGTCAACTCGATTTCCTCGTTGGCATTGCTTACATACTTCACACCTTTCACCAGCCAAGCATTGCCGTAAGCATAGGGGTTGCGCATAGGCAGCTGACCACCATCCTGACTGTTGAGCAGGAACCAGCGGGTGTTGAGCATATTGAGCACGGGGAAGAGGCTGTCGCACTTGGCGGCATCGACCACGGTCAGCATATCAGCCATTCGCCCCTGAAGGCCCAGCAATGCAGTCGTATCGCTTTGCGCCTCACCCAGAGCCTTATAGACATTGCCCATCTCATTGGTGATATGGGTCTCAATCAACTCCTGATAACGACGGAGTTTGGCTGGATGATAACCACCCACACTGAAATGGAAATTCGATACGGAGTTGTCGTTGAAAGGATTGTTGAAACTCAGGACTCTGTAGTCTTTCACATCCTTGTCGGCCTCCAAGATATAGTTGTCGGCTTCAGAAGGATTGGCGTATTTCTGTGGATTGGGGCGAACGAACATCGCATCGTTGAGGTAGCGCTTGTTCACGTCCCACATATCGTAAAGACACAGCACCGTCAGGGCTATCACCAACGTCGTAGCGGTGATCTTGCGGTTTTTCATGCCATACATGTACATCAAGATGGCGCCTACCAAGATGATGATGACCGAACGCCATGCATCAGATACGACCAAAGCGTAGCGCATCTTGCCCAGACTCTCCATCAGCATACCCGTCTGCATCTCGGGGAATCCATAACCAACGAGCTGTTTTACGGTATTGGCATCATTCTCATTCGTTCCAGAACCGAAAATGGAAGGCCAGAAAGCGAACAACAAGCACAAACCAGCCGTGATGGCAGTACTCAAGCCAAGAGTACGCATCAATCCACCTCGTTGCTGAGGATCATCCATCCTGACGACGAATTCCCTAAGTCCCATCATGGCCAGCAGAGGAATGGTGAACTCAGCCACGACAAGGGCAGATGAGACGGTTCGGAACTTGCTGTACATGGGCACATAGTCGATAAACAGATTGGTGAACCACATCATGTTCTTGCCCCATGAGAGGAATATGGAAAGTATGGTGGCTGCCAGCAAAGCCCATTTCAGCGGATTCTTGTTGGGTACCACAAACATGGCAAGCACAAACAGCAGACAGACGAAGGCACCTACATAGACAGGTCCACTGGTTCCTGGCTGGTCGCCCCAGTACTGTGTGAAATAGTCGTAGATCCTCATCTGGTTGAACTGTGGGTCTGCTTTTTTCATTGCGGCCTTGCTTGCCGACAAAGGCACTGATGCGCCTCCATTCACATTGGGCACCAACAACGACATCGTCTCGCCCTTGCCATAACTCCAGTTGGTGATGTAGCTGCGTTCCAGGCCACTGTCCGTCTGGTCCTCGGTTTTGCCTTCCTTCACCAACTCGCTCTTTCCACGCATGGTCTCCTTGCTGTATTCATAGGTGTGGTAGAGGTTGGAGATATTGATGGCCACAGCCAAAGCCGCAGCAATCACGAGCGATAAGGTACCTTTCAGGAAGACGCCCATTTTTCCGTTTCGGAGGGCATCAATGAAGTAGGCAATCACCATGAAGAGGATGGCGAAAAGGAAATAATACGACATCTGGACATGGTTCGACATGATTTGGAGAGCACCAAAGAAGGCTGCCACTACCCCACCCCACAAGTATTTGCCCTTGTAGCACAACACCACTCCGGCAATGGTAGGAGGAATATAGGCCAAAGTCAGCACTTTCCAAATATGACCGGCTGCAATGATGATGAAGAAATAGCTCGAGAAAGCCCAGATGATGGCACCCAGAGCAGCCATCCACTGCTTGAAGTCGAAAGCACGCAAGAGGATATAGAAGCCCAGCATGCTGATGAAGATATAAAACACATAGTCGGGAAGCCACAAATGATAGATATCGCCTAAAGCCGAAAGCAAATCGGTCGATTTGTAGCTGGGAGCCATCTGGTAGGTGGGCATGCCTCCGAAAACGGCATTGGTCCAGCGTGATTGCTCACCGCCATGGCTTTCCTTGAAAGCGTTCAGTTCAGTACCAAGGCCCAAACCACCCGTATGGTCGCCACCCTCCAAACGACGGCCTTCCATATCGGCAGGGTAGAAATAAGCTACGGATATCAACACAAATAAAACGATGCATAACACGTCGGGTATGCATTTCCTAAAGTCTATCTTCATATCTTTGAATGATTGTTTTTATCTCTGGCGATTGTTTTTTCATATTCAAGATGCAAAGTTAATAAAAATCGAGATAAGCGCAAAAGAAAGGCTCGTCTTTCTTTTACTCTTGGGAGAAGCAGATACTTCGACGAAGTCAAAGTCACGAAAAATCGAGAGCAGAACAAAAGAATACGTTCAAATTCGCTTTTCATCATGCTTCTTCGACTTTTATTTGCTAACTTTGCATCATCATTGCCGGAAATGCCCATGCTTTCGCCTTGACGGACGCATATCCAGACATATTCCTTGACGACTAACGTAAATACAACAACCTTATGGAGAACAAAATAGACTGCTTCATCCCCTATGGAGGGGAAGAATCCCTCAAAGCCACAGTGGAGTCGCTATGCGAAAGTCCACTCATCAACAAAATATGGGTGCTGACCAACGACAAGACAGTCAGACTGCCTGAAGGCTGTTCACCCCTACAAACCGACAGCATGGTGGGCACTGAGACATTATGCAGAATCTCATGCACTACCACCACTAATTATTCCCTTTTCTACTTCAAGACCACACCGCTGCAAATGGGCTACAGGGCTGTGGAACGCATGCACGACATCGCGCTTGCCACCTGCGCAGGCATCATATACGCCGACCGCAACCAATT
The DNA here is from genome assembly GCA_946628545.1 of uncultured Bacteroides sp. Classification (GTDB taxonomy): domain Bacteria; phylum Bacteroidota; class Bacteroidia; order Bacteroidales; family Bacteroidaceae; genus RUG11857. The sequence continues at coordinate 41,208 of CAMOWU010000003.1, read as the reverse complement.
CAAGAACGGTGAACTCATCTCAGTACCCACCATCGACCACCAACTTGGCAGCGTCAGAAACGACTTCGACTTCGGAAGCGTTGTGCTGGTCAACAGAGAGGTCCTGGCCGAACACTCCATCAACTGCGATTTCGACGACGAGGAAGGAAAGTGCAACAGCCACAACTTCAAACACGCAGGATGGTACTACCTGTGGCTCAACTGCATCTCATCCCAATACCACCCCATTTACCACATCAAGGAAACGCTTTACACAGAGGTGGAGACCGACAACAGAAAGTCGGGGGAAAAGCAATTCGACTATGTCAACCCAGCCAGTGCTGAGGTGCAGAAAGAGATGGAAGAAGCGTTTACTTCATTTCTGGATGAACAAGGCTGGCGAATACCAGCCAGCGACATCGTCAGGGTAGATCTCGGAAGCGGCAACTTCCCTGTGGAGATGACAGTGGTCATCCCCGTGAGAAACAGGGAACGAACCATAGCCGACGCCATAGAGTCGGTGCTCAAGCAACAGACAGATTTCCGCTTCAACCTCATCATTGTCGATAACCACTCCACCGACAGGACCACGGAGATCATCGGCAGATACACCTACGACCCCAGAGTGGTGCACATCATGCCAGAGCGCAACGACCTCGGTATCGGCGGTTGCTGGAACACAGCCATCTACGACCCAAGATGTGGCAAGTACGCCGTTCAACTCGACAGCGACGACCTCTATAGCGATGAGCATACACTCACGAAGATACACAACAAATTTATAGAGGAGAAATGCGCCATGGTCATCGGGTCCTACCGCATGACCAACTTCAGCCTCGAGACCCTGCCTCCAGGTATCATCGGCCACAAGGAATGGACCGATGAGAACGGCATGAACAACGCACTCAGGATCAACGGTCTGGGAGCGCCACGTGCGTTCAGCACAACAGTCTTACGTTCTTTAGGCGGATTCCCCAACACCAGTTATGGTGAGGACTACGCCGTAGGTATAGCCATCTCCCGCAACTACCGTATTGGTCGCATCTATGAGCCTATCTACCTTTGCCGTAGATGGGAGGGTAATTCTGATGCCGCCTTGTCGCCCGAGAAAATCAACAAGAACAATGCCTACAAGGACTCGCTCAGGACCATCGAACTGACAAAGAGAATCGCTTATCCCTTCTTTGGCATCAGCCAGGCCATCGAGAAATTCATCCATGCACAACTCGAATCGTGGCCTGATGCAAAAACAAGGTTCGACCAGCTACAGAACGTGGTCGTCAACGAGCTGGAAGAAGAAAATGGCACTTTCAAAGTGCAATTCAACCCTGCCAGAATCGTTTCCACTGGCGCCAAGATCGACAACAAGTCCATCAACGAGAGGAAATGCTTCCTCTGCGACGCCAACCGGCCCGAAGAGCAAGGCAGACTCATTTGGCTCGACAAGTACAACATTCTTGTCAATCCCTTCCCCATCCTTGAGAACCACCTTACCATCGCCGCCGTCCAGCACCAGCGTCAAGAATTCAAGGAATGTATGGACGACATGCTGCATCTGTCAAGACTCGTTCCTGAAATGATGTTCTTCTACAATGGTCCTCTCTGCGGTGCCTCCGCCCCCGACCACCTGCATTTCCAAGCGGGGAAAAAGGATGAGAAGTTGACAAGGAACTTTTGGAATCAAGAGTTCATCAACCACTATCCATGCACCCTGCGCAAAGTGGAGGGGTTTGTCATTGACGACATCGCCAAGGAAGTGAAAGAATACATCGGGCAACTGGCAGTGCAGGAAGGAGAATACGAGCCAAGGGTGAATGTGCTGGCATGGTCGGAAGTCATGGAAGACGAGACCTACACCCAGGTCATCATCATCCCGCGTTCGAAGCATCGCCCTGACTGCTACTTCGCTGAAGGCGACGAGCAGATTCTTGTCAGCCCTGGTGCGCTCGACATGGCAGGCATGATCATCGCTCCAAGGGAAGAAGACTTGAAGAAACTCACCTTGGAACGCATCAAACAGATTATCAGTGAATGTGGCACTCATGAACAATAGCAAGCTCAATGCTCCATTGGTTCACGTAGGCATTGTCCAATCCATAGCTCTACGCGTGTTTCTGAAAGGTGAGTACACCTGCGGGACAACCACTGTGTCGGGATTGCAATCCATCGGTTTTCACAACGGGAAAGCCGAATGGAGGGGCAATACGTACGTGGAGCTGGATTTCATACCTCTCAGCCCCGACGCTTCTTTCGCTCTGGAGGAAGTGACCATTGGCATCGGATTCCACTGGGAGAGGAAAGAGACTCAAGTGTTCAAAGGGCAATTGCGCATCATCATCGACAATGGCAAACTACAAGCCATCAACATACTGCCCGTCGAAGAGTATCTCAAGAGTGTCATATCTTCCGAGATGAGTGCTTCCGCTTCCCTCCAGCTGCTCAAGGCACATGCGGTGATCTCGCGCGGATGGTTGCTCGCCCAGATCAACAAACGAAAAGAAAAGACCGCCAGCCGCACCACATCCTATTACCGCTCCGACAAGGGAATTATCCGTTGGTACGACAGAGAGGACCACACCTTGTTTGATGTCTGTGCCGACGACCACTGCCAGCGCTACCAAGGCATCACCCGACAGACCAGCACCAACGTCAATCAAGCCGTGGATGAGACCTGCGGGCAAGTGCTCACCTACAAAGGACAAATCTGCGACACTCGCTTCTCTAAATGCTGCGGAGGTATCATGGAAGAGTTCTCCACATGCTGGGAAGACATCGACCTCCCCTACCTCAAGGCACTTCCTGACACACCAGATACTTCGCACCCCATACCCGACCTCACCATCGAAGAGAACGCAAGAAGATGGATCATGGCCCCCCAACGCCCAATGATCAATGATCAACGTCCAATACCAATGTTAAATGGTCAATGTTCAATGGTCAATGCCCAACGTCCAATGGTCAATGGTCAATGTTCAATGGTCAATGGTCAATGGTCAATGCTCAATGGTCAATGGTCAATGGTCAATGGTCAATCAGCTTTCTGCAACACCCACGACAAGCGCATTCTCGCTCAGGTGCTCAACAACTACGACCAGGAGACGACCGACTTCTATCGATGGCAAGTGACTTACACGCAAGAGGAACTGACTCAGATTGTGAGCGACCGTCTCGGCATCGACCTCGGACCTATCATCGCACTCCATCCGCTCCGACGCGGCAAATCAGGCAGAATCATCGAACTGGAGATTGTCGGTGAAAAGCGGACATACACCATTGGCAAGGAACTGGAGATCCGGCGCTCGTTGTCGCGTTCCCATCTCTTCAGTTCCGCTTTTGTAGTCGATTACGAATACACCACCGACAGCCAGATACCTCAGACGTTTATCCTTCATGGAGCGGGATGGGGACATGGTGTAGGCCTCTGCCAGATAGGTGCGGCAGTGATGGGCGAGAGTGGTTACGACTATAAGGACATTCTCCTACACTACTATCCAGAAACAGAACTGATTAAACAGTATTCCCATATTGCAAATTCGTGATTTAAAGATGAACTGACGCGACACATCGCATTCCTACAAATTAACTGATGCGACACATCGCGTCCCTACAGATAGCCACATGATGACAGACCACAGGAAAAACCCATACGTATGGATACCGGCACTTTTCAGTGCCGAGGCTATTCCCATGGCAGTAGTCACCTTCGTGGCCGTTCTCATATTCATCCAGACCGACACCCCCAAGAGCTACTCCACGTTCTTTTCCGCCTCATTGCTCATACCATGGGCCATCAAGCCGTTTTTCAGGCAGATGGTTCAACGTAGCGGTCAGACGGCCTCCTTTGTCCGACTCGTCGAAGCCCTGATTTTCACAAGCCTGCTTGGCTTAGCTTTTTACATGAACCGCATGGTGGCAAACCCACTGGCGATGTTCACCATTCTTTTTCTCGTTTCTTCTTTCTGCGCCTGGCACAACCTTCTCTCTGAGATTTACTACAGAAAACGGTTGATGAAAAAAGAAAGACTGTTCTTCTGGCCTTTACGCACCACCTCCTATCAAGTGTGCACCGTCATCACCTATGGTCTGTTCATCATCTTGGTGGGAGGTTTGGAAGTGTTCTTCAAGAACCTGCCCAACAGATACAACGTGTCGTGGTCCATGGGCACATACATTCTGGCTGGAGCCTATTTCATCATCATGGTGCTCAATTTCACCTTGCTCACCAATACCTACTCCACATCGACGGGCATATCCTTGACAGGCACAACACTGTCGGAGGCAAAACACATCAAAAGCATGACCAGGGCAAAGCGTTTTCCACTTATCGTCCTTGCGCTCATCCTGCTCGTCCTGCCACAGTCGCTGATGTTCTTCGTCCGCGTCTTTTTCCTCTACATGCCCCTTCGAAACGGAGGATTGGGTTGCTCCATGCAAGAGATAGGGTTCGCACAAGGCACCATCGGTGTGATGGCTTTCTCGTTCGGCATCATTCTCGGTCGCCAACTCCAGATGAAGCATTTCGGTCAATCCATCTTATGGGCTCAGGTCATCACTTTCACACTGTCCCCCCTCTTTTATCTCATCATGACGCTCCACCATCCTGGTGGCATACCTGAGCTCTGCGTCATGACCTTCCTCAGCCAGATATGTTTCGGCTTCGGCTTCAATTGTTGCATGCCGCTGGTCAAGCAGTTGTCGCACGACCGATACAAGATGGCGACCAACTACCTGCAGATTCCTGTACTCGTCGCAGTGATGATACCCCCACTCGCACTTTCAGGATGGCTGGTCAGCAGGCTGGGTTTCCATGATTTCTTCATCATCGACTGCCTCACAGCACCTATTGCATGGATCTTCATCCTCGCCACAGGCACCATCACGTGGTGCTGCAAAAAGGAGGCCAATAATCAATTCCCATAACTTCCTTTTAGCTTCCACTTTAACTTCCTTTTTAACTTCCACTTTAACTTCCACTTTAACTCCCACTTTAACTCCCACTTTAACTCCCACTTTAACTCCCACTTTAACTTCCACTTTAACTTCCACTTTAACTCCCACTTTAACTCCCACTTTAACTCCCACTTTAACTCCCACTTTAACTCCCACTTTAACTCCCACTTTAACTCCCACTTTAACTCCCACTTTAACTCCCACTTTAACTTCCACTTTAACTTCCACTTTAACTCCCACTTTAACTTCCATCCCACAATGAACAACCAAAAGCCCTACATTTGGGTTCCATCCCTTTATCTTGGCGAAGCACTGCCATTCTCGGCCGTGATGCTTATTTCTGTCATCATGTTCAAGGAACTTGGACTGACCGACGGACAAATCACCGTCTACACAGGTTGGCTTGGGCTCCCTTGGGTCATCAAACCAATCTGGAGTCCTTTCATCGACAATCTGAAGACGAAGCGATGGTGGATTGTGTCCATGCAGTTCCTCATGGGTTTTGCTTTGGCCATGGTCGCCTTCACCTTGCCCACAGCCTTTTGGCTACAAGGATCGTTGGCAATATTCATGGTCATTGCCTTCGCCAGTGCCACGCATGACATCTCAGCCGACGGATTCTACATCATCGGTCTGAAAGAGAAAGACCAAGACCTCTATGTAGGCATCCGCAACACCTTTTACCGCATCGGAATGGTCATCGGACAAGGAGGGTTGGTCCTGTTGGCAGGCCATCTTCAAGATGGTACTTTCGGCGAGGCTTTTCAAAGCACAGCCACCTCCTGGATGGTGGTGTTCGTCATTCTCGGTGCCCTGATGGTATTACTTGGCACATACCACAGTGTTGTATTGCCCAAGGTAGAGACAGCCACACATGAACGTTTCAAGTTCAGCGAGCAAATGAAGGAATTTGTGGAGACCCTGAAAGTGTTCATCACAAAACCACATATCATCTCCGCCCTGTGCTTTATCCTGCTCTTCCGCCTGCCAGAAGGATTGCTGACCAAGATTGTGCCGCTCTTCCTCACCCGCACCACAGCAGAAGGCGGACTTGCCATGAGCGACAAGGACTTCGGTCTCATCTATGGCACTCTTGGCGTCATCGGCCTTTTGGCAGGTGGCATCATCGGTGGTTGGGCTGTATCGAAATGGGGACTGAAGAAATGCCTTTGGCCCTTGGTGCTCTGCATCACCCTGCCCGACGCCGTTTATGTCTATCTGAGCTACTTCCCCACCGACAACCTCTGGCTCACGGGCTCCTGTGTCTGCATAGAGCAAATCGGATACGGCCTCGGATTCGCCGCCTACACGCTCTATCTCGTCACCTTCTCAAGAGGAGAGCGCAGCACGGCAGTCTTCTCCATTTGCACTGCAGGACAATACTTTGGAGGTGTGATGCTGCCAGGCATGGTTTCAGGTCTCATCTCCGAGAATATAGGTTACCAGAAATTCTTCCTCCTGGTGATGTTGCTCTGCCTTGTCACCTTCGCCGTCACAGCCTTCGTCAAAATAGATGCAGAAAGTAAAGATCATGAACAATAAAGACATCCAAAACGCGACCACCAACTATCTCAAAAGAAACAATTACCCACATTTCGACCTCAAGACCGTGATGTTCGACATGGACGGAGTGCTTTTCGACTCCATGAAGAACCATGCGAGGAGTTGGCATGATACCATGGCCCACTTCGGGCTCAACCTCCCCTACGAGGAAGCCTTCATGCACGAGGGACGCACTGCTGCCTCCACCATCAACATCGTCAGCCTGCGCGAACGGGGCCATGAGGCCACCGAAGACGAGATCAAGGAAATCTACGCCTACAAAGGCATGCTTTTCAACCAATGTCCAGAGGCTGTTCGCATGCCAGGGGCCTACCAACTGTTGCTCAACGTCAAGTCATCAGGCCTCACTCCAATGGTCGTGACAGGCTCAGGCCAAAAGTCGTTGCTTGAGCGACTGCAAACCAACTTTCCAGGTATCTTCCAAAAGGATCTGATGGTCACCGCCTTCGACGTGCGACAGGGGAAACCCAATCCTGAGCCCTATCTCATGGGCATGAGAAAAGCAGGCAATCTCCAACCTAATCAGTCCATCGTGGTGGAGAACGCTCCACTCGGTGTTCAGGCAGCCGTGGCCTCAGGATGCTTCACCATCGCCGTCAACACAGGTCCCCTCCCCGACTCCGCACTCTTAGACGAAGGTGCCGACATTCTCTTCCCCTCCATGCAGGCGCTCTGCGACCAATGGAGTTCTCTCTTTGCCATCCTCTCTACCACACCGTAGCCATAGGATTCCTTATGAACAATCCACATATCTAAATGTTCAATGGTCAATGTTCAATGGTCAATGAAAAAAATGGTCAATGTTCAATGGTCAATGTTCAATGAAGTTCCATCCTCTCGACACCTCCATCCAGCCTCCCCAGCGGTTCACCAATCCCTTCCGCTACATTCCGCATCCATTATGCGTGGAAGCGATGAAGGAATTGCAGCAGTATCTCCGTTCCCAGCCTAAATACAGCGAGGAAATCGCCTTGGGAAAGATGTTCGGTGTGCTTGTGGTCGCAACACATGAAGGGAAAATGGGTTTTCTCGCAGCCTTCTCAGGGTTGTTGGCTGACAGCAACGACCTTCCTTACTTCGTGCCAGCCATTGCAGATATCCTCCAACCCGACAACTACTTCAAACAAGGAGAAAGACTGCTGGACCGCATCAACCACATCATTCGATCGGTAGAGAACTCCAGTGCCTACATTTCCCAGAAAGAATACTGTGAAGAAATCACTTTGAATAGAGACCACACACTTTCCGACAAGAGAGCAGCCTTAGCGGTCAGGAAGGCAGAACGGCATCGACTGCGCGCCGCAGGTCCTCTGTCAAAAGAAGAAGAACAACGGCTGATCAAGGAGAGCCAGTTCGACAATGCAGAAATCCGGCGCATCAAAGACACTTTGGATAAGGACTTGGAGGAGAAGAAAGCCCCATTTCTCGCCATCGAGCAACAAATCCTCTCGCTCAAGAAGACAAGGAAGCAATTATCCGACGACCTGCAGCGTTGGATTTTCGATCAGTTCGTCATCACCAACGCCAAAGGTGAGACAAAGAACCTGACTGACATCTTCATGGACTCCACCGGCACCTTACCACCGGCAGGAGCGGGAGAATGCGCCGCCCCCAAACTGTTGCAATATGCCTTCCTGCATGGTTTGCGTCCCCTCTGCATGGCAGAGTTTTGGTGGGGGAAACCACCAGCATTGCAACTGCGACGCCACCTCAACTACTACCCCGCCTGCAGCGGTAAGTGCAAGCCCATCCTTCAGTTCATGCTCCAAGGACTCGATGTGGATGAACTCAACGCCCCATCAAACCCAGCCAGCGCATCTGACGCTTCAGATGCATCAGAAGGATTAAGCGTATCAAGCTCTTCTCTGCCCATCATCTACGAGGATTCCTACATGATTGTCGTCAACAAACCCACTGGCATCCTTTCAGTGAAAGGGAAGGAAGAAGCCCCGTCCATCGACGAACTGCTCACCATCAGAGGCAACGGCCAATGGCTTCCCCTCATTGTCCACCGAATCGACATGGCCACATCAGGTATTCTCATCTTCGCAAAGGACAAGAAGACACAGCAGGCATTGCAGGCACAGTTTGCCAACCATAAGGTGTTGAAACGCTACAAAGCCATTGTGGAGGGAGACATACCCTGTGCCGAAGGTGACATCAACCTGCCCCTCAGACACGACATCATGGACCGTCCACGCCAGATGGTTGATCCCACACATGGAAAGCCTGCCATCAGCCATTTCAAGGTCATCATGAAGCGCACTGACGAACAAGGGAGGGTCAGAACCGTGCTGTATCTGTTTCCCAAGACAGGCAGGACACATCAACTGCGCGTCCACTGCGCCCATCCCCAAGGTCTGAACTCCCCTATCGTAGGCGATAATCTTTACGGCCGCCCCGACAAACGCCTTATGCTGCACGCCGAGTATATTGAGTTCACACATCCCGCCACCGGCCTTCCCGTTCATTTAGAATGCCCAGCCCCATTTTAGAAGCATTTGATGACAACCCAAAGTTTTTTACTTTTCAGCAGAGTGTTCGGCATTCCTGCCGAACACAAACATCATATTAGGTAAACATCCTTTTTCTCTCCTTTTATTGGTTCATCCCATCAAAAAGTTATAACTTTGCAGGAAAATTCAAAAACGACACAATAAAAACAACAAAACGATGAATTTTGTAGAAGAATTGAAATGGCGTGGCATGATCCACACCATCATGCCAGGTACAGAAGAACTGCTGGAGAAAGAGAAGCCAGTGACCGCTTACGTAGGTATCGACCCAACAGCCGACTCTCTCCATATTGGTCACCTCTGCGGAGTGATGATGCTCCGTCACTTCCAGCGCTGCGGTCACAAACCCATGGCCCTCATCGGTGGTGCTACGGGTATGATAGGCGACCCTTCAGGCAAGAGCGAGGAGCGCAACCTGCTTGACGAGGAGACCCTTCGTCACAACGTGGCTTGCATCAAGAAGCAACTGTCGAAGTTCCTCGACTTTGAGAGCGACGCCCCCAACAAGGCAGAGCTGGTCAACAACTACGACTGGATGAAGGACTTCACGTTCCTTGACTTCACCCGCGACATCGGCAAGCACATCACCGTCAACTACATGATGGCCAAGGAATCAGTTCAGAAACGTCTGAATGGCGAGGCCCGCGACGGTCTATCGTTCACGGAGTTCACCTACCAGTTGCTGCAGGCCTACGACTTCTACTACCTGCATCAGAACAAGAACTGCAAACTTCAGATGGGTGGTGCCGACCAATGGGGCAACATCACCACAGGCTCAGAGCTCATCCGCCGCATGAGTGGCGAGGAATGCTATGCCCTGACCTGCCCCCTCATCACCAAGGCTGACGGCAAGAAGTTCGGCAAGACCGAGAAAGGCAACATCTGGCTCGACCGCAACTACACCAGCCCCTACATCTTCTATCAGTTCTGGCTCAACGTGGCTGACGAAGATGCAGAGCGCTACATCAAGATCTTCACATCGCTCACCAAAGAGGAAATCGACGCTATCATTGAAGAGCACCGCCAGGATCCAGGTCGTCGTGTGCTGCAGAAGCGTCTCGCCAAGGAAGTGACTATCATGGTACACTCCGAGGAAGACTACGAGATGGCAGTTGAGGCATCCAATATCCTCTTCGGTAAGGCCACCAAGGAAAGTCTGCTGAAGATGGATGAGCAGACGTTGCTCGACGTTTTCGACGGTGTTCCCCACTTTGAGGTTGCTCTCTCCGACATTCAGGCAGGCATCAAGGCTGGCGACCTCTGCGTGGAAAAAGCTCCTTGCTTCCCATCCAAGGGAGAGATGCGCAAACTCACTCAGGGTGGAGGTGTGAGCATCAACAAGGACAAGCTCGACAACTTCGACCGCGTCATCACAGCCGACGACCTGCTCGATGGCAAGTACATCCTCGTGCAGAAAGGCAAGAAGAACTACTTCCTCCTTATCGCGAAATAAGGATCAATTGAGATTAGTATAGACCTCTATAGACGCTATAGATGCTATAGACCTCTATAGAAGCTATAGAGACTATAGAAGCTATAGAGACTATAAACGATAACGAGTATAGAAAAGGGGCTTGGCGATTGCCAAGCCCCTTTTTCTATTGATGGATGAATCCGCTTACTTCACAGCAGCTCCATTCACGTTGAAGACCTTGTCACCCTTGACGATAACAATCTTGCCGTCGCGGAGGATCTTATGAGCCTTGCCGTTGTTGAGACCACCAGCGATGCCGTTGATGCCCACTGGTATAGACTCGCCATCCACCTCAGCCTTGTAAACAACAAGGTGAGCAGCCTCTTCCGACAGAGCTACTTCTACAGCCTCGGCAGAGAATCCGCCCTTCGTGTAGGTGTAGTTGTACACTGTACCATCAGCAGTAATGATGTCAGCCTTCATGGTCACTGTTCCATCGAGATAAGTCACATCCATAGCAACCATAGAACCATTCATGTCGCTAAGGAAGGTGTCCCAATTGTAGTCGCTTACGCAGCCTTCATTTCCCCAGGAAACATTTTCCCAGTTGTCGGCACGGAGAGCAACTTTCTCTTCACCGTTCTCATTGACAAGGAGCAACCAATTCTGATAGTTAGCTTCAGCCTTCGACAAGTTCTTGAAATTGAAGTGAGCGGTCTGTCCGTTCTGAACAGTCAGAGCAGGACCAACATCCCCCTTGTAGCCATCGCTGAGATCTTCAGCGCCAACAGTATAGAGGTATTCCTCTTCCTCATGTGCTTCCTTGTATGCATCGATAGCAGCCTGGTCGGCACCGAAGTAAACTTCATCAAGTGTAGCGTTCTGGAGTGTCAGTCTGATGACAGGAGTGGCATCAGCATCAGCCTGTTCACCTTCGAGAGTACCATTGTAAGGCATGGTCATCTGACCGTTCTGTACGAGTACCTGGAATTGATCCAAAGAATAGTAGATTTTTCCGTCCTCGGCAGTCTCCACATTCACACCTTCGATAGTGAACTCTGGGAATGATCCAAGCGCTGCCATAGGCAGGTCAAATCCAGAGAAAGTGATGTTGGCAGTCAGTCCATCTTCAGCAGTTTCGATTGTCACTGTCTGGTCGGACACAGTAGTACCCATCACTCCAGCCACAGGATGCGACTGAGTCTGCTCAACGATACCCGTGTAAACATCAGGTTCATTGGAAGCGAGACGCAGCACGTAGAGTTGTGCCACATTCACATCGTTCCAGTTGGCACCCTTGATGGCGTTGAGGTGGCAGAATCCATAGTCAGCCACAATAGCCTTCACGTCGATGTAGTAAGTGGTAGAACCATCCTCTTCAGCTTCTGAAGTCATGTACTTGGCAGTCTGCTCAGCATTGTTAGGAATATTGATGTAGTCCTGGCTGTCGTCGGTAGGACGGTTGAGCAGGAATCGTGGTGCTCCACTGGTGGCATTCACAACCAGATAGTAGAAATCCGAGAGATCAGCGTAGTTGTTGGCAGCCACATTGCTGTCGCCATAAATATTGCCAGCCGGTGTACCGATTTCATAGAGGCAGTATGGTGCAGTTGCCGTGATTTCTCCTGTAGCATCAGGTGCAGTCCAGTTGTGGTAGTCATCCCGCGTCAACGCCACCATTTCATAGCTCACATCACTGTTGTTGTCGGGTGTGGCCTGCGACTCATCAGGATCGCCAAGACGATAGAGATGCCATGCTCCCACAGGGCAATAGTCGCTGGGCAGACCAACTGCCTTATCAAGGCCGACAATGACAGTCGTTCCATCCTCGAATACATTGAAGAGCAGTTCATTGGTGTATTCACCTGCAATATACCAGTCGCGAGCGCCAGCAGCGCTGTTGGGCACATACTTGCCGTCAGCCAGCTGAGCGTCACCTTCGTTATGACTTGTTGCTGATGCACCCTCAGAGATATTCATCACCTTCTTGCTGTACACATCGTTGCCAACCTCAGCATAGAACGCCAGGTGCTTCTCCAGTTCTGTACCCGCAGCGATAGCCGCCATTTCGTCTTCGAGGCTACCAGCGCGATAGAAAGCGTTAACGGTCAGTTTGTAGAGTCCAGCCGGCACATCCGTGATGGTCTGGAAGACATCGAACTCAGCATTTCCAGAATAAGTGATCAGGTTCATTGGAGCCTCGTATGTGCGAGGTTTGAAAGCATTCTCTGTGTAGTCCCAATGCTCGTATCCGTTTTCCAGGTAAGCGTTGTTCTTGATCAGGGCTGTCACGTCTTCAGGTCCTTGCTCAACCTCTGCGATGTTCCACAGATAGTAGCTGTTGTCGCTGTTGTTCTTGTCGGCGTAGCAAGGAGCGCCCTCAGCCACGTCGTTGTCGTTGGTACCCACATGGTGGTTAGCGTTAGATGGCTTGGAGAGTGTGTAGTAGTTGTCACCAACGTTGGTCACAATCCACTCATACTTCTTGTCGGCACTTGTGCTCATGGTCCAGTTGTTAGAGCCTTCGAATCCCACGTACTGACCCTCTGCGTCGTGGATGAAGTAACCACCGTTCTCACCAGCCTCGAAGAAGAGCTCGGAAGCGTTCTCCTGAGAAGCCAGTTTCACACCGTCGGTCAGACCCAGATAGAGCTCAGAAGCCTTCTGCTGGAAGGTATAAGCCTGGGCGGGATCCGGCATGTTCTTGCCACTTGTCTGGTATGCATCCATAGCAGCCCTCAAGTCTGCGATAGCGGCATCCTTAGCCTCTGCAGTAGCAGTGAGGTCCTCAATCACGTGACCTGCGTCTTCAACAGCCTGAGCGAAGGTAGCATAGCTCTCTTCAGAAATCTGGAACAGACCGTCACCTACGCCAGCCTTAGCCTCGACAATAGCCTTAGCCTCAGCAAGCAGTGCTTCGCCTGTTACGTCGTTGAGCACCCAGATGTACTGAGGAGCGAGATGATAACCTGCCTCTGGGAGTTCGTCTGTACCCACCTGTGCCCAGTATGTGTTGGCACCCCAGTTGGTACCGCCACCGTTAGTGGCGCGAACAGCGTACTTGCCGTCCTGCTCGAAGAATACCTGACGCTCGAAGTCGTTGCGGTTGTTGTTGTTGCGGTGGATAGAACCGTCGTTGACGATGTCACCTGTCGAACCACTGCTCAGTGTTGGGTTGGTGAATGGAACGCTGGTGTTCCAGCCCTTGGCATACTTCGTACCGTTCTGAGAAGCGGTAGTCATCTTGAAGCTGTAAGCCTCTTCTGCATTGGCTGTCAGTGTACCTGTGTTGGTGAGGTAGTATGGAGTCTCGCCTACGAGAGTGTAGATCTGGTAGTAGTTGCCTTCCTTGATAGCAGCCATAGCGCGGTCGTAAGCCTTGGCGAGTTCTTCTTCAGCGACACCATCTGCTGTAAGGTAAGTCAGGGTGAAGTTGTCTGCTACAAACCAACGGGCTGCCATAGGAGTGGTCACGTTCTTCACTCCAAGACGCAGTGTGCCGTCTGTCACCTCAACCACATCGGTTGTGTAGCGGCTGAGGGTTGCGCTTTCGACGTCAACGAGTGCTACGACTTCATTTTCACCAGATGCGGCATAAACTGCACAGGTTGGAGAGAACTCTGTATAATCGCCACCTTCTCCATTCAGAGAATTGTACATCTCAGCACTGACTCTGTAGAATCCGTTTTGCAGGCCAGTCAGAACCTGATAGTAGTCAAAAGAAGCATTGGCGCGGTCGGAAGCGTTGCCTGCCCAGTACTCGAAGGATGCGGCATTAAGAAGAGGACCGTTTCCGCCTACAGGACGATCACACGTCCATCCGTCAGCGTTGCCGTCGATTGTCGGGTTCACGATGACACGGGTCATGTTGGAGCCTGTAGCTGTCTGGGTCTTGGCAAGGTCGGGAAGCGCTGCCTCTACAACGGCTATGGCGGCAAGGTAATCCTCGATAGTGCCTGCCTCGAAAGCGCTCTTCACGTCAGCGATAGCGGCATCATAAGCGGCGTTGGCTTCCTCGGAAGTGCCGTTCTTCTTGATGGCCTCACCTTCGTCAAGAACAGCCTGCAGGGCGGGAGCATAGTCCGACTTCACGGTGCAGAAAGTCCAGTAGGTGGGCTCTGCTCCATCGCAAGGCTTGTTGCTGTAGAGATACAGGCCTGTACCCTTGTTCAGAAGAGAGAAGCCTTTCCCTTCTTCATACTGGATGTCAAACACTGCTCCATTCTTGATGTCTTGTCCCATCTGGTTGTTGAGGCCAAGGATGAAACTCACATCCCTGCCGGCTGGCTGGGAGTTGAGGTAACCGGGGCTGCCCCAGATGTTGTACTCTGCGCCGTCGGGCTGGATGAGACGGAGAAGATAGCAGGACTGGATCTCCGCGTCAGGGTTGTCGGACAGACTCTCCAGCTTAAAATAGTAGCCGGAATTCGTGTTCACGAATGCATTTGCCCACACATCGTAACCTAGATTCTGAGCGTTTGTGCCATAAAGGGCCTTGCCCTCTTCCTTGTTGACAATCGCAAACGTCTTGCCCACAAGTGACTCTAAGTCCGTGAACTCTTCGTCAATGGAGATGGTCGGAGCTACTGCCGCCATGCTTGGCAAGGCGAATGAAGCTAAGATCATGCTCACGAGAAATGTAAACATCTTTCTCATAACTTAAAAGGGTTTAGTTAATAATAATATATAAAAAAAGAATTTGCTTTTCAAAATAGATTTTCAAATTGCAAATAAACAAAAAAAAAGTCAAATAAAAAAAGAAGTTCGTAGAATAAAAAAACTCTGAGAGCGATTATCTTTCATCCCGTAGGTCCGACCTGTCACATCCATCAGAAAAAAAGGGGCTTGGCGTTGTGCCAAGCCCCCTTTCTCATATAGTTGCGTGCGCTCGCTTATTTGATAGCGGCACCGTTCACGTTGTATTCCTTGTCGCCCTTGATGATGACAATCTTGCCATCACGGAGCACCTTGTGTACCTTACCGTCGTTCAGACCGTTGCTGATACCGTTGATACCAACTGGTACTTCAACTTTATGCTTGTAAACGCCAGTAACCTTCATCACGAGAGGCATCTCTGCACCCCAGAGTGTCAGTACACAAATCTGTGGGAGAATGTCGTTTTCAATAGCACACTTAGGATCGTCTGCAAATACATACTTGTATTCAGTAGAACCAGCGGGGATTTCAACATTGTCTGTGCCACCCTGAGCCCAGAAGGCGATGCACCAACCTGCAGGAACTGGTTCTGCGAACTTAACAACTACATAGTCGCAATTTGCCACGTCGATGTCATACATCTTGAAGGCAACCTGAAGGTCTGCACTAGCTGTGTAGGTGTTGAAGTCTTCACCTTCCTCAAGAGCAGTGCGGGCAAAGTCGTCAAGGCTTGTACCCTGATCTTGTGGAATCTCAACGAGATCTGGATCAAGTGGAGCAACATAAGTGAGGTTCACATTCAGCACAACAGCGTCGGCTGTACCATCCTTAACGAATACGTATGTAGCTGTAAATGTTGCAGCTTCGTCAGTATGACCTGGATAACCACCCACATCGTAGATTTGAGTGTCAGCCTTCGAGAAGTCTGCCTTTACGTAGAAGTAAGGAGCTGTCTCAACAGAATTCGTCCAGCTCTTCCAGTCACCATTAGCGTCACGCCAACCGTCAGAAGTTCCAAGCTTGTAGTTGTCATCGAATGTACCATCAGACTTAACTGCGTAGATCTTCACGTCGCTGAGTGATTCAACACCAAGTTTCTCAAGGATAGCGGCAACATCCACGTCAGAGGTCATACCTTCATAGTAAGCGCCTGCGTCAGATGTAAAGTTAACTGCCACCTCGTCAAGTTTGTTGATCTTATCGATTGTGAGGTCAGGAACTTCAGGTTCAACGAACGTTACATTCACTTTCACAACAACAGTCTTACCAGCCTCTGTACCGAGAATCCATGCAGCACTCATCTCTGTTCCAGCCACAGGGTCGTTGCCCGGATGGGTGCAGAGTGCGAAGCTACCGTCGTGTGGATACTTCAAGTTGAGTCCGAGGTCAGTGCCTTCATTCGACCATGGTGTAGGATCACCGTCAACATTACACCAACCGTCGATGGCCTGAACATCCTCACCAGTATAAGCCTCACCTGTGGTCATCACCATAGGATACATGGTAGTGATCTCATCCCAAGAAGCAGCGCCAAGAGCTGCGAGGATAGCAGCCTCGTCGTAGGCCACCTCATCAGGAGTGTAACCCTTGCCAGCTACACGCTCGAAGGCAATCTCGATGGTCTCAGGCTCTGGAATCTCAGCCTTTTCTCTCAGAACTTCGATAGAAGTGACAGTGGCGTCGTTCCAGTTGGCACCCTTGATGGCGTTCAGGTGGCAGAAGCCATAGTCAGCTACAATAGCGGGAACATTGATGATGTAAGAAATAGTGCCATCACCGTTATCCACTGTAGTCTGGTACTTATCGGTCTGATCTGCGTTGTTAGGAATGTTGATGAAGTCCGAACCGTTGGTGACCATCTGGTTGAACAGGAAGCGTGGAGTACCGGCGGAAGCGATAACAATCAAGCCACCACAGTCGCTCAGGTCGGCATAGTCAGAAGCTAACACACTGGGGTTACCGTAGATGTTGCCAGCGGAGTTGCCAACCTCATAGACACAGTAACCGTCACCCGTGATTTCGCCTGTAGCGTCAGGAGCTGACCAGCTGTGGTAGTCAGCCTTAGTCAAGTCAACTGGCTCGTACTCAACCTCATCCTCAACCTCTGCGATGTTCCACAGATAGTAGCTGTTGTCGCTGTTGTTCTTGTCGGCGTAGCAAGGAGCGCCCTCAGCCACGTCGTTGTCGTTGGTACCCACATGGTGGTTAGCGTTAGATGGCTTGGAGAGTGTGTAGTAGTTGTCACCAACGTTGGTCACAATCCACTCATACTTCTTGTCGGCACTTGTGCTCATGGTCCAGTTGTTAGAGCCTTCGAATCCCACGTACTGACCCTCTGCGTCGTGGATGAAGTAACCACCGTTCTCACCAGCCTCGAAGAAGAGCTCGGAAGCGTTCTCCTGAGAAGCCAGTTTCACACCGTCGGTCAGACCCAGATAGAGCTCAGAAGCCTTCTGCTGGAAGGTATAAGCCTGGGCGGGATCCGGCATGTTCTTGCCACTTGTCTGGTATGCATCCATAGCAGCCCTCAAGTCTGCGATAGCGGCATCCTTAGCCTCTGCAGTAGCAGTGAGGTCCTCAATCACGTGACCTGCGTCTTCAACAGCCTGAGCGAAGGTAGCATAGCTCTCTTCAGAAATCTGGAACAGACCGTCACCTACGCCAGCCTTAGCCTCGACAATAGCCTTAGCCTCAGCAAGCAGTGCTTCGCCTGTTACGTCGTTGAGCACCCAGATGTACTGAGGAGCGAGATGATAACCTGCCTCTGGGAGTTCGTCTGTACCCACCTGTGCCCAGTATGTGTTGGCACCCCAGTTGGTACCGCCACCGTTAGTGGCGCGAACAGCGTACTTGCCGTCCTGCTCGAAGAATACCTGACGCTCGAAGTCGTTGCGGTTGTTGTTGTTGCGGTGGATAGAACCGTCGTTGACGATGTCACCTGTCGAACCACTGCTCAGTGTTGGGTTGGTGAATGGAACGCTGGTGTTCCAGCCCTTGGCATACTTCGTACCGTTCTGAGAAGCGGTAGTCATCTTGAAGCTGTAAGCCTCTTCTGCATTGGCTGTCAGTGTACCTGTGTTGGTGAGGTAGTATGGAGTCTCGCCTACGAGAGTGTAGATCTGGTAGTAGTTGCCTTCCTTGATAGCAGCCATAGCGCGGTCGTAAGCCTTGGCGAGTTCTTCTTCAGCGACACCATCTGCTGTAAGGTAAGTCAGGGTGAAGTTGTCTGCTACAAACCAACGGGCTGCCATAGGAGTGGTCACGTTCTTCACTCCAAGACGCAGTGTGCCGTCTGTCACCTCAACCACATCGGTTGTGTAGCGGCTGAGGGTTGCGCTTTCGACGTCAACGAGTGCTACGACTTCATTTTCACCAGATGCGGCATAAACTGCACAGGTTGGAGAGAACTCTGTATAATCGCCACCTTCTCCATTCAGAGAATTGTACATCTCAGCACTGACTCTGTAGAATCCGTTTTGCAGGCCAGTCAGAACCTGATAGTAGTCAAAAGAAGCATTGGCGCGGTCGGAAGCGTTGCCTGCCCAGTACTCGAAGGATGCGGCATTAAGAAGAGGACCGTTTCCGCCTACAGGACGATCACACGTCCATCCGTCAGCGTTGCCGTCGATTGTCGGGTTCACGATGACACGGGTCATGTTGGAGCCTGTAGCTGTCTGGGTCTTGGCAAGGTCGGGAAGCGCTGCCTCTACAACGGCTATGGCGGCAAGGTAATCCTCGATAGTGCCTGCCTCGAAAGCGCTCTTCACGTCAGCGATAGCGGCATCATAAGCGGCGTTGGCTTCCTCGGAAGTGCCGTTCTTCTTGATGGCCTCACCTTCGTCAAGAACAGCCTGCAGGGCGGGAGCATAGTCCGACTTCACGGTGCAGAAAGTCCAGTAGGTGGGCTCTGCTCCATCGCAAGGCTTGTTGCTGTAGAGATACAGGCCTGTACCCTTGTTCAGAAGAGAGAAGCCTTTCCCTTCTTCATACTGGATGTCAAACACTGCTCCATTCTTGATGTCTTGTCCCATCTGGTTGTTGAGGCCAAGGATGAAACTCACATCCCTGCCGGCTGGCTGGGAGTTGAGGTAACCGGGGCTGCCCCAGATGTTGTACTCTGCGCCGTCGGGCTGGATGAGACGGAGAAGATAGCAGGACTGGATCTCCGCGTCAGGGTTGTCGGACAGACTCTCCAGCTTAAAATAGTAGCCGGAATTCGTGTTCACGAATGCATTTGCCCACACATCGTAACCTAGATTCTGAGCGTTTGTGCCATAAAGGGCCTTGCCCTCTTCCTTGTTGACAATCGCAAACGTCTTGCCCACAAGTGACTCTAAGTCCGTGAACTCTTCGTCAATGGAGATGGTCGGAGCTACTGCCGCCATGCTTGGCAAGGCGAATGAAGCTAAGATCATGCTCACGAGAAATGTAAACATCTTTTTCATAAATAATGAGTTTTGTTTCGCGTCTGTCGGTTAGTTGGCGCGAGTGTTTGTTAGATAAAAGGCTGACCCTGAAGCTAACCGATTAATTCTTCCCGTCTTAGGGGTAAGACCTTCAAGGTGTTTTCTCTTACATTCTTTTCTTTCGGTTTTTTTCTAATTGTTTTTCTGTTTAATTTATAAATATGATTGATAATAGTTGGTTTTATCATGTTAGTTGGCGCGAAAAAAACGCCTTGCGTGAAGTTCTCAGAGCCACTCCACCTTAAATATTCCACAAAAATAAACATATTCTGACAAATAACAATATTTTTTTCCCTTTTTTTTCGCTCCAAATCTTTGTTTGCGCCAACAGAAAAGGAAAAAAATCAAAAAAACGGCCGCATTCTCATTAAAAGAGGATGCGGCCGCAATCAGTATGAGTATTTCTCAAGCCTTATTTAGGCAATTTGAGGTACCAGTTGTCTTGAGTGGAAAGTATCGACTTGAGCTCAGCGTCTTCTTTGTCCTTACCGCCACGATGAGCCACCTTGTTAGCCAGATAGGTTGGATCGTTGCGGCGAAGCGCCACGCGCATGAGGTCGTAGAAGCGATAGCCTTCAAACATTCCCTCCAGTGCCATCTCGTCGAGAATCATCTCCTCCACCAATGGGATACGTGCCCCCCGCTGCTGCTCCTGTACGGAAGCGTAAGCGGAATCGTAGGCCAGAGTGTCGGCTGCAGTGGAAGTGGAGTCAAGTGCGTATGCATCGAGCTGTGCATCAATCTCTGGATCGCTGGGCAGAACGAAATACTTGCTGTACTCGCTGTCGCCACAACCACGTGAGTGGATACCCATCTGAGTTCTTTCGCCAGCGCCATCGAATGTGATGAACGAGTACTGGTTCCAAGCCGAGAGGTTACCATCAAACTGAGTAGCAACCTGGGCCAAACGTTCCACCTCACTCGAAGATATATGGTTGGAGATGG
Source organism: uncultured Bacteroides sp. (assembly GCA_946628545.1). Taxonomy (GTDB): domain Bacteria; phylum Bacteroidota; class Bacteroidia; order Bacteroidales; family Bacteroidaceae; genus RUG11857. Next base: position 20,719 of record CAMOWU010000003.1, on the reverse strand, counting down.
TCGTTGATGAAATGCCGTACTTCAAGATGGCAAACGCAGTCTCTGGGAATCCGCCTCTATTGAGTGCCTCAGCAAGGCGCAGATAGACCATACCTATGCGATAGATAGGAATGAAGCTGATACGGTTATCGACATAATTCTGCGTGATGCTCTTGCCAAATTTGGCGATAGCCTGGCGCTCACTGTTGTACTCAGCGTGGTACTTGTCGTTGACAGTACGTATGCCATAGACGCTTGAGAGGCGCAGGTCACCATTTTCAAGTTCGTTTTCGAAAGTGTTCTCAGTTGAATATACGGTGTCGCGCAGCGCTGCCGTCTGAGCATCGTAATAGTAGCAATAGACTTGTTCTGCCGAGAGTTCCTTCAAGCGGGTAGAAGGAGTGAACTGCACCTTGTAGTTGTTCTTGTAAAGCGAGCAGAACATGCCACCCAGCTCGCTGACATTGGCATCATATACAGCCGTTGTCGTTCCAGCGGGGATGGTGTCGAGAGGAATGATTGTGATGATCTCCTGACTGCTCGAACGATCGAACATGGTAGAATAGCTGTCCCTCTTTCCACGGAATTGAATGTCCATCCAATTCACACCGTTTGTACCCGTTGGCACATACTGTCCGCTGTAGTCCAAGAAATCATGATAGCACACCGCTGCATTGAGATAGTCGCTCTGGTTGTCACTGAGTGAGCCACGCCACAAGTAGAGGTCACCAAGAATCAGACGTATGGGAATGAAGAACTTGATGGGGCTATGTCCTCCCATATTACCAGAGTAGGTGGGTCGTTCTGCATTGACCAATGGTGTCAGGTCATCGATGAAATAGTCGCAAATGCCCTTCAAATCGACACGATTGCTCGTATTGGCCACGATGCTTTCGGCATCAGAAGCCTTCAACACTCCTTCAGTGACGAAAGGCACCTTCCCGTAGTTGAGCGCCAGCTGGAGGTAAGTCCATGCGCGGAAAGCCTTCACTGCAGCATACTCCTTGATGAAGAACTGCTTGTTGTGCACACGATAGGAAGTATCTACGTTCTCGATGAAGATATTGCAAGAATTGATCACCGAGTAGTAGTCAGAAACATTGTTGTAGGCATTGTCCAGTCCGATTTTGTTGGCTGCAATGTCCTGAAGGGTTGTTGTCGTGGCCGAGGTGATATCGATCAGGTCGGCTCGTGCCTCTCCAAGAAGTACGGTGCGGTCAACCAGTTTCTGCATCTGCTTCACGATGCCCATCACACGGTAGATGGAGTCCTCGGGAGCCAGCTCGGTGGTGTTCAAGTCCGACTCCTGGGTGAACATGTCTTCACAGGATGTTGTGGAAAGTCCTATCATCGACAGGAGCAATCCGGAGAATATAAGTGATTTCGTTTTCATCGTTGTAATCATTATTAAAGGTTGATCTTCACACCGAGTGTAACACTACGTCCGAATGGGAGGTTGCCACGGTCGATGCCCTGCAGCAGTACGCCATTACCAGCGGTCACTTCTGGGTCGCTACCAAGGTACTTGGTGAAAGTCAGCAGGTTGTTGCCGGCTGCCCAAACGGTCAGACCCTGGATGAACTCAGAGCGCAGAGGAAGGTTGTAGCTCACTGTCACGTTCTTCAGTTTCAAGAATGAACCATTCTCTATCCATCTGTCAGAGAAACGGCTGTTGCCCATAGGGTCTCCGAAGGTGGCTCTTGGTATATCGGTCACCTGACCTTCTGCCATCCAGCGGTTGGTCATGCTGGTGGATTGATTCATGAATGCACTTCCGCTTTCAAGAACAGCGCGCTTGTAGTTATAAACATCGTTGCCGAGGCAATAGTTCATGTTGATGTTGACCGTCCAACGCTTTCCAATGAAGAAGTTGGCGAAAATCCTACCATAAACATCAGGGTTGGGGTCACCGATGATGGTCATATCCTTGCTGTCGATGATCTTATCACCATTCAGATCGACGAACTTCACATCACCAGCACCGAAAGCTGTTTTGGCACCCGTCTCATCGACGATGCTCAATCCAGCAGCCGCTGCATCGGAACTCTTGGCATACACGCCGTTGGTTTTGTAACCATAGAACACACCTGCAGCCTCGCCTACCTTCGTCAGGATAGTTGCATTGTAGAGGTTGGTCTGAATGCTGTTCTTACCGTCAGCAAGAGCAGTGATCTCATTCTTATAGTGTCCCATAGTGGCACCGAGTTCGAACTTGAACTTATCGAGATTCACAACCTTGCCGCTCAGTCCCATGTCGAAACCATTGTTCTTCATCGCTCCATCGTTGGTCCAGTACTGGTCCTTACCAGCCACGTATGAGATGGCACTCAGCGTCAGGAGGTTGCTGGTCTTGGAGAAGAAGTAGTTGAAGTGGAAATTCATGCGGTTGTTGAGCAGGTTCATGTCAAGTCCTACGTTGAAGCGGCTGGTCTTCTCCCAGCGCAGTTTCGTGTTACCGATATTTCCCAGGCTCAATCCCGACACATTGAAGAGCAGTCGGTCGCTGTCGAAGTAAGTATATGTGGTGTTGTTACCCAGGTTGTCGTTACCTGTGATTTCAAAACCTCCACTCACTTTCAGCATGTTGATAGCCTTCGTTGGGCGGAACCATTTCTCGTTGGTGGCTACCCAAGCAGCATTGATTGAAGGGAAGATACCCCAAGGCGTACCGAACATCTTCATGCCAGCGCTTGTGTCCTTACCAAACCTTGAAGATGTTTCCATAGCCAGGGCAGCTTGCACATAGTAGGTCTCCTTGTAGTTGTAATCCACGTTGGCATAGTAGGTCATGGAGTTCCATGCGTCATCCACACCTGGGGAATCTCTGTAGATAGAGGCCACATTAGGAGTCTTGTCGTTACCAGTATTGTTACCAATGAGGCTGGTCGCATCATAATTGTCGTACATGTAGCGTACACCTCCAAAGACATCGAGGCGATGCGCTCCGAGGTCGATGGCCCAGTCAGCGCGTGTATCGCTGAAGAAGGCGTTGTGGTCAGTGTAGAGTGTCTGTTTGCCATTCTCAGCCTGTCCCTTATCCTTGACGGTATAGATAGGCATACCGTTCATCGGATAGAAATTGTTCTCATCGAAGTTGTTGACGGTGTAGCTGAAACGTTCGGTGATGGAGAAGTTACGTGTGGGCTGCCACTTGGGAGCAATGGTGATGTTGATCATAGAGTTGCTCATGTGGTTCTTGTTCTTTGCCTCTCCATTAGTCAACAATGCCTTAGGGTTAGCAAGGCTTCCTGACTGTCCTACTACCTCATCCAGATAGTCGTCGGCATCGGCGATGAAGTCGGAGATCTTACCGTCGGTAGAGAAAGCGTATGGGCTCAGGAATGGGGACTTCACCATCGCCAGGAATGAAGGAGAGGTGATTGCCGCCTCACTATAGTCTGCCGAGAATCCGTCATCACGCAGGTCGCGGTTGATGTTGGAGAATGATGCGTCGAAACGAGTGGTGAACCACTTGTTCAAGAGGATGTCGGTGTTGAAGCGGATGTTGAAGCGACTGAAGTCGTTCTTCTTCAAAGTACTGTTAGCCATCACATAGCCTACGGAAAGGTTGTAGTTGGCCACGTCGTCACCTCCCTGGATATGAATGCTGTAGTTCTGTGTCAGTGCTTCGTCATAGACATATTTGCTCCAGTCGGTCTCGTTGTGATACATGTTGTAGTAGTAATAACTGGGATCGGTGGAGAGGAACTTGAACTGTGTCAGCTTGGTGCTGGTCGTTCCGAGGAGGTCAGAAGCGTAACCACGGTACTGACGGGCATTCATCACGTCGGTCAGACGGGGAAGGAATTCCATTCCAACAGAGATGTTGGCATCAATACGAGTTGCCATAGAGGTGTTGCGCTTGGTGTTGATGAGCACCACGCCATTGGCAGCCTTGGCGCCATAAATGGCAGTACCGTTCTTCATCACCTGCACACTCTCGATATCATCCATACTGATGTTGGCCAACGCATTGTCGAAATAACCCTGGTGCAGCATCTCACGGTCGTACATCACATCGAGTACCACTCCGTCGAGCACAATCAGTGGCTGTGAGTTGGCGTTGAGTGAAGTCAGACCATTGATGAACATGTTGACACCCATGCCAGGAATGGCAGAACGTGATATCGATCGTACATCAGCGGTCAAGCGGCCTGCGATTTCCTGGTCGATGCTCGTGGCTGTGCTCTGCTCGAAATCTTTCGTGTTGGCGATGTGTACCGGTCCATGTTTGGTAGTGTAAACATCACTATACTTGCTGCTGTAAAGCTGGATGTCGAGACCTGAAGTGCGCCCATTGATAGATGTCTGCACCAAGTCGTATCCATCAAGCACAGTGCTGAGTGATGTCACGAAAACGGGAACGCTGATGGTGAAGCTTCCATCCTCATCGGCCATGGCTGTATAGAGATTGTTGTTGAAAGCGCGAATCTGCGCACCGGCCAAAGGCGCTCCTGTGGCGGCGTCAGTCACCTTACCCTTGATCTCAACCATCTCATACTTCTGGACGGGGGCTTGCCTGCGTACAGGTGCTGCCACAACCTCTTCTTCAGCAGCGTCTGCTTCATCCTGCGCTACGGCAGGAAGAGCGGAGAAGAATACCAATGCGGCGAATCCAAACTGGAAAACGCGCTGCATGTTTCTGTTGATATAGGATTGATTATTTTTCATTGTCTCAGAGATTTATTCGTCTTTATGAGGTTTGAGAATCACACAGTCAATCAACATCTCACGCGAGAATTCCTTGGTTTTCGACGAGGTGATGTACGACACGAGTTTCAAAACCACTCCATTGCTCTCTTGGTTGAGATAGCAGTTCTTGAAGGTATAAGTGTCGATAAACACCGTGTCAACCAAGTTCTCGGGATTGTTGTTCAAAGTCGAGTTGTTGGCCAGACGCGCTGTAGCCGATGAAGGCAACTGTCCCTTGTCGTCCATCTCATAGATTTGAGCACGGAACTGATAAGGCTTGAGGTCCTCAGGGTCATAATTGAGCAGATAACGGCTCGGCATGACCACGTAGATGTCGTATGTACCAGAGAGCGTGTTTGGGATGTTGAAACCGATCTCGGGGTTGACTGAAGATGAAGTAGGCACGACATCGAGGAAACCGTTCTGAGAGAGTCCGAATCCCATGTAGCCGTTTTTGTAGCTGAGGTTACACTTATTGGTGTAGTCGCTGTTGTTGTTGACGGCATTTCCTCTTTCTGCATCGACCTTGATGTACTGGAATACGGCATCCTCAGCAGTCACTGGCCATTGGCTGAAGCGATAGACTTCACCGTTGCTGCAAGTGATCTTCTGGTCGTATGTCTGCATGATACCTACTGTGTCGCCCACTGTCTCATACGGATGGTAATAGACATGGAATTCAGGTCGTTGGTTCCTGTAGGTAGTAGCGAAGAGGGAGTCGTTTTCATGCTTGTTCATGTTCATGTTGTAGAAGAGGTCGTTGAGCACATAGCGCTTGGCGTTCATATCCTGCAATGAGTCAGCGTTGTCAACCGATGCGTTGAACTTGAACAGCGGATAGAGCTCGTCGTAGCGCTGCTGGAAAGCCTCGTTAGTGGGAAGCAGTGCCCGATATGTGGAGTCCTCCTCATAAACCAGTGCCTCGAGGGCAGACAGGATGGTGTTGGAGAAGATGGTCACTGAATCGACGTAGATTTTATTACCATCAGCATCGACACCACGCGAAACACTTCGGTCCTCGTCCAAGGAGTCGTTGTCGTAAGCCTTGAGGAAGTCTGCAATCATGCTGAAGTCGGGGTTCACCTCGATTTCCTCATATATGCTGCTAAGGAAAGGCAACTGGCTACTCACCACATGCAGAACACCGTTGTTGCAACGGTTGTTCTCGGAGGAGATCTCAACGCCGCCCATCGTGGCGCCACTGAACTCATACCTCTTTCCGTTGAGCATGGTAATCATTCTTTCGCTCGGGTTCACGGAATAATTGAATCGTGAAATGTGATTGTTCACAAAACGCTTCGTCACATCAGTGCTCTTGCCCGCATTGACGAGGCTCAACAGGCTGTCCTTGTTGAAGGTACCATTCACCGGCGCCCATACAGTGTAGATTTGCTCAGTCTGCAACACCTTGTCATAGCCCGTGGCTGCGAGAACCTGACGGAAATCGCTCAGGTTACCGTTCTCCAACATGGTGGCCCAGAGACTGGTCTTTCCCAGTACGTCACTATTGGTGTCGTAATGGTCATCCCATGTGTCGGAACAGGAATTGAAGCCTAAGGCCAGAAGCGAAACGGCGAACCCTGTGCGAAGTATGTTTTTGATGTTTTTATTCATATCGCTTTCTTGTTTTTCTGGGCTCCTACCCTCGCCCTGGCAACTGTGCCAGAAGCGAGGTGAGGAGCTGTTTGAAATCAACAAAACTGTTGTTATCTGTTTTCTATTAGTTCTTGTCCTCTATGTAGTACTCATTGTCGTAAACGCTACGAGGCACAAGCTCGATGTAGTCGAAGGCGAACTCAGCGGTCTCGCTGTCCATCACCTGCTTGATGTGCATGTAGTGGTCGGACTGTCCGTCGGTGTAGAAGGTCGTATAGACGCGGCGCAACTGGTTGTTGGTGTTACGCATCGGTGTATATCCTTCTCCTGATCCGTTAGTAGCCGAACTACCGTATGACAATGGTCCCTTCATCCAACCGTTGTTGTGGAAGGCCTTGTCGAAGGCGTTGATGGCCTCATCGTCACCGAGTGATGTGTCGCTCTGCCATCCGATAACTGCGTCGCTACCCGAGTTGCGCATGTCGATAGGAATACCGCAAGGAGAATCGTCGAGATAGACCTGGATGATGCCTCGTGAAGGGAATCCCAGACAGGTCTGCACACGAAGTTCATAAGTACCTGCTGGCACATGCGGCAGACGGATGATGAAGTTGTAGCGACCCAAAAGGATGATCTCGTCACCCTCGTATGACCAGTAGTTCAAGTGACGGTTGCGGACACTCACGAAAGTAGCGTCGGTGAACTGCCAGTTGCGGACATAGCCAGGCTTGAAGACCGTACATCTCGTACCAGACTCGGAACCGTCGCTATACTCACCACCGTTAGGTCCGGCCTCATTGCGGGCGTAACGACCACGTGCGTTGTGACCCTCGCTTGTACCGGCCGACATGAAGTCGGGCGAGAGGACTGTGGCGTCGAATCTCATGCGTTCGTTGAACACCACATCCTGAACATCTTTCGAATAAACAAGGATGTCGTCGATATAATGATATACACCGTTGATGGCTGACATGTCGGTGGATCCAGACTCACTCGGAGTGAAGATCTTGCAACCGCGTACGAACACGCCACGGCTGTCGGCATGGCTCTGGACACCACGACGGTTGAGGTATCTACCAGCCTGTGAACCATTTGGATAAGAACACTTGATCACGGAGTAAGGCAGCAGTGTCTCATACCAGTCTGCCGCGTCCCAAAGACGGCGGTTGAAGTTGCAAGAGAGCAACAGGTCGTTGGGTGTCAACTCGTTGTAGTTACCCAGAATAGGCAGGAAGTGGTAGGACACGAATCTGTTGAGCGGGTTACGGCGGTCGGTGAAATCGTCGTCGTAGAGTCCTGCATCCTCGGGATAGGCCTCGTCATACACAGACTTGGCGTAAGCGATCAGGTCGTCGATGGTTTTGATGCCCTTGGCGGCATACACATCGTCCTTCTCCACAAATGCCGTGTATTTGAAGAATCGGGTTTTCAACCAGAATCCCCACTCATACTCCACAGCAGTGTGGTAGCGAACACCTTCCTCAACAGAGTCAACGCTGCAAGAATAAGTCTCATCGACGTGACGCTGCAAGGAGTCGTTCATGTGTGTCAACATCATCGCCTGAACGAAGAGGCTGATGGTGCTGTCCTTCTCCAGAAGGTCGGGAAGCATGTCGTTGGCAGAGTTGATGACCGAGTTGATGGTATGAACCACACCGTTCTCCACGGAGTCGTCTCTGACAATGAAGCGTGATGTCTTGTTCACATAATAAACGATGGAAGAAGCATCATCTCCCGAATCCACTGATGGAGTATCCACCGATATGGTGAGATAACGGTCGAGCATGTTAGAAGTAGGCAGTGTTCCGTCCGAGAGGTCGGTGGTGTAGAATGCCTGCTTCACGATATGCGTGTAAGCGATGGTGTCGCAGTCTTTCTGGCTCAACTCATCGATTGACTTCAGTCCACGCGCCGAGAGGTATTTGTTGATGGCGTCGTTGGTCGGTGCAAACACGGTGTAGGTGCCGTAAGTGGCGAGCAAATCCAACACCTTGGTCTCTGAACGTCCCAGAATGCCAATGAACTCGCTGAACTGGTCAGGACGGTGGTTGAGGTAGTCAGTAGCCATCTCACCAGTAAAGGTGTAGTAGTTGTCGGCTCCAGGATCATCGTCACAGCTCACAAGCGCAAAGTGAACCGACGAGAGAAGCAGTACTACAAGTACTAAATACTTTATATTATTCATTGCTTTCATATCTATTTAGCTTTTTTCAGATGTTTCGTCCTCTGCATAAGAGGGGTTCTGCTTTAACAAGGTGTTGGTCTCCACCTCTTTCTTGGAGTAAGGCATATAGATGTAGTCCATTTCCTTCAACTTCAGTGTGATGGCTGCTGCATTCTCGGAATATTTGGGAGTGCAGGCAGATGTGAGGTGGTTGGTGTTGCCGTCACGACGTGCGCGACGAACAAGGTCGAAGTAGCGTTTGCCCTCGAACATCAACTCACGGCGACGTTCTACCTCAACGAGGTCGCGGTAGTTGCCCACGTAAGTGAAGTTGTTGCGATTGAGGCTTGCTCTCTGGTTGGTTTCAGCCGATGGGCATGAGCGGTAGTAGATGGCGCAGACGATGTTCCAAACGTCATCATAATACTCTTGAGCCGTGCTGAACGTGTTGCCATAGACTGCATAGCGGCGCTTTGCTACGCCCGCATCGGTCTTGGTGGTGTCTTCCTCCTGCGTGCTGGCAGCCTGGTCAAGATAACCGGCGATTTCCACTTCTGCCTCTGCCTTCATGAGCATGACGTCTGTCAGTCGGTAGATGATCCAGTTGCTGTAAGCAGTACCACGTCCACTATATTGAGCTGCCCATGTTGAGGCATTACCCACTTGCACTGATGTCTGTGTGCTGCGGTATTTTTCAATTTCGTATGCGCCTGATGTGTTGAACTGGAAATTCTCCAGACCGCGGTAATCGAAGAAAGTGAAGAGGTTGATGTTATCGTAGTCGTACTCGTTGGTTGGTTTCTCAGCCATCATGGCATCGTTGGCAGCAAGGGTACCACGAGTGTCAACATTTCCGAAGAAATCGTTGACTAACGTGTTTTTATTACCTTGGTCTGTCACGAACTGCAGTTCGAAGATGCTCTCGAAAGAATTGCCCTCACCGAAGATGCTGTTGTATGCGGCTGCATTCGACATGGTTGAAGAAGCTCCGCTTTCACCAGTCTCTGAGAGAAGAGGATAACCATAGCTGTTGTAAAGACGCGAGCCAATGACACGCTTCCACTCCTCCTCAGTCTCATACTGATTGACTTTGAACTCGATGACCTTGTCGCAGTACTCCACGCATTTCTTGTAGTCGGCCTGCTGCTGTGCTGCAGGAACCTCGGCGTTGGAGGCGCGCCAGAGATACATGTCGGCCAGGAGGGAATACATCATGTTGCGTGTCACGCGACCGTAATTCTTGGATTTCTCCGATTCTGGATACTTGCGCGGAACATTCTCGCGGACGCGTTCCAAATCGTTGATCAGCGAGTCGAGGATATCCTCATGCTTCGATGCAGCCACGAAGAGTTGCTGGTTGTCGTCGATGGTCGGTGTGGTGACATAAGGCACATCCTTGAATGCACGGATGAGATAGAAGTAGGCGAGCGAACGCAGTGCGATCACCTCAGCCTCGCTCTGTGCGAGGTCCGACGTAGTGAAGTTGGGGTCTTTGGCCTGCACTTCTGGTGCGTAGTGGAGCACCGTGTTGCATCGGTTGATGATGGAATAGAATGCTTTCCAGGTGTTGAAGCCGTTGGATGGCAAGAGGTTGCCACGCATGATGTGGCTCAGGTCGGTGTTGGTTGAAGGTCCCATGACCACATTGTCGCTTCGACCCTCGCCCCAGATAAACATGCGTTCAATCACACCGTCTTGCTCAAAACTGCCGTAGCAAGCATTCACCACGCTCTCCACGTCGGCTTTCTCGGTCCAGTAGTTTTCGAGAACTACCTCATTCAATGGGAGGAGGTCCAAGTCGCAAGAAGTGACTGCGACACCCGCCAGGCCCATCAAACATATTGACTTGATTGTATTTTTGAACTTATTCATATTTCTTACGTTTAGAATTGAATTGTAGCACCAAGTGTGAACGACTTAGAACGCGGTGTTCTGGAGTTGTCGGAAGCAGGAGCCCAACCACCCTGTGGATGCTCTGGGTCTGCACCAGAATACTTCGTGATACAGAAGACGTTGTTGAGTGTCAGATAGACGTTGAGTGCGGTGATGCCAACAGGCTTCAAGACCTTAGAAGGAACATCATAGCGCAGCTGCACGTAGTTGAGGCGCAGGAAAGAAGCCTCTTCCACAAATCGGTCGCTACCCAACCAGTTGTAACCCACATTATAGAGCGCGCGTGGCACTTCTGTGATGTCACCTTCCTTGCGCCAGCGCCAGTTGGTACCAGCAGTCTGGTTGTTGTTGTTGTACATGTTCTCTCCGTTCATGCGCGCCAGGTTGATCACCTTCTGTCCGAATCGGTAGTTGAACTGGGTGTTCAGTGAGAACGACTTGAACTTGAACTTGAATCCGAAACCACCAGTCAACTGAGGAAGTGTACTGCCGAGATAAACGATATCCAACTCGTCGATGTTACCATCATGGTTGATATCCTCATACTTGGCGTCACCACCTTTGAACTCGTAGTTCACACCACCATAGTTGAACATCATGGGCTTGGTGCGTCCATTCTCGTCGAGCACAGGTTCACCTTCTTTATTACGTGCGATAGGCGCATCAGGACCACTCACACCTGCTACTTCTTCAGCAGTGTAGTCGCTGTACTGGTAAACTCCCTTATAGCGGAATCCGTAGATGGAGCCCAGCGGGTTGTGGAGCTGCACACGTGAGAGGTACTGTCCATTGCCATATCCGAACTCATCGTTCATGCTGTCGAGGATGGTCTCGTCCATAGTGAGGATCTCATTGCGGCTGTTGGCGAATGTGATGTTGAATCCGAACGAGAAGTCACCTTTCTTAACAATGTCGTTACCGAAGATGTTGAACTCCCAACCATTGTTGCGCAACGAACCGGTGTTTTGGATTGAAAGCGCATCATAACCTGTAGAAGAAGGTATGGCGCGGTTGTTCATTCTCAAGTCGGTCACCTTGGATGTGTAGATTGAGAGGTCGGCAGTGATCTTGTCGTTGAACAAACCGAGGTCGAATCCGAGGTTCCATGTCTCTTTCTTCTCCCAGCGGAGTCCGGCAAGTCGGATGTTGTTAGGGATGATGGAAGCCTGGTTCATGTAGGCAGGACCGGCACCATATTTACTATAGAAAAGTCCCTCTGAGCCTGGAGGGTTACCTGCGTAACCCCAACCTGGACGGATGGAGAGCATCGTCAACCATTCCAATTTCTCCATGAACTTCTCGTCGGAAATGTTCCAACGACCGGAAAGACCTGGGAAGAAACCCCATCTCTTGTCAGGTCCGAACTGTGTGGAACCATCGACGCGGCATGAGAAGTCGAGCATATACTTGCCCTTGTAAGCGTAGTGTGTCGAGAATGTATAGTAGTTGCTCTTCCACTCACCTGCTCCATTGCTGAAGTTGGAATACGTACCGGCAGCCAAAGGCGAAGTGATGCTACTGGTAGGAAGTCCGTACTTACCCAATCCCTGGCTCGAGCTGTTACCCGTGTTGTACTGTGCACGGAGCATCGACATCAAACTGTGGTTGGTGTTGTTGAAATGAGGGATAAAGGTCAGGGTATGTGTAGTGGATATACCATAAGTCTTTGAACTGTTGGTTGAAGTGCTGTTGGCATCTTCCGAAGTCCATGCACTTGTTGTCAAGGAAGTAGGTATGAATTCCTCTGTTCTGTTGGTGTTGACGTCGAAGATGATACGTCCTTCGTAGGTCAGACGATGATGTTCATTGTCTGTACCCAAGAGGTCGTACTTGAGGATGAATTCAGGCGACAGTTTCACTGTTTTCTGTTCCACTTTCGTCAGGTGAGCCACAGCGACTGGGTTGGGAATATCCAACTGGTCGTTGAGTTGTGATGAGTGAACCGACGGGTCAGTAAGCATGGCGTAGAAATTGCCAGTGGAGTTGCCATACTGGTCTTCCTCATAAACGGCGAGGTTAGGCATCTTTCTGTAGCCCAGGTCGAAGATTTCTCCCCAGCGCCTTGACTCGTGCTTGTTGTCGGTGTAGGTCATGTCGAAGTTGGTCGAAACCGTGATGCGGTCAGACACATAGTAGTCGAGGGCCACACGTGTGGTGAAACGGTTCAACTTCTGCTTGATGACGGAGTTGCCCTGGTCGTCGTAACCACCTGAGATACGGAATCGTGCTTTCTCACCACCACCAGTCAGAGCCACATAGTGGGAGTGCTGCACACCAAACTGCTTGACTTCGTCGCGCCAGTCGGTGTTGTTGTTGTACATCTCATACTCTGAATAGGCGCGGTCGTAGTTGATCTCGGGCATGTAGTCTGCCGATGTGTTGTCGGAGATGCTACTGCTCAGGCGCGGGTTGAAGTAAGCCTCTTTGAGATACATGGTGTAGTCGTCGCCATTGAGGATCCTCATGCCGCTGGGCTGCCAGAGTCCGTTCAAGCGATAGGAATACTGCACGCGTGTCTTACCTTTCTGACCACGTTTGGTCTTGATTTCGATGACACCGTTGGAACCCTGCGAACCCCAAATCACAGTAGCGGCAGCGTCCTTGAGGACGGTGATGCTCTCGATATCCTCGGGGTTGACGTTGAGCAGTTCTGCGAAACGCTCCTCGTTGGCGTTGGTATAGTCGAAGTCCTTGTTGGCGTCGCTGTTCCAAACGTTACCGTTGACCACGATCAGAGGTTCGGAGTTACCATTGATGGAGCTCACACCACGCAGACGCATGGTTGTACCTGCACCAAGGTTACCAGAGTTGGCCACGATGTCGAGACCTGACACACGTCCTTGCAGAGCCTCGTCAACTGAAGTGATACCCAGTCCCTCGAACTCTTTCATGTCGATGCGCTGCTGGGCCACAGAGATTTCGGTCACAGGGATGGCCAAACCAGAAGACTCGCTCTTGCGAGTTGCCTTCACCACCACTTCCTTAAGTGTGGTAGCACTCTTCATTTGCACCTTGAAGACCTTTCGGTCGATGGGCAGTACCACGGTCTGGTAACCTACGTATGAAATATGCAATTTGTCTTTAGGATTGACAATACGGAATGAGAAGTTACCGTTGATGTCGGTAACACCGGCGGCTACGATACGGTTGTTGGCGTCTTTCTCCACGACGTTAACCATCATCAGACCACCCATCTCATCATAGACGTTTCCACTAATGACATCACCGGCCTGCTGGGCTTTCATCGTAGCAGGAAGCAGACAGGCGAGAAGCAATAGCCTTGTTAATATTCTTTTCATAAATCTATTTTTTATCGGTGATTACTGATCATTCTTCCTCTTCGGTGTCTTCGCCGTCAACAATCTCTACCTTCTGGTAGATGAACTGGTTCTTGCTATAGCGAAGAGGATGGTCGATGGCGTGAAGCACAGCCATTGATGAGGTGGTTAACTGCGCGTTGGTCATGTTCGTACTGCTGTTCCAGTACTCACGTGCCATCACATTATACATCTTGTCCTTGTTCACTTGCTGTGTGTTGCCCAGAACGTCGGTGAGTGTGATGCCATCGCTGCTGGCCTGAACATTGATGGTGTAGAATCGTCCACCGGCAGGGTTGGTCTTGTCGGTCTCGTACTTACCGCTCACAGCGTTGGGATCGATGAAGATGGAGTGGTCCTGAATGTGGTACTTCACGAAGTTGAGCATCACGTTCTTCACATGGTAGAGTGAGTCAACATCGCCCGATTCCTCAGCCAGACGATAGTCGAGCGTGTCGGGCAGACCTGCTGCGTATGCCTCTTCCATAGCGGCATTGGTCGGACAATAAACAGTATAGTGATAAGAGTTCAACAGGTAGTTCACAATCTCACCATAGGTGTTGTTCTTCTCGGGAACATAAATCAAGTTACCGTTCTGAGAAACAGAGTACCAGCTGTTGGCTGTATATGAAGTGGCCAAGGCGCCTGAGTTCTGGAGCAACTGATAGAACTCGCTGAACTCGGGGTTGGTAGCGAGAATGTCGGCAACAGAGCGCTTGGCAGACATCACAGGCTCGGCATCGATGATATAGGACTTACCGTTACCCATACCGCTTTCCTTGCCGGTCATGTCGTAGATGTCTTTCACAACCAACTGCTTGTTTTCCTCGATCTGCCAGCCTCCCTGTACGTACATGCTGCCAGCCACACCGATCTGTCCACCTACCTTGACCATGGTGTTGCCCTTGGTCTGGTAGTAAGTGCCACCGTCTTCCACGTTGCCAATCACGATACAGTTGTCGAGCAGGTCCTGGAGTCGGTCGCCAAGAACAGACGATACGAAAGCGGACTTACCACCACTGGCGCGCACTTGGCTGATGGAGTCGGTCACCATCCATGATCCGTCCTGTGCTTTCTCCACCTCGAAGACGTCGGCGTAGATCTCGCGGCCTTCAGCCTGTGAAGCATCATAGTGGAACTTCCACATACGGGTCTTGGCCTGGCCCATCGAAACGGGGTCGATATAAGTCAAGAGTCCTTCATTGGTCGGAATGAAGAAACTATAGTAAGCATCCATGGAGTTGAGGTATGCATCGAAGTCGAGCAACTGGATGGCTCTTTTAATAATGTTCATGTTCTCATTAACAAGAGTCGGGAACATGACTGAGGAGTAGGTTGATGGCGTGAATACCTCGTTGGTCACATACACAGCACCGTTGTTGCCGAGGATCACCTCGTCCACCTTGTCGGTGGTGAGACCCATCTTGAGTGCGGCGTCGTTGACCACATCATCGAACTTGCTGGGAACGGAAGCGACGAAGGAGTTGAGCATGTTGTTGTTCAACAACTCCACGATGACGCTGTTGGGCACGTTCTCCCAAGTCTGGTAGAAGTCCTTGATGACCTTACCGCCACCATTGTTCCACCAATCGTTCAGGGCCTCATCGGTCGGCACGAGCATCACACCCATGTCCTCCATGACTGGGTTGCGGTCGTTGTACGCGTTGGAGTTGTAGAGGTTCCATCCCGGGTCGAAACGAAGCAGTTCGTCAGCAGGAACGGGGTTGCCGTCCTTGTCCTGGTTCCAAGCAGAAGAAGAAGAGCCGGAGCTACCCTGCGAACGCTTGGAGAAGTAGCGTTTCTGATAAACGGAGTCGTAAGAAGTACCATAGATACGGTTGTACTCTTCAGTCAAAGTCCTGGTGTAGTATGGGGCAGCGAAACGCTCGATCATTTTGCTGTAGAGCTGTGTTTTTGGATTGGTGCGGATGATTTCCGCCATGTTGTCGAGCGGCATGATCACCTTGTCCACCTCATGCACATAACCGTTCTTGCAGACCACGTTTCCGTTGGTCACCTTAGCGTCGTTGACGTAGCACTGACCAGGCTTGCGTGTGCCAGCTGGGTCGTTGTAGAGGAAGTCAACGTCAGCGTTGGTCACCAAGTTCTGGTTGAGGAACTTGTCGATGAAGTGAATCATTGGAGACGCACCAGATGCGTCCTTGAAGAGGACGATCTTGTCTTGTGTCTGCTGCACCGATTTCCAGTAGCCGTTGTCGGGAATTTCATCGGCCGAGGTGCTCACCACAAGTACCGAGTCGTAGATCGACGACGAAGTCACTCTTCGCATACACTCGCCCTCCAGAGGTCCTTCCACACTGGAAAGGGTCTGCAACTGGTAAGGGTTGTCGATGATTGAAGAGTAGAGCAGCATCTTCTTCTGAGCCGCCGATAACTGAGAGTAACTGCTTACGCCCCATTTGTTGGAAGCGTAAAACTTCGTGAAGGCCTCATCATTGGCGGGGAAGACGGTTTTACTACCCGTGTGGGACAGCATCTCCTTCTCACCCAAGTCGTCGATGAGCTTCAGGTAATTCGTGAAGTTGCCCTGTTCTTCGAGATAGGCATAGATACTGCTACCGAGCCAGCTTGGCTCTTTTTGGTCCAGGTCATAGCCATCATCGCAAGAAGAGAGAACGCCACAAGTCGCCATGCAGAGCATACCTCCTACCAGAAGGTGTCTGCCAAATTTCTTCTTCTGTGAATTTAACGACATAATATTAGAATTGATTGATTGATATCAATTGTTTAGTGAAGTTAGTGCACAAAATACGTGGTTGTGTTAGGTCACAATTCGCATATTAAATGCAAAGAAACAAAATTTCTGTTTCATGAACAAATTTTTAATCTAAAAGGTTGTATATTGGCTTAATTTTAACAATTTCTGTTTCTCTGTTAACGCTACCACGTTTTTTTCACACTTTTTTCAATGCAAAAAAAGGCGCGCCGAAATGACGGCGCGCCCAGTTCTAAATGATGGATTGGATTTCGATTACTTCACGTAAGTTTTGCTCACCTTGACACTTCCATCGCTCAACTGTGTCTTGACGATGTTGATGCCCTTCTGAGGAGCTGCGATGCGTGCACCGCCGACGGTGTAGTATTCCTGTCCCTCCACAGTGCGAGTAGCATCCTGAACGCTCTTCACTGTAGTAGGAATACCCTCGGAATCATAGTTCAGTCGGAAGTTGTCGAGTTTGAACCAACCTGCACCGGCATCGTTGCCGTCGGCCTGGCTTGCAGGAATGTTGCCGTTGGTGCGGAAACCGAACTTCACTTTGCCGTCTTCGTCAACACCGAAGGTTAAAGTCATCGGACGGAGCAAGGAGGTTGTGGGGTCGCCGTCAGCACAGGTGTAACCAGCGAAGTTGAGCAGCTTGAGGTCGCCAGCACCTGCATCGTCGATGGTCTTAGCCAGCTGGGCATCCTCGGGAAGTTCTTCAAACTCATAATCACCCTCGCCTGCGAACATGCAGATGTAGTTGTTGGCGAAGATGTGCTGAGTGGTGATACAGTTCTGAGCCCACTGGTATTCAACCATCATGTTGCAAGTCAAGGTATAAGTACCTGCTGGCAGCGAGAGTTCCTGCGACAGTTCGACCTCGGGGATGGAGCCGTTCCAAATACCCCAGACATGAGTGCCGTCAACGTACTGAACGTTGATGGGCTCCCCGTTCTCGTCGGTGATACCCTTAGCAGAGATGTCGTCACCATGGTTGATGGCGCACCATCCAAGACCTGCAGGAGCACCTGTCTGAAGTTCACCGTTGATATAGAGGTTCCATCCTGCTGGAGCTGGCTGAGCGTTGTCGGCTGGGTTGCCACCCTGAGCGCTGAGGTCCTCGAAGCTTGGGTTCTTCACCACCAGGTCGGTGATGTCCTGTCCTGGCTCGATCACCTGTTTCTTCATTTCATCCTCGGCTGCAACGAGCTGTGCAATCAGTTCATCGATGCCGGCCTCATCCAGCTCCTCATCTTCGTAAGCCTCTTCTGCGTTCATCACCACGTCGCCGAATACGTTGGCACCGAGTGAGTTGCCGAACTCGTCAAGCGCCTCATTGGCATGGTCGATAGCATTGGCCAACTTCTGATAGGCATCGGCAGACGACTTCACTGCAGGATAAGCGTCCTTGAGAGCAACGAAAGCGGCGATGATCTCGTCCTGAGAAGAAGATGCGTCAACAGTCTTGTTATTGAGGATATCCTCCACATTGTCGCGGATGCTCTTCTGGATCTTGACATTACCGTCGATGGATTCCTCGAGCTGCGCTTTGAAGTGATCGTAGATGGCAAGAGCGGCATCTGCGTCGAAAGCTTGTTTCACGATGCGGAAGTTGTCAATCTTGAACCATCCGTCGCCACCAGCGCCATTAGAGGCGTCGCGGTTGGCAGCAGCGATGTTGTTGTCGGTACGGAAACCGAAGGTCAGCGTGCCGTCGTAAACGAATGCATCCACGCTCATGTCCTGGAGTTCGGTATCGGTGACAGGCTCGGTCAGGCCTTCGAAACCATAGATCTCATTCTTGTCGAGCAGTTCCTCGTTGTATTCAGACTGGTCGCCGAAGTACTTGGAGTTGAGGTTACCGAAGATACGCTGTGTGGTACGGCGTGATCCACTGCCATTGGCTCCCACCATCACGGCAGCAGTCACGGTGTAAGTACCGTTCTCCAGTCCTTCGATGGTCTGAGACAACTCAACCTTTGGAATGCCACTGTTCCAGATACCGAAGATGTAGGTCTGGTCCTTGGCACCCGTACCATCGGCATTGATACCACACCATGCGCCAACACCTGCAGAGCGCACTTCGTCGGCAGTCACCACCTGGTTGCCATTGATGTAGAGGTTCCATCCTGCTGGAGCACCCTGAACAGAAGAAGTAGGTTCACCGTTCTGTGAGCTGAGGTCCTCGAAGCTCATGTTCGAACCCAAGCTGGTCACCTCGCCTGTACCCATCTGGAAATCGGTCTCTGCTTTTTTCAATGTTTCGGTGGCATTGTTGATGTCGGTAGCGTTGTTCATCAAATTGAACTGGTTGATGGCAGCGTCAATAGCCTTTTCCAGAGCCACGTCGCTATTATCACCAAGCACGACATAGGCGTTCTCTATTTCCTTGTAGAGATTGAGTTTGGCATTGATGAGGCCCATGGCTTCATCGACGTCCTCCTCATAGAGTGGGTCATTGTTGTAGAGTTTGGTAGCGGCATCGATAGCGTCCTGGAAACCCTTCTCATAACCTTCAATAGTCACGTAGTTGTCTTCCAGGTTCTTGATAGCAGCATACAACGTTGCCTTGCCCAAGACGTTAGGCACGTTCTCCACACTGACAAAAGCCCAGTAGCGAGAAGACGGGTCGTTGGCCTTGTAGTTGACCCCATCGTCCTCGAACAGATAGATTTGGTTGCCGTCGATGTCGGTCTCGAACTGCAGACCGCCATAGAAATCAGGGAACCAAGAGTCGCCTTCGTAAGTGATGACCAAATACTGACAGCCATTGTTCAGGTGCAGGTACATGCCCTCGACATAGCTGTTGAACTGTTGCTTGGCTTTCAGCATATAAAATCCGTCAACAGGTGCATTCTCCACATCCCAGAAGACCGGTTCTTCCAAGTCGCCATGCAAGTTTCCGCCACCGCTCTTGATACCCACGTATGAGGTAATCATTTCGTTCTCTTCCACAGAGAAGTACCAGCTGCCGTCGTCAGCCTTATGAGCTACGAAAGGCACAGTGCGGTTGCCAGTTCCTGTGAGGTAGTTGGAAGCCGCCTCATCCAGGAGATAGTATGCACCATCCCAGGATGTACGCGACAACACCTTCGAAGGGTTGGCATAACTGAAGAGGAGGTAAGTGTTGCCATCCGTCAGCACCTCACTTTTCAAAGGAGGGTCAATGGCAAATGCCGTTGCCGATACCGCCGTCATGGCAGCAATGGCAAGAAGTCGAAAGTAATTCTTTTTCATAAGCGAATAAATAATTGTTAGTAGGATATGTGTTGAATCTATTTAATCGTGATTTTTCAAGTTGAGCGTCATTTTTCAAGACGCGCTTCAAAATTACACTATTTTCTGAACATCAAAACATTTTTCAATCATTATTTGCTAAAAAAAGAATAATTTTGCACAAAATTACAACAAATTGTAGGGACGCGACGTGTCGCGTCCGGAAAAAACTCGACGTTCCACGTCCGAAAAAAGCAACTATCGAAACACTTCAACAAAGATGACCAAAATCATACTCATCACCGGCGGTCAACGCTCAGGCAAGAGTGAATACGCAGAACAGATGGCACTGAAGAATAGCGGCCATCCCGTCTATCTCGCCACTTCCCGCATCTGGGACGACGAGTTCCGCCACCGAGTGGAGATCCACAAGCAACGGCGTGGTCCACAATGGACCAACGTCGAGGAGGAGAAGTATCTCAGCCGCCACGACTTCACAGGAAGGACGGTGGTGGTGGATTGCGTCACCCTCTGGGCCACCAACTTCTTCTTCGACTTGCAACATGAGGCCTACCACAGCGCCAAAGCAGCCAGTGAACACGTTGAGCGCACGCTCCAGGAACTGAAAGACGAATTCTGCAAACTCACCCAGCAAGACGCCACCTTCATCTTCGTCACCAACGAGATTGGTTCGGGTGGTGTCAGCGACAACGAGGTGCAGCGCAAATTCACCGACGTGGAAGGCTGGATGAACCAGTTCGTCGCCTCACGAGCCGACGAAGTCATCCTCATGGTCTCAGGCATACCCGTCAAAATCAAATAACTTCCCTTACTCCCCTCCCATCTAAGGGGAGGGGTGCCCGCAGGGCGGGGTGGGGTATCCACTTTAACTTCCTCTTTAACTCCCCCTTTAACTCCCATTTTAACTCCCATTTTAACTTCCCCTTTAACTTCCATTTTAACTTCCCCTTTAACTTCCCCTTTAACTTCCCCTTTAACTTCCCCTTTAACTTCCCCTTTAACTTCCCCTTTAACTTCCATTTTAACTCCCCCTTTAACTTCCATTTTAACTTCCCCTTTAACTCCCATTTATTAATCCCCATGCTATCACTACCCATTATACCTCCCGTTGACCGCACC
>CAMOWU010000002.1 GCA_946628545.1 uncultured Bacteroides sp. | reverse complement strand
CGTTCTTACCTTCGAGTGAAAATAAATTAGTTGCCATAATGAATCTTTGATTATGTAGTTAATTGGTTTAGTTTGCGGGTTTTGACCCCACCCCTGCCCCTCCCCTTGGATGGGAGGGGAGTTTTTTGGATGTTTTTGTAGTCGGCGGTTTGACCCCACCCCTGCCCCTCCCCTTGGATGGGAGGGGAGTTTGTTTGTAGTCGGCGGTTTTTGACCCCACCCCGCCTTTCAGGCACCCCTCCCCTCGAAGGGGAGGGGAGTTGAGTATTCCTGAATTATTTGAGGTCGGTGATTTTGCTGAAGTCCTGGTCGCCGTAGTCGAGGTTTTCTCCTCCCATACCCCAGATGAAGGTATAGTTGTGAGTGGCGGCAGCGCTGTGTATGCTCCATTCAGGTGAGAGTACAGCTTGGTCGCCTTTCATCCAGATGTGGCGTGTTTCTTCCACCTCTCCCATGAAGTGGCAAACGGCCTGTTCCTCTGGTACCTCGAAATAGAAGTATGCCTCCATACGGCGGCTGTGTACGTGAGCTGGCATGGTGTTCCACACACTGCCTGGTGCCAGTTCGGTCATACCCATCTGCAGTTGGCAAGTGGGCAGCACCTGGTTGACGATCATCTTGTTGATGTTTCGTTCGTTGCTCATTTCGAGCGATCCCATGTGAGCCACCACGGCATCAGCCTTGGTGATTTTCTTGCATGGATACTCCTTGTGTGCTGTAGTGCTGTTGATGTAGAACTTGGCGGGTTTGCTGGCATCGTCGCTGCAGAAACAGACATCGCGGTCTCCACGTCCGATGTAGAGTGCTTCCTTGTAGTCGAGGTGGAATTCCTCGTCACCCACTTTGACTGTACCTGCTCCTCCCACGTTGAAGATTCCGACCTCGCGTCGGGTGGTGAAGTAGGGTGCTTTGAGCGGGTCGATGGCCTCGAGTTTGAGGCACTCGTTGACGGGTTTGGCACCACCTACTACCATACGGTCGTACATGGAATAGACGAGGTTGACCTCATCGTCGGCAAAAACCTTTTCGATGAGGAAGTCGTGGCGCAGACGAGTGGTGTCGTAGCTTTTCGCATCGGCTGGGTGAGCCGCATAACGAATCTCGTAGTTTGTCTTCATATTTTCTAAATTGTTTTTAAAGGATTAATCATCCTGAATTTGAGAATTATCGAATTATTTTTTCACGAACACTAATCGGACGAATCTTACGCATAGGGTTGACCGCAAGCGGTCAGAATACTCGCAAATTTTATTCGTAGTATTCGATGGTTCTTGGCATTTCGATGACCTGTCCCATCATGCTGGTCTTGCGGCTGATGAAGTTGCCACGTTCGTCGTATTTGATGTCGGTGAAGTTGGTTGTCATCTTCTGTCCTGCCATATCTACGGTTTGTCCAGTCACCTTTCCGTTTTCATCGTAGATGGGTGAAGTGGTGACGGTTTGTCCCATGACTCCCATGCTTTGGCTCTTGACTCTACCGTTTTCCCATGTGAGTGTGACGTTGACTTGGTTGCCGTTGGCGCTGATGGTGTATGACTGTAGGTATCCGTCGTTGTCATAGACCTGGTTGGATAGTCCTTCGAGTTGCATTTTTCCTTCTGGAGTGAAGGTGACGGTCTGTGAGCGTCCCATGACTGTGTTGGTGATTGACTTGACGGGTCCTGTGGCTTCGTTGGCCTCTACGTCGTGGAACTTGGTTTGTGCTTGCATGGCGAAAGCGAATGCCATCAGCACGATAGTCATGAATGTTTTTTTCATTGTAGTAGTTGTTTTATGGGTGAATCACTTTGTTCTATCGATTGGTGGATGATGCTATATTACAAACGTGTAATTTATTGATTTACTTTAGCGGACGCGACACGTCGCGTCCCTACATGTAATTGAGTTGTCAACAGTGACAAGACGCGTTGTTGTCGCATTCAAGCAACAAAGATAACGTTTTTATTTGAAAACACAAAGAAAGGCGTTGTTTTTTGTGATTGAGCATCAGGCAATGGGTGTCAGCTGTTGGTATTTTGGAGGGGAGTTGGTTATAACTGGAGGAGGAGTTGGGCGACGTCGCTGGTAAGTGTTTGGAGGTTGAATATTCGTTCGGCGAGTTGTCGTCCTCGCTCTCCCATCTGACGGGCTTCTTGGGGATGAGTGGCGATGTAGTTGATGGCTTCGACCCATGCATCCTCGTCATAAGGGTCGATCCAAATGCCACAGCCTTCTTTTTCGATATCGATGGGCATTTGGTGATTGCGCGTGCAGAGTATAGGCAGTCGCATGGCCATGGCTTCCGCTACGGTGGTCAGTCCGACGGTGTAGTTGGTGGGCATGCAGCAGATGACCTCGCATGCTGCTCGGTTGACGCGCAGTGCCAGTTCCCCTGGCATGAGCCGGTTGAGCCATGAGGCGTTGATATTGTTGCCTATGTTGATGCCTTGGATTTGTTGGTCGTAGTCGATGTTGCCGTTGCGGTGATTGAGGTAGAGTTCGAGCGGTAGGTTGGTTCTGTTGAAGGCCCGGATGAGTGTGGCATAGTCCCTGCATTCCTTGCCAGTGGAGATGAATCCTTGGCGTTCCACCTTTCCTGCTGTGCTGATGACATGGTCGTAGAAGTCGAGGTCGGGTCCCCAGTGTGCGATGTGCATGCGTTCAGGCCGTGCTTTGACAGACTGGAGTGAGTCGTTGACGAGTTTCTCGGAGAAGAAGAACATGTGGTCAATCCCCTTGTAGAAGAGCCTTGCGATGCGTTCTCTCAGCCAACCTTTGGCCTTGACGATGGGCTGGTGGTGCCAGATGACGATGGGATGGCGGAAGAGGTGGAGGGCTCGAAGGAAGATGATGACTTCAATCCCGCGGAATGCCGTAGCATATAGCACGTCATAGTGTTGTCGGCAGGTGAGTATGCGCCAGGTGTTGTAGAGTGTGAGCCGCCAGTGGGATGTTGTAGGGTTGTGCTGGTGCAGGATCATGTCGATGCCATAGTCCTTGAAGTGCGTGGCCCCATAGAGCAGATGTCCTGGGAAGAGGTGTTGATGCCACTCTTTCCAGATGCGCTGTATGTCCTGAGTGTGGTAATAGTAGATTCTCATCTGTGTTTTTTCTTTCCCAAGAGTTTGTTGAACCTCGCCTTCATCGATTTCCAGATGTGGCTGAAGTTGCCGTATCGGAGGTTGAGGAATAGTTCCTCGAAGGAGTATTGTATTTTGACCCAGGGGTGGTTCCAGGCATTGGTGCGATAGACATGTTCCTTGTATTCGACGTATTCGATGACGTATTTGGGGTGTCGGAGCGGGAAGTTGAGTTCGAATCGCTTCATGGTGAACATCTTCCTGAGACGACGGGGCAAGGTTTGTAGTGATCCGCCATAATGGACGGAGTCGCTGACGGGTCCGAGGTTGTTGACCATGTTGCGGGTGGGCACGATGGCCAGTCCGGAGTTGAACATCATGTAGGGCCAGAAGATGCTTTCGTAGTATGCTTTTCCGAGTGCCCTGTGGTCGCGTGCCATTTGGAGGATGTCGCTTCGGTAGTTGCGGGCCTTGATGAGTTGTCGGAGTTGTTGCATGTTGAATTCATCGTCGAGGTAGGCGTAGGTGTCGTCCCATTCGTTGACCACTCTGCTCCAGCTTGCCCATCCCCAGATGGAGAAGGTGGATGTGAAGAAGTAGTCGTAGGGTACATTGGGTGTGACCTCGTCGCTGTTGAAGCCTGAGATCATGACAATGCGCCGGTCGTCCTCATAGCGGTCGAGCATCTCCTTGCAGAATCGGATGAAGGAGACGGATGGTATGCTGTCGTCCTCGAAGACGACGCATTTGTCGCAAAGTGAGAACGCCCACCGCTGTGCGTTGAAGTTGGATGGGTCACATCCTGCGTTGACGGTTTGGTAGTTGCGATGTACGTCGCATTGCCAGTCGATGTGGCTGACAACCTCTCGACAGGCTTCAATGCCTAGCATGTCGCGTTCGCCTCGTGGTCCGTCCTGGTAGAGGAAGAGACGTGAAGGACGTGCGAGCCGAATTTGCTCGAAAACCTTTTTCAGGGGTTCGGGGCGATTGAAGAAGAGGATGAGAACACCTATGTCAACTTGTGATGGAAGCATCTTGTTGAGTTAAGAATTAAGAGTTAAGAATTAAGAAAGAGTCTGGATTTTTGTTTTTTTTTCGCATCCTTCGGCTGCGTCGCAGGCAAGATGCCTGCGTACCCTCTGCTGGTGGTTACCCCGCCGGCGGAACCGGCGGGCACCCGACCTCAACGGAGGGGAGTTTTAGGCCCCACCCCTGCCCCTCCCCTTGGAAGGGAGGGGAGTTTTTAATCCCCTTGGAAGGGAGGGGAGTTTTAGACCCCACCCCGCCTTTCAGGCACCCCATTCCCGACGTTCCGTCGCCTACCCGTAGCCTTTCCCCTCCAAGGGGAGGGGAGTTTGGATCTCTGCTATTTCCGTCCGAAGAGGTACTTTTTCATGAAGGGGTTCATTCGCAGTACGTTTGAGACGAGTATGCAGAATGCGATGACGAGTAGCGCCACGAGTATGCCTAATGTGGAGTCGATGATGAAATTGTGTCGGTGTGCGTCGAAGTATTCACCCAAGATGCTGAGATCGGGTATGAAGAGGAAGTGTATGAGGTAGATGTCGAGCGTACGTACCCCGATGTACTGCAGTCCTCGTCCGATGACGTGTTGTTTTGTGAAAGAATCTTGGTAGTATCTGAAGAACATGAATACGATGGTCATCATGATGTACATGGTGAGTGTTCGTGGCAGGTTGGTCCATTGGAACTGGAGAGTATGCCACTTGAGCACATCGTAGGCGCAGAAGAAGACCAGCACGACGATGAGCGGCAGGAACCACTTGGAGTCGAATAGTCGTTGGAACTTGTCCCAATATCGGTGCACAATGTTTCCGTAGAGAAAGAAGTGGAAATACTGCATGACTTGGTATATGCTGGTCGTGTCGAGGAAAGCCGCCTCTCTGGGTTTGTGTCCTTGTGCGTAGTCGAACCATTTGGGCATGAAACACGTGGCATAGACAGCGACAGCGAAAATCCACAGCAGTAACACCGGTACCCAGTTGTGCCAATGCAGCTTTATGGTGATGTAGTCGAAGATGTAGTAGATGATAAACATGATGAGCAGCGTCCACGTGAACCAGTATCCACCTTTAGTGGGTGATTCGAGCATTTCCTGCAGGCCTGGCCAGAATTTTGGTTTCAGAACCACAGCTGCTACAATCATGAAGATGACGGTAGGTATGACCTGTATCTTGAACTTCTTCCAGATCATCATAGCCAGTCGTCCGCGCGTCCAGTTGAAGTTGGACTTATAGGCGAGGAATCCACTGATGAAGAAGAACAGTGGCATTCGGAAGAAAATGAGGAAAGTCATGGATGGTGAGAACCTCGCGTTCTCCTTGAATCCCATGAGGCATACGTGGTATGCCACGACGAGTATCATCGTGAAGCCTCTTAGTGCGTCGAGCCATTCCAGGCGTTGCTTCTTCTCTGGCATAGGGTGGTGATGGGAATGATATGGGTTATGGTAGGGAAGTGCGGTGCTTGTCGAGCAGTTCGACGAGAGTTCCGCTTTCAGCAGTCTTGACTTTTCTGACGAACATCTTTCCCGACTCGATGATGAGTGGATAGTCGCTTTCGTTCATCACTTTCATGCCAGTGTCGCGGTCGATGTAGTGCAGTGGTGTGACATCAGCCAGCGAAGTGTAGTTGCCCAGTTTGAGCATACATTGGCTGGCGTATTCGGAGTTGAAGACGATGGTGTGGATGAGGGTGGTGACGGGTCCGAACTGGTTGGCGAAGTAGTCCTTGATTTCGGGTACGTTCATGTATTGGTCCACGATGTATTCAGCCAGTTTCTGCGAGATGGCGAACCACGCGCTCCCCTTGAAGAGCCGGTAGTTCTTCTTTCCGACGTTGAAGCTGAGCGGTTTTCTATAGCCAGTAGCGGCGAGTGCTCTTTTGAGCAGGCTTCTGACCTTGGTGAGGCTGTCGCGCCCTACGAAGGGCACGTTGGGCATGGGGCGTGCAATGCGGTATATTTCCTTATGCTCCATCTTGACTTCCGGAGTGTCGAGGTCGATGCCGTAGATGAATTCCTTGCCTTTGTGCTGCTTGAGGAACTGGCTGATTCTCTCGTTTGTCCAGACGGGGTAGTCCATACCGCTGAGCATGATGAGGTAGTCGAACTGTCGCCTGTTTCTCAGTGCTGCCTGCAGGAGCGTGATCTGCACCTCAACCTCGCTCATGTCTCCCCCCACGACATCGATTCTCGGGCTGACGAAGTGTACGTTTCGCATGTCCTTGAATGTCGCGCGGAAAGGTTTGATGTCGGTTTTGGCATCGACATGGATGAAGTATTCAGCCGTGACGTGCAATGCCTGGACGAGTTTCTGCAGGTGCTGCGGGTCGGCGTGCGCTGAGATTAAATAGGCTATGTTCATGATGGTAGAGTATTTGAGGCAAAAGTACACAATTTGTTTGTGATGGGGAAATATTTGGGGAAATATTTCATTGGGCCGCCTTGGTAAGGCGGCTTACCTGACCGCCATTCGGATGGGTACTTCGTCCGATGGTGGGTAGATCAGAGCCGCACTGCAGCCCTGCACTTCACCAGAAAGATGAGGTGGAGAAGGGGAGGGGAGTTAGTGGCGTCGGAGGAGGTAGTTGAGGGATTCGCGGAGGATTTTGGCTCCGAGAATCCAGAGGAGGGCGATATAGACGATGACTGCGACGCCGATGCGCAAGAGGATGCGCAGGTAGATGTTTGTGCATCCTTGTGAGGCGAAATAGGCGGCGACCATGGCCGCGAGGGCAATGGTCAGGAAGGGCAAGATATCGGACAGCACATGCCAGATCTTCAGTTGGATTTCCTTTTGGAGGAAAAAATGCCAGATCAAAAGCCACAGTATGGTCAGTGCCACATAGCAGCTGACCATGAGTGGAATGCCGTGGACGCCAAGGATAGAGACCTTGCCATAGTGAAGGGTGCAGAGGAGGATGATCATGGTCAGTCCGAGAGCGATGACGTTGTACATGTAGATATCGCTTTTGCCTCGGCTGATGATGAAGTTGGTGTAGAGCGTGGTGATGGGCATGAAAGCTCCCGCAACGCACAGCATTTGGAGGATGCGCGCACTGGGCAACCATTTCTCGGTGAGGAGGATGACGATGAAGTCGTCGGCCACAAGCGCCAGTCCCAACATGGCTGGGAAAGCGATGAAGCACGTGAATCTCAGCATTTTGCGGAAGACCTGCCTTTGTCGTTCAGTATCGTTGCCCACCTCGACGAACAGCGGTTGTGCTACGGCCTGTACCATTCCCGTGATGGTTTGGCTTCCCATGGTGTTCCATTTGTTGGCTTGGTTGTAGATGCCCACGGTGTCGCTATTGAAGAATCGTCCGAAGAGAATGGAGAAGACGTTGTTGTTGACGGCGTTGAAGATATTTGTGATGAGCATCTTGACGCTGAATGCGAACATCTCTTTGATGGGTTTCAGGCTGGCGTCGAAAGAGGGTCGGAAGTGGCTGAAGTACCAGCTCAGGATGGCTACGAAAAGCACGAAGACGATGGACTGTGTGGCGATGCCCCAGTAAGCCATGCCATGGAGTGCCATGACGATGCCCACCGTTCCCGAGGCCAGCAGTGCGACGATACTTGTGATGGCTTGTTCTTTGACCCTGAGTTGTTTGAAGAGGATGGCTCTTGGCACAATGGACAGACTTGCGATGACAAAACCGATGAATGCGTATCTTGATAGCCAGAGCAGTCGAGGTTCGTTGAAGAAGCTGACGATGAGTGGGGCTGCTGCCCAAAGGATGATGTAGATAGAGATGCTGACAGTGATGTTGAACCAGAATACGGAGTTGTAGTCGTGGCGGGAGGCGTTGCGTTTGTTGGTGAGCGCCGATACGAATCCGCTTTCCTGTAGCGATGCGGCTATGGTGGAAAAGATGGCGAGCATGCCCACGAGTCCGTAATCCTCGCGCGAGAGGATGCGTGCGATGATGATGCCGAATACGGCATTGAGCAACTGCATCATGCCGTTGCTTAGTCCTCCCCAGAGAATGCCTCTGGCCGCTTTGTCTTTCAGTGTAGGTTCGGCCATCAATCGCATAAGTTGTTTCAACTTGCAAAAGTAGCATTTTTTCTTTATTTCTTGTGACATGAATTAGTGAATTAACATGAATTATCACTGGCTTATCAGAGTTGTAACTACTCTGCGATTCAGTCGTTGATGGTCGCTTCGCTCAAAATTGCCGAAAAATTAGATTCAAAATTATCAGAAATAGATTTGATAGAGATTATTTTAGAATTGTGAGCGTAGCAAGGCTAAAAAGAGTTTGGCTGAGCAGTTATATCAGAGCCGCTGCGGCTCTGTGCAAGACCACACCCCTGCCCCTCCCCTTGGATGGGAGGGGAGTGGGTGTAGATACAAAAAGGGTGTGTGTCAAGATTTTTTAAAAAAAAGTGGTTGATATTCTTTATTATATAACAAAAAACTATATATTTGCAAATTGATGTGGAGTAGGATTTGCCTGTACCTGTTGGCCATTGGTTGTTTATTATGGATGATGTTGATGGTCTTTAGGTATTCCCGCTCATTGATCAATAAAAACCCTAACTAATATACTACTATATAGATGGAACACTTAATAGCTGATTCAGGGATTCATTTCATCACCAGGGAAATAGAATTCAATCCTTCAGAGCCACTGATTCTGAGTAACGGCAGGACACTGAAATACACTTTCTTCGATGGTGTTGATTTCCTTGAGGGAACCCGTTTGTTTGAGTTGATGTACTATCATAACGAAGAAGGGAAGTACATCCCCTTGAGTGAGCTTCAACATGCTGACCGCGCGATAGTTCGCCGTCCTAATGGACGTGAGGAACTCGATGAGAGCGGTATGCCCTTGTTGAGTCCAGGCTACTCCACTTCTCTTTTCACCACCTACAGCGATGACGATGAAGACATCATCAGCATCAACTCCCTTCAGTCTTTCAGGGTAAAGGACCCTAAGGACTCCCGTCTTCAGGTTCCCGCTTTCGAACTGTTGCTCGACAAGTGGTTGCCCATGCCCATGTGCTACAAGGAAGTTGACGGCATCACGAGCAATGTGCCTATGGGTTGGTGCAGGATGAAGATGATGAAGATCGGTGAAGGCGAGAAGAAGGGCGTTTGCCGATACCGTCTGGTATGGGCATTCGACACCCAGAGCGGTGAGGACGAATTGTCGATTTTCCGTCCGTATATCAACAGGGAAGAGAACGAGAGTGTGGAGTTTGGTCTTTGCAACAAAGCCGACCTTTACATGGACTTCCTATCGACGAGCGATGATTTCCACGCTTTCAGCGACTATATCGCCTCCTTGCTGGGCATCGACATCTCGCAGGATCCCTCCCGACGTTTCAAGGCCTTCTATATCTATTTCTGCAACTTCATCCGCTTGACAGGCGCCGTTCCCGACGTGACCCTTCACAACAAGGCTCCAGAGCATGATATTCCCGTGGATTTGGTGCTCGACATCGGTAACTCCCGCACCTGTGGCATTCTGTTTGAGCAAGGCGAGTTCACGAAAGGTAAGATGCTGTCGCTTCTCGACTTGACCAAGCCTTGGATAGAATACGAGAACAAGACGTTCGACATGCGCGTAGTGTTCCGCAAGAGTGACTTCGGCAACGACATCGTGCTCGACGAGAGTATGTTCGCTTGGAAGAGTTTCGTGAGGGTAGGCGAGGAAGCCCGCCATCTGATGTACCGTTCGCTGGAGGAAGAAGGCATCTCCGAGAAGAACACCAACTACTCCAGTCCCAAGCGCTACTTATGGGACAAGAAACCCTATGAGGGTCAATGGGAGAACCTGGTGACCACCTACGACGCATACAACGTGAAGTTAGCCCGCAAGATTTACGTTTCAGGTCTGTCAGACCTCTTCGAGAACGACGGCACCTACCGAAGTGAGGGAGTGGTCCGTCAGAGTGAGGAGTTGCTCGACCTGGAAGGCAAGTACTGCCATTTCTCCCGTTCGTCGTTGATGACCTTTGCCTTTATTGAGATTTTCCAGCATGCTTTGGCTCAGATCAACAGCGTGAAGTACCGTCGTCATTGGGGTGATGTGGATTGCCGTAGGTATATCCGCAACGTCATCATCTCCTGTCCGACCGCCATGCCCTTGAAGGAGCAAATCACGCTTCGCCAAAGTGCCATGGATGCCTTTGATGCCCTGACCCACTGCATGCCCCACCTGCGCATGGCCACCATCATGCCCTCTCCTAAGTCGTTGATGGTGAAAGACCCTCATGCCGATCCCGGCAAGAAAGTGTGGGCCTACGACGAAGCCTCCTGCTGCCAGTTGGTCTATCTCTGCGCCGAGATAGCCGAGCGCTATGGTGGTGAGATCCACAAGTTCTTCGACCTCAAAGGCCATGTCCGTCCAGAGATGGCAGCCGAGGGGTATGAAGGCAACGCCCTGACCATCGGCACCATCGACATCGGCGCCGGCACGACCGACGTGATGGTCTGCGCCTACCAGTGCGAGGGCGAAGGCCGCACCCGTGTAGTTCCCACCCCACTGTTCTGGGACAGTTTCTACTTGGCTGGTGACGAGATTCTGCGCAACCTCATCCAGAACCTCATTATCGAAGGCAAGGAGCATGGTGCTGCCGACATCGGCAATATCAGCAGTGCTCTGACCACCCGCATCCTGGCGATGAACGACGATGAGTTGCTGTCGATGCCCTGCCTTGAGAACGTGGTTTATCGCGACAAAGCCAGGGAGATTGCCCGCACCGAGGACGAAGACGAGAAAGCCGAGCAAAAACGACATTTCGCCTCTGTTCTGATCCACGACTTCTTCGGCAACGACAGTTCGATGATGGGCTACCGCGACCGTCGGTGCCGCACCGACTTCAACACCCAGATCTCGATGCCCATCGCTCAGAAGATGCTCGACCTCTTGCGTCTGCGTCGTCCTTCCCATCTCTACACCTTCGATGAGATTTTCTCCGACATGAAGCCCGCCGACTACCTTCTCGACTACTTCGAGCACCATTTCGGTTTCAGGATAGAGGACTTGAGCTGGAAGTACGACCCCGAGGAAGTGTCCGACATTGTCCGTTCGACGATGGAGCCTCTGATGAAGCAGTTGGCCTTGGTGCTCTACACCCAGCACTGCGACATCATCGTCCTGGCAGGTCGTCCCACCTCTTTGGATGCCATCACCGAGTTGTTCATCAAGTATGTTCCCACTCCCCCCGACCGTTTGGTCCGCCTCAATGGCTACCGAGTGGGCAACTGGTTCCCCACAGCCGACGGTGAGGGCTACTTCTACGACCAGAAAGCCATTGTGGCTGTAGGAGCGATGGTAGGCTACCGTGCCTCCCACACTGGTCTGGACAAACTGGCCATCGACTTCAACTCGATGATCAACACGATGAAATCGACCGCCAACTACATGGGTGTGTATAACTCCGAGACTCAGCGTGTGGAGCGTACCGAGCTATCGCCCGAGGATTCCTCCGCCACGCTCACCTTCGACAGTTTCCCCGCCTTTATTGGTTGTCGTCAGCTTGACAGCAACATCTACCAAGCCCGTCCGATCCACGCCATCTACAACAACAGTGGCCGCCATACGCTGACCATCACCCTTTCTCGCAACTTCCACGACAGCCGTGAAGACTTGGTGATCGACGAAGTGTCGGACGAGGAAGGCAACCCCCTGCCCAAGACTAAGGTAGAGTTGATCCAGCAGTCGTTGGTCGATGATGGCAAGTACTGGCTCGACAAGGGAGAATTTGAGAAACTAAGCATTAAGTAGAGAGTTGAGAAAGATAGATTTTAGACTTTAGTTAAGAGTTAAGAAAAAAACCCCACCCCTGCCCCTCCCCTTCAAGGGGAGGGGAGTTGGATAGATTTAGACTTTAGTTAAGAGTTAAGAAAGAGACACATCTCTAAATATAGAAGCCCCTTAATCAGGAACAGTATTATGATAGAAGACATTTTGAACAACAAGATAGAGAGCATCAACGAGGCATTGGCCTGGATCAAGGACAATCGCCCCGAGGATTATGACCAGAAGTTCCAGCAACTGGTGGAGTGCCGTCGCACCCTTCGCAAGATAGCCGAAGCCGCAGAGAACAATCCCGGTATTGCCGCCTTCGGCAAGAGCCAGGTCGGGAAGTCGTACTTGATCAGCTGTCTGCTTCAAGACAACGGCAAGCCCTTCATGGTCCATGCCAAAGACAAGGAATACAACTTTGTGTTCAGCATCAATCCTCCCAGTGAGGAAGGCGGTGGCAGGGAATCGACAGGCGTGGTGAGTCGTTTCTCATCGTTCAAGCGCCATCCCCAGCTCTACAGCCGCGATTTTCCCGTCTTGATCCGCACCTTCTCCGTGGCCGACGTGATCATCATCCTCGCCGACAGTTATTTCAACGACTTTGCCAACAACAACTCTTTGAGTGAGAGCGAGATCAAGCAACTGTCGAAAGACTTGGTGGAGAAGTACAACCCTCGTTTGCCCATACCTGGCGCACCCCTTTGCGCCGACGACATGCTCTTTGTGAAGGACTACTTCAAGAAGCACATCAACAATGCCCAGGCCATCAACAAGACCTCCCTCTTCGACCGTCTGTCGCTGATCATCGACCGTGTTCCCGTCAACGAGTACGCCTCGATCTTCGCCAACCTGTGGTTCAACAACGAGTGTTTCACGATGCTCTTCAACAAATTGCTCGACACGCTCAGCGCCTTCTCATTCTCCAAGTATATCTACCTGCCCATCGAGTCGGTGCTTCATGAAGGCGTGAGAGAGAACACCATCATGAGTGTGCAGTGCCTGAAGCAGTTGTTCGTGAGCGATTCCCCCTATACGACCGACGCCTATATCTGTCAGGACGGCCAGTTCATCAAGCAAGCCAGTGGAATGCCCAAGAGCGAGCTTTGCGCCATTTGCGCCGAGGCTGTGTTCAAGATCGAGGACGAGTTTTTGGCCAGCACAGGTCAGTACGACTTGGAAGGCATAGGTGAGGACGTGAAGGCCCGCATCAACCGTCAGGGCGTCAACATGGACATGCTGACCGACAACGACCTTTTGGACTTCCCAGGCGCTCGTTCGCGTGAGCAAGAGAACGTGGAGAAGCTGAGCAAGGGCAATGTCCTCGACTTCTTTCTGCGCGGCAAGGTGGCCTACCTGTTCAATAAGTACAACGAAAACATGGGTATCAACATCCTGCTCTACTGCCACCACAACAAAGACAACGATGTGACCTACCTCTATCGTCTCTTGGAGGAATGGGTGAACAACTACGTGGGCCATGATCCCGAGGAACGCCGACAGAAGTTGGCACAGACCAAAGTCTCTCCCCTCTTCTACATCGGAACGATGTTCAATCTCGACATGTCGCTTGGTGTAGGCGCCGTGGCAACAGAGAGTGCCATTGAGCAGCGCTGGAAGGGGCGTTTTGACACGGTGATGAACGGCCAGTGCTTCCACCGCAACAGTGTGGATTGGATCAAGAACTGGACTGCCCCAGGCGAGGACTTCAAGAACAGCTACGTGCTTCGCGACTACAAGTTCTCTGGTCCGAAGAGCGGTTTGTATGCCGGTTTTGATGAAACGCAGCGCGAGACCTCTATGATCATGAAGAAAGACTACTACGACATGATGCGCAAGACGTTCATCAACAGTCCTTACGTGAAGCAGTACTTCAGCGACCCCGCTTTGTCGTGGGATGTCGCCGCCACGATCAGGAACGACGGTGCGCTCTACATCATCGAGCAGTTGGCCGAGGTGGCCTCCCGTATGGGCGCAGCCCGCGAGAGCGACTTCGAGCGCACCCTTGGCAAGGTATGCACCCGTGCCTACGACATCATCAAGGACTATCATATCTCGACGAAAATAGAGGAGATACTGAACACCAATATCCGTAAGGCCAGATCCATCTTCAGGGAGATGGACTTTACTTGCAACACCGACAACTACTACTTCGGTCATTTCATCCAGGCCCTGCAGTTCACCGAGAGCGAGAGCTACAAGGTGATTCACAAGATTATCCAGAGTCCAGAACTCAACAGCAAGGTCAGCGATTTCAAGGACTATGAGATTATCCGCAACTCCTGCAAGAACTCCGGTTATCCCCTTCTGGACAGTATGAAGTTGCCTGAGAAGTGGCATTGCGTGATGGAGACCTACGGTATGACCACCCGCGAGGAAGCCGAGGACTATCTGAAGCGCAAGGGTGTGGATCCAGAGCGTCTGTTCTCAGGCAGCTACAAGCGCAAGCTCAACTCCTGCATCATCGGCGACACCGTGTTCCAGAGTTGGTGCGACAGCATCCGTTCGGTAGATTTCCTCACGGAGTTCACGACCGACAGTGGTTTTGACGCGACGGTGATGAGCTACCTTGTGGAGGACATCATCACCACCGCCGAGCAGCTTCATATCAACGACATGATGGCCGAGAGCATTGCTGGATACGTGAATGTGGTGAATATCCACACCGCCAATGAATACCTCTTGGCCGACATCCTCGCTACCCGTATCAACGACTTCGTGATGGACTTCGGATTCAAGTACCTGAGCGACGAAGATAAGGAGAAGGCCAGGATGAACTGCGAGAAGTTCCGCTTGCCCGCCTTTAACTATATCGAGAAGGAGTTGCCGCCGACGTTTGGCGAGGGTGAGTTGACAGCTCTCTTCAACGAGATGTCCACTAATCCCAAGGCTTTGCTCCCGTCGTTCGACGACAACTACAACA
This sequence comes from uncultured Bacteroides sp., assembly GCA_946628545.1. Taxonomy (GTDB): domain Bacteria; phylum Bacteroidota; class Bacteroidia; order Bacteroidales; family Bacteroidaceae; genus RUG11857. Next base: position 66,887 of record CAMOWU010000002.1, on the reverse strand, counting down.
AGTGGCTGGAGTATATGTTCATCTCGTTTGTGGCTCACTTGGCAGTTCCCAAGGGGTTCGATCCCGATGCCAATGAGGCGATAGCCGGAATCATCGAGAGTATCAAGGCGGTAGAGGAAGTTTAGAGGGATAGACGCTATAGATGAGATAGACGCTATAGATACTTAAGAATTAAAAGTTAAGAAAGAAAGATAGTTTTGGCGGGGATTATTCATCTTTGAATATATAGTAATGGATTAAAGGGGACTTCTATAAATTCCCCGTTCATATAATCAATTAACAAAGGAGAGCTTGATATGAACTCTTTCGTAATTTTTAGTATTTCTTTGCATCTGGCTGCTTGTCATTCGGTCACAATGCCCGCATTGCTCCCTCATTCCGCACAGCCATCTGCTAAAGAAATCCTTTAAAAATTCCAGAAAGACAATTTATAGAAGCCCCCTAAAAACAGAACGACAATGAAGACGATATTTTTCGGCCGTGGTAATGGTCATGTACCTTTCTGGCAGCCTTGGGGTTGTCTGGGTTGCTTATGGCGTTTTCTCTTGTTCATGGTGTTGCTCATCCTGCTGTTGCTGTTGCTGAGCCTGTTCCGTGGTTGTCATGATGAGCATGGTGGCGGCGGTGAGACAGGTGGTGGTTTGGAGCGAAGGAGTTCGGTGGATTTGCCCGACGAGTTCCGTCGTCCCGACGACACCTACACCCGTCCCGACTCTCTGGGTCAGGGTGGTGAAGGCAGTAACCCAGGCGACACAGGCATTGTTGATCCTGGTTGGAACCAGCCCGTTGAGGGTGGTGAGGATGTAGGTCTGCCCAGTCCTGATGACAATGTCCTTCCACCGTTTGAGGAGATGCAGCCCATTCCCGACCCCGGTAATGGCGGTGCGACCGACATCTATCCCAATCTTCTGTATGTCATCTTCAACTCCGACACCAACGACGAGGCATTCAAGACCTTCGCCAAGAAGTTCGCCAGCCTCTATCCCCCTGAGGAGCACAAGATTGTATATTACAACACCAGTTCAAAGACTGCTGTGTTGCAAGTACCAGAGGCGAAGCGTATGGAGATCTGTGAGAAGTTGCCCAGTCAGATTTCGGAGGTGGAGTTTCTGGTGGTGCCAGTGGAAGTGATGACTCAAGGAGCCGCCGTCACCCCCAACGACCCCGTGTTCAAGTATCCCGAGGTCTCTTGGTACTTCAGTCCCATCCAGGCCCAGGAAGCCTGGGGAATCACCCAAGGTTCGGAGAGCGTTGTCGTGGGTGTGGTGGATAGTTATATGGACTTGAGCCATGAAGAGCTGAAGGGCGACCGCATCCTTTGTCCGTTGTCGTTGCCCAAAGGCAATGCCGACGTTTATCCCGAGAACGGCATGCCTATGGAATTCGTAGGTCATGGCACCTTTGTCACCTCCGTGGCTGTAGGTACCGCCAACAACAATGTCGGCACCTCGGGCATCGCCCCCAAGTGCAAGTTCATCCCTGTGAGTGTGGGCAAGTACTTGAACACGGTGACGATGGTAGAAGGTTTGCTTTACTGCATGTATCACGGTGCCGATGTGATCAACCTCTCCTGTGGTGTTCAGTTCAACGAGATGGTCAAGCGCCTGCCAGTAGATGATCAGATCAAGATATCGCAGCAGACAGGTAAGGCCCAGGAGAAGATGTGGGACTACGTGTTCAAGTTGGCTGAAGAGCGCAACGTGACCATCGTCTGGGCTGCCGGCAATGAAAACGTTTATGGTGCGATGGATGCCTCCAAGCGCAACAAGAACACCATCCGCGTCGCAGCTGTAGATAGGAACCTTCATAAGGCCACTTTCAGCAACTATGGTAACTTCAGTGATAAAGGTCTTTACGAATCGACCATCTCCGCCCCTGGTGTGGATATCTTCGGAGCCTTGCCCGGCAACAGCTACAACAGTTGGCCCGGCACCAGTTTCAGTGCGCCCATCATCACTGGTACGGTGGCTTTGATGAAGAGTTTGAACAACAACCTGACTACCCCTCAGATTATCAAGATCTTGCAAGAGACCGCCAAGCCCGTAGCAGGAGCCCCAGAGATTGGCAAGTTGGTTCAGATCAAGGACGCTTTGCTGAAGGTGAAGGACATGCGTGGCGACTTCAGCACCAATGAGGACAGTCTGTTGGGTACCTGGGAATCGACCAAGGCGATGAAAGTGTTTGTGGGTGACACCTATTCGAATGAGAAGAGCAAGGTGAGGCTTCAGATCCAGTCGAAGACCCAAGGCAAGGTGCTTTTCATCAAGACCGACGGCCGTCGCTATAATGCTGGTGCTACAGTGAAGATATCTGCTGGTGAAAAGAAGGTGGAGATGAAGCAGACTTCCGAGGCCCATCCCGAACAGGCAGGCGATGAGTCGCGCTTCAAGCCCCACAATTTCACGATGCAGCCCGACCAGGAGGGCAAGATGAAATGCCTCATCTCTCCTGAGGGTGACGACCGTGTGGTGGAATGTTATTTATATAAGGTGAGGGAGTAGTTAAGAGTTAAGAGTTAAGAATTAAGAGTTAAGAATTAAGAATTAAGAGTTAAGAAAGATAGGTATTTATCTCAATCATATATCAAATATCAAAGAACAGAAATACGAAATTATGGCAAAAAAAGACAAATCAAGCAGGTTGACGGTGGCTAATGTGGTATCGGTAGTAGGCCTTATGTTCTTGGCCTTCTTTGTCTATATCGGCCACTCCTATATGAGCGGTGGTGAGATAGGCATGGACATTCTCTTTGGTGTCTTGGTGGCAGGTGCTGCCGCATTGTTGTTGTGGTGGCTCATCAAGGCCAAGGGCGCAGAGAATGAGTTGAGCAAGTGGAAGACAATAGAGATAGCCTCTCTGATAGGCTACCTCCTTCTCATCGTCCCTGCTTCGTTGTACTTCGGCATCAATCAGTTCTTTGCGGTGAACGAAAAGAAGGAGCTCATCAAGCATACCGCCAACCAAGACCTGACCATAATCACCAAACTCTTCACCGACTATGAGGCTTCCGCCAATGACGCCCTTTCCCGTACTCGCACGGGTATGCTTCCTGCTATGGGCCAGAAGCAGAGGTGGAGTGGCGACCTGACCAAGTTCATGAACGACAATAATATCAAGCACAATTCCCAAAGTGCAGAGTTGTTTGTGGAGATCCAGGAAAAGGCATTGCTTGGCACCAGTTATGAGATTCTGAAGAAGCACTTCATGGAGCAGAGGACGAACATCAGCGGGGTGGTGAATAGCTGGAGCGCGATGCTGATTCCGAGCAAATCGAAACTCATCGACAACCTTGGCGATCAGGTCTTGAACCAACTGAACAAGCTCAGGACCAAGGCCACTTTGCCCAAGGTCGGTTATGACTCCGGCAGTGGTGTGTTCACTCTTGAAGGCACCCACGAGATTCCCGAGTTGAAGATGCTGGGGGAGTTGCAATTCAGCAATAAGCTGAAGTCGGACAGCGGTTTTAGTGTAACCGCCCTCTTGGTGGCATTGGGCATCCATCTGCTCGTTCTATTCAACTATATTATGGGTTACCGTACCAGCACCCTCGGCATCAGCAAAGAGAGCGAGGACGACGGAGGCATTATACTTGATCTTTAAAACAATTACAGACCATGAATGATTTACAGAAAAAAATGGTGCAGCAGAGATGCAACAGCATGAACATCGACAGGCTGCTGCAATTGGTTCAGACGAAGGAAATCAGTTTGGACGAACTGCCTGGACTCTTACCCGAACGCAAGGCATATATTGAAGAGAACCTGAACAAGGTTCCCAATGCCCAGGAGCAGAAAGAATGGGCTGAAATCCAGCCCTTGTTGGAGAATCAGGACGAGTTGTTGCTCGACTTGTTGAAAAACTATATCTTGCAGTGGGAAGGCAGTCGTCCCACTGGCAACCATGTGGATGAGGCCCTTAGTCTCTATCACCAGGTTGAGGCAGCTGTGAGCCAGGCCATCGCCGCACAGGAAGAAACCGACTGGATGGCAGTGGATCCGCTCTCCAAAAGTTCACTGCTTGGTCACCTTGACAAATATCCCCACACCACCCACCGCGATGAGATAGAAGAGGGCGTTTGGGCTTGCTCCAATAAGGAAAGCGTTTCGGACCTTGAGGACTATCTTTATCGCTTTCCTGGTGGCAAACACGCCAGTGACGCCCAGCAGATGCTTGGTGCTATTGTGGAGTGGGACAACATCAAGAACACCCAGGACATCTTCACCATCTGCGAATACCTGCACAGTCATCCCGACACCCCATTCCGCCAGCAGGCCGACACCCTCATCCTGCGTCTGAAGCAGAAGGAGAAGACCATGATGAAAGATTCGCCCAACTTCTACGAAGTAGATCGTCTGAAAAGAATGCTCAATGAAGGCATCTTCACCAAGAACGAACTCATTGTCGATGGTGTGATGACTGAAAACGTGTTGGAGGTGTTGCTCAACAACGACCTGAAGAACGACCTTCCCGACATCAACCAAGCCATTGCCGACTCCACCCCAGAGTGCAAGGAAGGCTACACCGATGTGTTCTTCTTCGGTGTTCCCTCTACAGGCAAGACTTGTGTGCTGATGGGCCTTTCCCGTTCCGACCACCTTCGTGTCAACCTTGCTGCCGGTGGTGGTGATTATGCCTCAGCTTTGCAGCAATATACCGACCTTGGCATCACTGTTCCCCGCACTCCAGGTTCCTTCGTGACCACGCTTGAAGCCTCTATCAGTGCCAAAGCGGGGAAAAGCGCCCTCCACAAGATCAACCTGGTGGAGATGTCGGGTGAGGAATTCGCTTTCAGCATCGCTAACAACCCCGACCATGAATTCTCGTTCGAGGACATGGGCACAGGTGCCACCGAACTGCTGAAGAACAATAACCGCAAGGTCTTCTTCCTGATTATCGACCCGACAATCAACGTGGTGAAGATCAATCGGGAAGTCGTCAAAGAATACGACCAGATGACAGGTGCCCCCATCACTCAACTTGAGCGCTGTGTTGCCAATCAGCCCACCATCATCCAGAAGATGGTGAACTTGATGGAGAACGAGCAGAACGCCGACATCATGAGCAAGGTAGATTCCATCCATATCATCATGACCAAGTCGGACACGATGGGTGATGCCGTGAAGCGAGAGGAAGAAGCCCTGAAGATTTTCAACACAAAGTACAAGAGCAATATTCTCGAGCCCCTCATCGACCTATGCAAGGAGCACAATATCAACTCCCATACCGGATTCCGTCCGAAGCTCTACACTTTCAGTCTTGGCACCTTCTATGTAGGTGGTCTTTACGAGTATGAGCAGGCAGACTCCAACAAGCTGGTCATCGCCATCCGCAACTCCACTCAGAGCCAACGCAAACCAACCCTTTGGGACAAGATCAAGAAGGTGGTCAACTGATTTTTCCCCTTTCCGTTCTTTTGTCCTACATATAAGACGACCCTAAAACCTCCATTCATCTATGGCAGACAACAGATATATATCGCTGAAGGTATGTGGCAATCCAGAGGCCAGCAGTGGATTTATGCCACTGATATTGTTCAATTCGCCTTCGATAGAGATTATCGACGCTTTCTACACAGGCTTCGACTCCAATTCCTATTTTTTCTCCGTGAAGGTGGAGAAGACACAGGTGGTTTATAAACTGATGAAGAACAACGTCCGCAGTTACAATTCCATCAGGACTGGTTCGTTGGTCATCGCCTTCTCCATCCCCCGTGGCTACAAACTGGAGTTAGGCTACGACCCCTACGATGTGATTATCGCTCTGAAGAACAAGTTTCTCGCCACCTACATGACCTGTCGCGACAAAGTCAACGATACATGGGAGTTCAATGCCGGTGCCATTGACCCCAGTCCTCTTGAGGAAACCGCTCGTCAGTTCACGCTCACCCCTGGCTCCACTCCCTATCATGCCATGAGTGATGGTGCGCCTGTGGGTTATATCACTTGTCCAGAGGACAAGATAGAGATGCTGCTCAAGGACATCCAGTGTCGCAACTTCTCGCGTTTCAGCGAGGTGGTGATCGCCGAGAGCGCCACTTCCACCACCAAGTACACCCCCATCACAGGTCTTCAGATTCCTCGTGTGCCGGAATACACCATCATTGTGGATGGTGAGCATCAAGGCATCACCAGCGAGAAGCAGAAGATGATCACCATCGAGCCCAAGGCCTCACCCCGTTTCTACGATGTCCAGAACCTGACATTCAGCATTGAGCAACTGGAGAACGGCGACTTCATAGAGAATGTGACGTTGGACGGTGAGACGGAGACCGTGTATGTGAAGACCGCCCATTTGGTCCGTCCTAAAACGAAGCGCATCAAGTTGCACTTCCTCAATGCCGGTCAGCAGAAGTATTTCTTCATGAACAAGAATGCCTGCCGTCTGCTCCACCAGGGACGCCCCATCTTGCTCAACGACAACTTCGAGTTCACGCTTACAGGCGATGAATTGGCCATCCTGGACAATCCCACGGGCTTCAAGTTCGAATGTTCCAAGACCGACCAATACCTGATTTCAGGCACTGAGTACCGTCAAGGTGATGATCAAATCACCGTGAAAGCCGAGGCGGCTCCCAAACCCAAGGACATGATGCCCTTAACCACCGTTGTCAGCCCCAGACAGGATGTGACCGACATCTGTTTCCGTTTTGACAATGTGGATTTCTTCGTTGGCGCAGAAAAGCTTTATGTCTGGGTGCATAAACAAGATTCCTCCGAACCCCAGCACGTGAAGACCCTGATGGAACTGAAGCGGCAGAGTGTGAAGGGTAGGAGCAATCCCGAATACGTAGGTCATGTGTATCTGCCCAGTGCTTGGAACAGCTACAATATGTATGCAAGACTGACGACTCTTGACCGTAAGAAAGTCTTTGAGACCTCTCATCATATCCAGGTGAAGAACAATGTGGCAGAGTTGGGCATCAAGGACCTTTATGAAGTGAAGGTGTCGCCAGTGAAGCATTTTCTCAAGTCGAACCGCCTGCTGTGCATGATTGCCGGGGCTTTGCTTTGCTTGCTGCTGGGCTGTGTGGGCGGCTACCTGCTCCACGATTTGATTCCTATGGGCGGCAAGGCTGGTAAGCGCGTCGATACAGAAGTCAAGAAAGGCGAAACGGGCGAGAAGCCTGCTGTGGAAGCCGAGGAAGTGAAAGACGACAACAAACCGACGGCGCCAGCCGCACCCATCACAGATGATGAAGCGAAAGCAAACATAGAAGTATTCAAGGCCACTTTGTCCAATCAGGCTTTGACTTTTGCCGAGGTGGATGATATTTACAAGCAGTATCAAGCCCATGCAGATCAGTATCAGAAGCTTGACAAGAAAAGTGCGGAAATGATAGATAGGTATAAGAACGTGACCGACTATATCAAGCAGGGCGACGTAAAGAAACTCAAGGAGTATTGCGACAGCGGAAAGGATTCGCAGCTCTACTATAAGCATCACCTGATGGTTTATGAAGCGTTTATAGGCAGTCGTGACAGTAAAGGGAAGACACAGGCCTATTCTAAGGATAATAGAAAGAAGGCCGAGGAGTACTTCATGACACACTACAGCGGTTATACTGCATTTCAGGATATGGGTATTCCCCAAGGTCTGTTCAATCTCCAAAGCAATAGTGACGGGAAACCAAAGGATCCTTCACAGCCAACGCCAAACAAACCAAAAGATGCGGAGGGAGAACGGTGACCTACTATGATTAAAGAACAAAATCGGAAGTGATTTTAGGAGTAACCTAATTATTCATCAGCTTATGAAGGCATTGAAATTGATCATATTATTTGTGGTGTTGCTCGGTGGAGTGGTTGGAGCGTTCTTGCTGATCAACCCACCGTCGGGTAGCGATCTTCCTTCTATCGATGCTAATGCTTACGCTGAGTACAGCAGAGATTTTGAGAACGACTGGGCTGGACTGAATGACTGGGATGAGGCTACCTACGTCCGTCATCAGGAGACCATGGATCTGTTGAAGGCTGATTACAACGTGGATGAACTCCGCAACTTCGACAGAAGGACAGTCACGGCGATTGTCTATCGGCGGATTTTCGAGGAATGGGTGAAATCAGATTGCGACAAGAAAGTGGTTGACAAATACGTGCAGGCAGTAGGTACCATCACCAAATACGAAGGTGATGCCGCTAAAAGTGACCCCGATATCCAGCAGATCAACGACGTGAACAGCACCTACCGTGCCGCCCTCACCCTGGCAGGTAAGACGATAGGTCTGACTCCCACTTTCAACGGGACGTCGTGGAACTCCTATGCTGACTACAGCAAAAAGATCCAGAACGAGAAGGCGGCAATCGTGGGCAGCACCAATTACAAGGAATATCTGAAGAACATCACCGCCATCAGCAGTAAGTTGAACAGGATTGACAGTGAGTTGAAAACGGGCAGGCAGAAGTTCTACGATGCCCTGGCCAATAAGATTTACAACCATTTCAACAAGATTGCGCCCTCGAGGCGCACGTCCGGTCAACTCCAGCAGTTGCGTGCAGCCCGCAATAAATACGAGAAAGAGTACAGCTCGAACAGCAAACTCAACACGCTGGCCCGCAAATTTGCCCAGGACGTGAGCGATAATGAAGCCAGGGCAGCGCAGGAGGCAGCACAAGCGATGCAGTCCTCCACGACTCAGTCGCGGCAGGCCACGCAATCGGCTCGGCCAATTAATCGTTCGAATAACCAAAGCGACGAAGGAGTGTATAGAGGAACCCTTCCCAACAACCGAAGATGAAGAAAAAGACATGAGACTCTGCAATCACATACAATTCCGTCTTGTACGGACATGGTTCATGTCCGCCTTCTGCTTGGTGCTCATGGTTCTTGCCCTACCCACATCCGCCCAAACCAGCAAGGATGTGGAGAAGGTGGCAAAGAAGAACGAGGAGCTCAGGCAGAAAATCAAGGTGCTCAAAGACGACACAGCACTACTGGAACAACGAATCACAGAGAACAAGCGTCGATTGCAGCAGCGCACAGACAGTCTGAACTCCCTGAAAGCCCAAAACGAAACCTACAGTGAGGAGCAGATCAATGCGTTGCGGCAGGAGGTAGAACGACTTGAGGCTGCCAACACCAAACTTCAGGCAGAACACGATGGACTGAGCAAGGTGGTGAAAGATAAGTTGTCGGAGCTTGAGGGACTGAACATCAAAATGAAGGACAATCGTGTTTATTCCGACATCCAGCAGAAGCAGCAATACGAGCAGAACCAAATTCTTTTCAGCAAGCGTTTCTCTGTGTTGAGCAGGGAGCAGGTCAGTGATTTGGTGGCACACGTTGCAGATTTCCAGAAGATGGAGGGGTATGCAGAGTACGAGAAAAGAGTGGGATGGCTCAAGCAGACCAAAGACCTCTACGACGAGTGCGTGGAGATGTTGAACAGTCGTTACGACGGTGGTCGGGTTCAGTCGTTGCGCGACCGGTTGCTGCCTCTTCGCGAGAATAAAGAGAACAAACAGAAAGGCATTTACAAGCTCAATACGGAGCAGTATAACGAGATGGACTCCCTCGATATCCGTCTGTCGAGATACGCAGGCGGTGTGCGCGAATTGCAACGAGCCATTGAGTCAATGTGGCGTGATGCTGATGTCAAGCGGTACATGCAAGAAGGCAAGGACCGCCAGGCCCTGATCAAAGCGATGAGGAAACATCTGGTGGATGCCCTTGAGGTGCGCCAGAAAGACTGGAAGAACCAGAGCGTGAAAGAGCGGTACTTGAATATGTTGCCTTACCTCAATCAGCTCTATAAGGATTATCTACACGAACTCAACGACAATCCCTTCAGAACCCCCAATGTGGAGAAGGAGATTCTGTCGATTCAACTTGTTAATTAAGAATTAAGAGTTAAGAGTTAAGAAAAAGACCCCACCCCTGCCCCTCCCCTCGAAGGGGAGGGGAGTTGGATAGATTAAGACTTTGGGCTTTTTTAGTTAAGAAATTTAGGCTTTAGGCTTTAGACTTTAGACGAATCGCCCTGAAAGGGCATCATCGCTAAGCCCAGGGCAACACCCTGGGGATATTTAAGAACAACAAAAAGCGCCCTGAAAGGGCAGCATCATGGATAAAAGAAACGATTTTGCCCTTCAGGGCGCAAGTACATATTACATCAACCCCCAGGGCGATGCCCTGGGCTAAAGGAAAGTCGCCCCTTCAGGGCGCACTTGCGGCCTTAGGATTTAGTTTAAGGAATTAAGAGTTAAGAAAGAAAATGACGCTATGCGACGAATGAAGCTACTGCTGATACTATCGGGGCTGATGTGGGCCTCGATGTCGCCAGCCCAGAATACAGGGTCGGAAGGCGACGCTGCTGCCTATCAAGCAGCTATGGACGAGAACTCCAAGCTGCAAGAGGAGCTACAGACCCTGACCGACCTGAAGGCATCGCTTTCAGAAACGGTCAAAGGCCAGGAAGATCAGCTCAAAAGCTTGGATGCCAGCATGAAGGCCGAGGCCAAAAGTCTGGCCAAGCGCCAGGGGCAGGGCAGTCAGAATCTTGTGGCTGAGCTGAAGGCGCGTCAACAAGCATTGCAGACTTCCATTGACAGCTACCAAGGCAAGATGGCTGAGTTGATGGAGCAAAATATCAAACTAGAGCAGAGTCTGGCCTCAATGCGGCAACGTTTGGAAAACCTTGACCGAGTTCGTGATGATGTAGATAGGAATTTTATCGAGACCCATCAGAAGTCGCTCGACCAAGCTTTCTCAGCGATGAAGATGCAAGAACTGGAGACCATTCAGGGCGACTGTGGCAAATATGCTTCTGACGGGAAGATCCAGGCCTTCGCCAAGCGATTGGAAGCCGTCATCGGCATGAAGCGCGCATACGACAACGCCGTGAAGACCGTCGGCCAGCGATATGATGCCGCGGCAGTGGAACGTGCTCTTAGCGCGCTGCCCACCTCGGGCATGAGCAGCGTCCAGGCTGATGAAGTAGCCAAGGTGAGGAAACAGCTTCAGACCTTCGAGCCTGGTCTCATCGCCTTCAAGGAATTGGCCAGTGCACTGAGCCGCCGTCGATCCACCATCTCCTCCCAGCGCGACCTTGACGACGAACTCGACATCATTATGGGCAAAGGCAACTTGAAATCGAGAATCGCGACACAGGTGGAGACTGTGCCCTATCTCAAAAACAAATACGCAGAGTATATAAAGGCCTTGAAGGCCGCTCCCAGCCAACAACCCGCTGTGGAAAAGGAAATCATGGAGCAATGAAGAGTTAAGAGTTAAGAGTTAAGAATTAAGAGTTAAGAATTAAGAAAGATAGCACCATATTGAAAATTATCGAATTGAATGTCAGTCGATTACCTATGGTTAACAAGCAACTACCTCAAAAACAGATAGATTATGGATATAAAACGAACATCTGTACATGATATCTACCAGTCCATCTCGAAAGGACAGGACCCGCAGGACATCTATAAGCGACTCAAAGATATCCTCGGCGAGAGCAATCCTTTTGCCAAGTTCAGCATAGGCAGCGGATTCTATGTGTGGTCTCATCCGTCGGGTGATTGGCAAAGCTTAGCCGATGCCAGCAGCGTGGAGCAGGAGATGGTGAACAACGCCATTCTGTCGCTGCGCAGGCAGATAGCCGAGAAAGTGGGCGAGAAGACCGCCGACGCCATCTTCACGGTTCCCGACGACAGTTATATCTTCTACAACAACGATGGCGGCAACATCAAGCTGCTCTACACTGGTTGGGGTTTCAAGAAGCCTGTTCGTACCACCAGTGGTCCTGAAATAGGTACAGTGGAGAAGCGTATGCCCGTAGATATCTGCTTCGTCTATGACGGAGAGCGTCTTCAGAACTATGAGTTCGGACTGTATTTGCCCAAGCAGTTGAAGCAGATGCAGACCAATGGCGAGGGCCTTTACCACTTCAACAACCTGAAGGTGGGCGAGAGCTACAAGCTGAAAGACCTGAAGTCAGGACGTGATCTGACGCTGTTGGTGGAGGATGGGAAGTCGCTCTATGAGTTTGACGTGACATCCTACACCAGCATCGACGTCCAAGCCACCCTCGATGGTGAGCCTATAGTCGGCGAGCAGTTGAGCATCGACTACAAAGGTCAAACCCACACCTTGACCACCGACGAGATCGGACGTGCAAGTCTTCAGGTGGCGCTCCATGAAGGCACGCCTTTCAGTGCCAGCATGCGCGAACAGCGACAGGATGCCACCATTGCCCCTTCAGGCAACGAGGTGCTGTTTGCTTTCGAGAGCGAGCGGCCTCCGCTGCCCCCCGAGATCGACGAGCCGGACGACCCCACACCTCCGTCATTCCCTCCTCCAGCCCTCTTCAGTCCCCATATTCATATCGTTGGCGACAACGGATTCATAGGCACACGCTATCCCATCAGTGTGGAATACCATGGCACGGTGACCCACTATGTGTCGGACGACAACGGCATGGTCTATCTGCCCCAGATGGAGAGCGGACAACAGATGCGTGTGACCGATGACCTCAACCCCGACAATGTTGCCGACTACACCCTCGATGCCAACCAAGAAGAGTACATCTTCCATGTGCCTTACACGCTGAACGACGAGAATCGCGACATCAAGGTGATGTGCAGAGACAAGGACGACAAGCCCATGCGCTGCAACTATATCCGTTTTGTCCAGGAGACCCCCAACGGCAGAAACGAGCGTCTGATTGCCCCCGACGCACAAGGCAATGTCTATTTCTCCAAGGAAGCTTTCGCAGTGGGACCCGAAATCGAAACCACTTTCATTGGAGCCGACAAGGAATACGACCCCATCAAGTTCACGTTGGAAGAGAACGAGAGCGAATATCTGCTGAAGGAGCGCGGAGAAGGTGGCTGGTGGTATATTGTGGTGGAGATCCTCGCCGTGATAGGAACAGCTGCAGGAGCCTTTTTCGCCTGGCCCTACCTGATGGAGTTCTTCAACGACGTCGCAAACCTGCTTTGATAGAAAATCGCGAAATAGAATATCCTTACAAATAAAATAAGTGCTTTATTTATGAACGACCTATTCATCATATACATCATGAGCATCCTGGCTTTCGCAGTCTATGGATGGGACAAGCACTGCGCGGTGTTTGCCAAGTGGCGCGTACCAGAGTTTATCCTTTTGGGTCTGGCTTTCCTTGCCGGAGCTTTCGGCGCGCTCTGTGGTATGATTTTCTTCGACCACAAGACCAACCACAAGTCGTTTCTCATCTGCGTACCTGTATTCCTTTTCCTCCAACTGGCCATCGACATCGCCTATAGGATGCTGACCTAAACACATGCATCGATTATGAAGAAACTGAAAATCATTTTGGGTTCAGTCTATGTGGTGCTCATCGTGCTGTTGCTCTTATTGATGCTTCGCAAGTGCCAGCCCACACCCTCTGGCGAGCCTTCAACAAGGGTGGACACCGTCAGGGTGGATTCCATCGTGGTCATCCACGACACCGTCGTCGTCGAGCCTCCTGTTGACACCACCACAGTAGATACGACAGCGGTGAGAGAGGCTGAGGAAACTGGCAACAGCGGTGCGCTGAAGGTGACGTTGCTTTGGGATTTCTATGCCGACATCGACTTGCATGTGGTTCAGCCCAATGGCAAGGAGATCTATTTCAAGTACCCCAAGGACAGGACTACAGGTGGTCAGCTCGATGTGGATAACCGCAGTGGTGGTGAAGGGGCAGCCGAGAACATCTATTGGTCTGATCCTCCCTCGGGTGAGTACAAGGTGTCCATCGTCTATTACAAGGAAGTGAGCTCTATCTTCCGTACGCTTCCGCAGACAGGTACTTGTACTGTTGTGGTGATGCAGGAGGGTAGGGAACCACGTACCTACAAGGTGGAGATGGCAAGGCGTAAGGAGAAAAAGGAAATCACCACAGTGGTGGTGCCATAATCAAGTGTGTGGAATCATGAGAAAATGTCCTAACCCCAAGTGTGGTTTCATTGTTGAGAACGACCAGGCGCTCTTCTGCAAGAAATGCGGTACGAGGCTTCCTGCCTTTGTGGCAGAACATGCTGAAGAAAGTGCCGATGAAGATGCTGATGAACGCGCTGATGGAAGTGCTGACGAACGTGCTGATGGAAGTGCTGACGAACGTGCTGATGAAAGCGCTGGACCAGCTGCCACAGCCTCGGATGAGCCAGTGCCGTTTCAAGAAGAAGATGGTGGTGATGGTGAAGTTGATGAAGTCCAACCTCCCCCTCCCCCCTTGCCTTTTGAGCCACAAAAGAAACCCGACAACCACCTGCTGAAGGCGATTCTATCTACCGTGTTGTGCATACCACTTATTGGTCTGGTGGCCATTGTGTATGCAGCCAAGGTGGATTCCTGCTACAGTCAGGGCTTCTATGATGAGGCTATGGAGAAGTCTCGCCGTGCCAATGCCTGGGGCAATGCCGCAATTATTGTGGGACTGGTGATTTATTTCGTCGTGTTCGTCTTTTTCTTCTTTATGATGTACTATGTCGGCGACAGTTCCTATTCAGACTACGACTATAATTATTAAAACCAATATTATTCAACACTATGTATTATTACATCAATTCAGCGGGTCAACAAGCAGGCCCGATAGCGGCCGACCAACTCGCCGCAAATGGAGTGACAGGTGAAACGCTCGTCTGGAAAGCAGGTATGAGCCAGTGGACGAAAGCTGCCCAAGTGGCTGAATTGCAGTCCTTCTTTGCACCTCAGCCTCAGCAACCTTCTTATCAACCCCAAAACCAGGCCTATCGACCCCAGAACCAGGCCTATCAGCCTCAGAACCAAGGTTATCAGCCCCAGAATCAGGCTTATCAGCCCCAGACTCAGAGCTATCAGCCTCAGAACATGGGTGGTGTTCAGAAAAAGCCCGACAACAACATGGTTTTGGCTGTGGTCAGTACGATCTGCTGCTGTTTGCCGTTGGGTGCCTATTCCATCTATTGCGCTGCCCAGGTTGACGGAGCCTTCAGGGGAGGTAAATACGACGATGCTGTGGAATGGTCGGAGAAAGCCAAGAAATGGGCGATCTGGAGTATCGTCTTGGGCCTTATTGGCAACATCATCTACATGTTTACCTACGGAGCAGGGGTGCTTTCTCAGCTCTAATCAATGATGCGCAAGTGCGGTGTATGGATTTGTGTGGTCATAGCGGCTGTGGTGGCTATTGGCTTCTACTACCGCTACGACCCCTCTCATACCCTATGGACTCCCAAGTGCGTGATGCTTGGCTTGACGGGGTATAAATGTCCGGGTTGTGGCACCCAGCGGATGTTCTATCATCTGCTCCACGGCCATTTCCTCACAGCCATCAGCTACAACTACTTCGCTGCCTTGCTCACACCCTATCTGTTCATCCTTGCCACAACCTATCTTGCGCCTCAATCCGGCTATACGCAGTGGGTGAGGCGGCACTTGGCTACCAAGTGGGCCGCTTACTCCTACGGCATCCTCTTTATCCTCTGGTGGTTTTTGCGCAACCTCCTCGGACTATGATTGAACCACTGTCAGAACGTCATATCTGACAGGGTATGTCACCATCACTGCGGTACATGCTGCAAGTCAGTATGCTCCCGCTGCAAACAACACCTATTTCATCCTTTTTATTCACCTTTTTAATTCCTTAAAGTATTATGACAATCATTGATTCTGTAAAGACTTGTGTGCTTCAGAAGTATGCCAACTTCGAAGGCCGCGCCAAACGATCCGAGTTTTGGTGGTTCTGGCTTGTCACTTTCGTTCTCAGCTACATTCCTCTCATCGGTATCGTTGTGTCGCTGGGCTTGCTTGTTCCAAGCATTGCCGTGGGTATCCGCCGCATGCATGATGTCAACAAGAGCGGTTGGTGGATCCTATGTCCCATCTACAACATTGTTCTTGCTGCCACCGAGGGCACGATAGGTCCCAACGACTACGGTGAGGAACCCCTCGACACCCCGACAGGACTGGAGCAATAAGCTCCTTATCCCCAACTTCCGGCGATATTTTTCACAGACCTTCATCCTGAAATGATAAGCGGTTGCAAGTCATCGAGACTTACAGCCGCTGTCATTTGTGGGGGGGGTGAAGGTGTTTGGGGGTTGATTTGAGGTGTGGGTGGGTGTTCGTTCTATTTGCCCATGAAGATATTGTATTTTAAATGTAAAAATTCGCAAATCGGATTTGTCTGTTTGCGCAAACAGAGTCGAAAAATGTGAATGGGTGTTAAATTTTAGGGTATAAAATATCTTTCTAAATGGATAAAAATCGACGATTATTGTTCTAAAGGTCGAATTTTGTGTAAAATAAATAAAAAAGGCATACGAGGTATTTGAAAACGTTGTAACTTTGCATCCGAAATCGATACGGAGACAGTGGAGTCCGGGCTGATACATCCGACACATGACGTTGGTTGCATAATTAGAGATTAGCATAGGAATATTCCTTTCACGTTTCGATTGACAGAGAATTGAATGACAAGGGGAATCCGAAAACCTTCATAAAAGAGTAGGACGTAACTAATAGTTATTTTTAGAATTAGATTATGAAAAAGATTGTATTGGCTGCAGTATTCGCAGTTGTTTCAGTTGCTGCAAACGCACAGGTATGGATGGGTGGCGAACTTGGCTACCAGAACACACGAGTTTCCAACGATGGCAACACTCTCGCTAAGCAGAACGTATTCACTCTCGCTCCTGAGGTTGGCTACACCCTGAATGACAATTGGGACATTGCTGCTGCTATTGGTTTTGGCCATGTTGACGATGACGATGCAAGCACCAACAGCTTCACTATCAACCCATACGCTCGTTATAAGGCTGTAAAGGCTGGTAACTTCACTTTCTTCCTTGACGGTGGTTTCGCCTACCAGCTCGCCCACACTCATGGTGTAGATGACAACACCAACACTTGGGAGATTGCCATCAAGCCAGGTTTCTCTTACGCTGTAAGCCCCAAGGTGAGCCTCGTAGCACATGTTGGTAAGTTGGGTTGGGCCTTCTCTAAGACAGGTGACATCAAGACCAACCAGGTGAATATCGGTGTTGACAACGCTGTGTCTTTCGGTGCCTACGTTTCTTTCTAATCTGAAACAGATCTATAGTATATAAGGTGCGGGCGTCCCTCTCCAGGGGCGCCCGCACTGTTTGTAGGTCATCGGCATTGACTACGAAAAAGTCGTTACGAAAAAAGTCGTAATGAAGAATGATTACTTCATCATCTCCTTATACACCTGTGCGGTTTGCTGTGCGATGCTGTCCCAGTTGTAGGGTGTCATGTCGTAATCGACGCGGCGGAAGTCGTTGTTGATGGTGTTTTGGAGCAGGTTGGTCAGTTGGTCGGTGTCGCCACATTTGAAATAGCACTTGCTGTCCAAATTCACCTCCAGGTTGGCAGGAATGTCACTGGCGATGACCGGTAGTCGATAGCTCATGGCCTCGAGCAGCGAGATGGGCAGTCCTTCGTGGGACGAAGGCAGAACAAAGCATCGTGCATGAGTCAGGAGCGCATGCAGCCGTTCGCCTTTCACGAATCCTGGTAGCACCACATCCCCCTCTCTCGCCATTTCCACCAGTGACCGCGCGTAGTCGTCCTGATGGTCGAAACTTCCCCCAATGACCAGCTTGCAACCTTGGTGTTGGGTTGCGAGGAACGCTTTGATCAACTGGTCGAAATTCTTTTCAGGGACAAAACGTCCGAGTGCCAGTATGTATTTACCCCTTTCGATACCCAGTTCGCTGAAATAGGCGTCGTTTTCGCAGGTCTGTGGTTCAGGCACACCATTGTATATGAGGTGCACGTTTTTTGTCCGTCCGTATTTCCTTGCCAGTGCATCCTGAATGGGTCGGGAGATGACGATGACATGCTCAGCATACTTGCATGCAATCCACTCGCCGAATTTCAGACACATCTTCGCCACCGCGTTCCATTTAGCCCGGTCGTAGTCGTGACCATGATGTGTGAACACCACCTTCATGCCCAACAGACGCGCTACGGGTGAGAGCATCGCCGGTCCTATGGCATGGATGTGGATGTACTTACCACCCCTTCGCTTGGCTTCCAGTATGGCTTTGAAGGTGTGTGTGAACGCCTCGAGGAACTTGTTCTTGGTGCAGGGTAAATCGATCACCTCCACCCCTTTGAATGTTGTGTCGTTGTTTGTGGCGTAGGGCAGGCGTCGGAAGACCGTGACTTCAAAGCCCATGTTGACCAAGCGGGGAAACAACTCCTCGCAATGCGTTTCTACCCCGCCCATGATTCCGGGGATGCCACGAGTGCCTGTAACGAACATTCTTTGATTGTCTGCCATCTCATTGAAGGGTTATTGGTTATTGAAGGTTGCCTAAAGTCTAAAGTCTAATGTCTAAAGTCTAACGTCTAACGTCTAAAGTCTAATGTCTAAAGTCTAAAGCTTAAGATCCCCTTGACATGGATCTTGTCCCACGTCGCACCACTTCTTGTCGAGACAAGGTTTCTGCCCACGCATCGAACGCCATTTGTTCTTCAGCGCCCAGCGGAGTGGGTATTTGATGTACTTGTGCATCACGGGGCTGGCAGTGCCCACCATCCAGCAGTTCTTGGGACAGCTACGCACCTTCCGTCTGACCTCCTCAGCCTGTTCGCTCTGCCAGATCTGCATGAAATCGAGTTGGTGGATATTGCCCATGCTTTCTTTCCAGTAGCGTTCCTCCATGCCGTTGCAGGGATAGACCTCACCCCAGGGGTCGATGAAGAAGTTGGCGCTTCCTGCCTCGCATGGCAGCATTCGTCTTCCCCCTTCGATATAGTTGATCAGCCCCATGTTGAACCATGCGCGGAACCAGCTTTTGGGATGTTTTTCTTTGAGTTGCCACTCGATGAGTTGTTCAAAGTTGCGGCACACTTCCTCTCTGTTGGTGATTTGGTTGTCGTCCTTGTGAAAATAGTAGGAGTTGTGGAATGCCGCAGTGGCGAATTCCATGCCCAGCGACCGTGAGAGTTGGTAGAGTGCCAGCATGTCGGCGGAGTTGTTGTTTGAAACCGTGCAACCAAACCCGATGTCTTTCAGTCCCATTTGCTTGAGGGTGAGCAGTGTGCGCAGTCCTTTGTCGAACCCACCGGGTCGTCCTCTGAGTTCATCGTTCTTTTGCGACAGTCCCTCGATGCTGATGCGTATGCCGATATTGGGGAAGCGTCGGGCCAGTGCGATGACCCTATCCTCAAACCATCCGGATGTGGAGATGACGATTCGCGGTGTGTGTTTGTAGCATTCCTCCACGATTTCAGGCAAATCCTCGCGTATGAACGGTTCCCCTCCCGTGAGGTTGATGAAGTGAAGTTGGGGCAATGAGCGTAGGTCGCTTGCCTTTATTTCCTCTTTCTTGTCGGTAGGGTTTTTCCAGATGTTGCACATCACGCATTGCATCGGGCACCTGTAGGTGAGGATGATGCTGGCGTCAGTGGGGTTGGGTATGTGGGTTGGCATGGGGTTTGAATGGTTATTGGTTATGGATTATTGAGGTTTTTTAGATTGCGGAGAACCCCGGCGGCGGAACCGCCGGGCACCCGACCTCAACGGGGGTATTTTTTTAATGTCTAAAGTCTAACGCCCTTTTAAAGACTTCGTGGTAGGCTTTGGCCGACCTTTCCCATGAGAAGGACTTGGCCTGCTTACGGCATTGGTTGGCCACCTGTTGGCAGTAGTCGTCGTCGGAGTTTAGTCGCTTGAGTTTGGCAGCCACCGCCTCCACGTCAGTGGGGCAGACACAGATGTCGGCCTCTCCAGCCACTTCGGGAAAACAGGACGTGTTGCTACAAATGACGGGTGTGGCGCACGACATGGCCTCCAGCACTGGCAGTCCGAATCCCTCGTAGAATGAGAGATAGAGCATCACCTTTGCCCCGGAGTAGAGTATGGGCAGGTCGGCATCCGGGACATAACCGGTGAAGAGGACATTTTTTTTATAAGCAGAGCCATTCACCAGGTCGTAGATGACCTGTGCGTTGTGTCCATCCTTTCCCACGATGACCAGTTGATGGTTGTTGGGTTGTTGTGTTTTGAGTTGGAAGAAAGCCTCGATAACGGTCTTGATGTTCTTGCCAGGGTAGTCGATGGTGCCCACGAAGATGAAATACGATTTGTAGTTGAGACCATACTTCTCAATGACCGGTATCACGTCCTCCTTGTCGTATTCGTGGAAGATGGTGGTATCGACGGCGTTGTGGATGACCCTCACTTTTTCTTCCTTGGCGTTGCAGAATCGTATGATGTCGCGTTTGGAACATTCCGACACAGTGGTGATGCTGGTGCTGTTGCGCACCATCAGTGGGTCGATGACCTTTCGGTACGCCATTCTCAGTCGGCTGAACTTTCCTGGTACATTGAACTCGATGAGGTCGTGAATGGTGACGACCGTAGGTATCTGTTTCCAGAGCAGCAATGAGAAGTTGGGGATATACGCCAGATCGCATTTCCACTGCCTCAGACTCCGCTGGAATCCCCATTGGTGCCAGATGATATTGGCCAGCGGACTGTCTTTCGACACCCCTGTATCCACCACCTTCACATTGGGTAGCGTCGCAAGCGCATCGTAGAAGGTGTATCCGCTGTTGGCGAATACCACGTACTCATCTTCAGGAAACAGTCTTGCCATTTCCTTCAGCACACAGACCAGCACCCTTCCGATGCCTGTGAGGTGAGTGCCCACATATCCACTTATCCCTATGCGCATGTTGGTTCAGAATTCATATATCAGTTTGTAGTACAAGCGTTTGAGCTTTACGTAGAAAGTTTTCGCAAGGGTGTAGTACTTGCGTTCGTTGTGTCGCATGGGTAGCCCTTTCCATTCAGACTTCTCCAGATAGAAGAGCCATTCCTTGCGATAAGGGATGCACGTCGTGTCGAGCCAGGGTTTGAAATAGCGTCCAGGGAAATGCACCACTTTCGGGGATGAGAAGAAACGATGTGCCTCTTCCTTGTTCTCGAAGAGATGATCCACCCGTATCTGCGCCACATTGAAGTAGTTCCATTCGGGTGAGAGTCGTTGCCAGTTGGCTCGGAAGACGCAGTTGAGCGCGTCTTGGTCGTGGAAATAGACCTTGCGCTTGCGTTTAGCGAACTGCAGCAGTTGTTGCTCCGTGTTGTGTTGTCGCCAGTAGTCCAGATCGATGACCATGAACCCGCTGTTGAAATACTTGTCGCCATCGTTGAGTCCCAGCTGTCGGTAATGCTCCATATCGACGGGGGTGTCGTAGTCTTCTACCGCCGCCACACCGTTTCCTCCCAGGTTCATTCCAAAGGCCTGGCTCAGGTCGCTTCTCACAATCATGTCGCAGTCGAGATAAATGACTCTCGATACCTCTTCCAGGATAGACGCCAAGAGGATGCGGTAGTAGGCGGCACTGCTCAGAGGATGCACTTTGGTGCGGTACTGACACCCCTCAAGCCGCGATTCGTCCACTTGGTGGAACAGACATTGAGCTCCATAGGTCTCGCATTGCCTCTGGAATCGGTACCGGTTGTCGTCGGAGAGCATGTTTGCCAGGATGTGCACGACCATTTGTCCACCTCGGTTGTTGTGAAGTGCGGAACAGACCATCACACCGCATAGTGGTGCGTAGTTGTCGTCGGTGCTGCATGCGATATGTATCTCGTTGCTCATTTCAGATGTTCGTCTATCTTGTCGATGAATTTTTCCCAGGAGTTGCTGTTGATGAATGATTCGACCTTGTCGTGGTCGATGGTCCGAGTTCTGCTGTTGAGGATATCGAAGAGTTCATCCTGGCTGTTGTAGGTGATGCACAGTCCTTCTTGTTGCAGGTCCTTGAAGCATCCAGTGTGAGGCGCTACGGGTGTACCTCCTAAGGAGAGTGTGTCGATGAGTGCTCCCGAACTGGAGAAGGCACTGTCGGTATAGGGGAATAGTACGTAGTGGCTGGTTTTGATATAGGCAGCGATTTCCTCAAACGGTGCCTTTCGGTTCTCAAACACCACTCTTTCGTTGCAATGCTGGTTGATTTCATCCGCCAGCATCGGGTCTGGACAATGTCCGAGTATCCTGACGTTCAGTTTGGAGGCCTGCAGTTGCGGCAGAGCCACGAACTCCTTCACTCCTTTGTAGGGCAGTATGGATCCCCAGATAAAGACGTCTGTCGCCGTTGTCGGTTTGACTTCCCCCTTGATGGTTATGGGTGTGACGGGATGGTGGCAGAACAGCACTTTGCCTCGTGCGTGTTTCCGCGCATACGCTTCGGCATCGTGTGAATGGGCGATGATGAGGTGGACATGTCGAAACAGCCATTTCTTCAGCATTCTTGTGCACTCGTTTTCCCCTTCGTGTGGATGGATATTGTGCAGTACCCACACCATCTTTTTCCCTCTCCACTTCATCATGTTGAGGCAGAAGAGTGCGATCCAAGAGCGCAGCCATGGATTTCTCGCCACTCCCACATTCTCTATCCAGTTGAGCAGAAAGATGTCAGAGCTGAGGGCATGATGGAGTAGCGACAGCAACTGTCCCTTGACGGGTTGGTTGTCGGCTTCAGCCACCTCAAACTTCGCTGCGAGTGTCGCTTTGAAATTCAGGGCGTATGGGTTGTCGTAGCCGTTTCTGGGCCTTGGTGGGTAGAAATAGGCCTTTTGTCTCATTGCTTGTCCTTGTAGTCGTTGTCGCTATAATAGTAGCCGTATCGTCCTTTTCGTTGTCGTTCGTAGAGGTGTCGTGCGAGGTCGTTCTTTTCCTTCATCTTCTTGGCTACGAATCTGATAACCAGAATGATGATGATGGAGTAGAAGAACTCTTTGAGCGTGTCTTCCGACAGGTGGTTGTTGAATAGTCCATACACGACGATGTTGTAGGCATAATAGAGCAGGATGACGGTGGCGAGACTGTCTCCTCGTGCCTTGTAAAGGCAGAAATGCAGTAGCAGCAGCCATAGCGCCACCACCACAAATGCCCCCAAAGCGCCAAATTCCACGTAAAGGTCTCCGAAGATGGTCTTTAGGTTGAGCATGGGTATTCCCACCTTGCGCTCCCAGTAGGTGAATCGATCCTCGCGTCCGGCAAAGCTTTTGCCGCTACCTGTGGTCAGGCGTGGGAAATATCGCTTACCGTATGGGTGCCGTATGTTTTTGTTCCACACATTGAATCCCAGATTCGGATAGGGTTCTCCGAAGTATCTGAATATCTGTTCGTTGCCTTCTTTCCCCTCACCAAATCTCGAATAGGATATGGCCATGGAGAAGATCACGAGCAACAATATGGAACCCGAGATGGCCACTACCGTGAACAGTTTCACTCCAGGTGTGAAGGACCTGAAATAGATGAACATGAAGAAGCACAGTTGCATGGCGGAGAAATACATGGCTCCGCGGCTGGCCGACTCGATGTCGGGAAAGACTGAGAGGATGAACGATCCGAAGATCAGCACGAGAGGCAGTACCTTGCTCTCTTTCTTCTTCTTGTTGGCGAGAATTGAGAACTGAAAATAATAGATGAAAGGGCTCAGAAGTCGTATGAGCGTGATGAGTCGGAAGTAGATGGTGTTGAGTATCGGCGAGTCGAATTTCTCCAGGTTTCCCGACGCCATGTTCTCGTATATTTCGTCGTATTCCACAAACTCGGACCTTTGGCTGACCAGCAGCTGGTTCATGTAGAAATACACGATGACCAGTCCCAAGAAGGCAAAAGAGATGTAGTTTTGCCATTTCTCGCTGATTCCCAATCCCGTATGCGTATCCATCTTCCTGACCGTCTCTATTTGTCGCAAGGGGAGGATGAGCATGACCACCATCGCAAGGCATAGGATATAGGGGACGATAGACAGTGTGGTGACATCCTTGTAGCCAAATGTCTTCTGATAGATGCCCGTTTTGAAAGTGTAGTATCCGAGGAATGCCACGATGACGAAGTTCAAGGCAACAAACGACTGCAGATTCAGCCTGTACTTGTTGGCTTTGAGCAAGTACAGGAAGAACAAGAGGTATGCTATGAAATTGCCTATTAATAGATCCATATCGTTTGCGAAATCATCCTCCATTCCGCCAGTGACGGATAGTTAGGATGAGTATAATTTTGCAAATATAGTCATTTTCCCGCACATTCTTCCCCGCTTTCCAACAAATATGAGATTAGTGGACAAAAAAACGCCCGTCGCTGTTGCGGCGACGGGCGTTTTATTGGTTGATAGATGGATTGTGGACTGGATTATTTCACATACTTAGACAAGTCTGTCAGGTGCATGTCGCCCTCGCGGAGGAACGTGTCGTGGAGTGCGAATGCGGCCGAGAGTTTGTGAGGTGTCTGTCCCTTGTCTGCAATCTTGAGATAGTCCCACAGCAGTTGTTTGTAGTCGGGATGAGCGCAGTTCTCAATGATGGTTTGAGCGCGTTCGCGTGGCGACTTTCCTCTCAGGTCGGCTACACCCTGCTCTGTGACGATGATGTTGACGTCGTGCTCTGTGTGGTCGATATGGCTGCAGAATGGCACAATCGAGCTGATGACTCCTCCCTTGGCTACTGAAGGACAAGTGAAGATGGAGATGTAGGCATTGCGTTCGAAGTCGCCCGAACCGCCGATGCCGTTCATCATCTTGCTACCGCAGATCTGTGTGGAGTTGGCGTGTCCGTAGATATCGACTTCAATAGCAGTGTTGATGGCAATCACGCCTAATCGACGAATCACCTCTGGGCTGTTGGAGATTTCAGACTGACGCAGCACCAGTTTGTCCTTGAAGAAGTTGATATTGTCGTAGATACGGTAAAGTGCTTCGTTGGTGACCGACAGAGAGCATGTGCTGGCGCTCTTCACTCTTCCGTTGACCATCAAATCCACGATGGCATCTTGGAACACTTCAGTGTAGATGTCGAAGTTGGGCACTGCAGGGTCGTTTCCGAGTGCGCCGAGAATGGCGTTGGCAGTTGATCCCACACCGCTCTGCAGTGGCAGGAAAGTGGAGGGTATGATGCCGCGCTTCATGTCGGCCATCAGGAATTCAGCCACTCTCTGACCAATGTTTTCTGTCACGGGGTCAGCGTCTTTGAAAGATCGTGCCTCGTCGGGAATGTTGGTTTCGATGACACCTACAATCTTCTTTGGGTCGATCTGCAGGTAAGTGGTACCGATGCGGTCGGATGGCTTGGTGATGGGTATGGGCTGACGCAAAGGTGGGTCGAGTGGCTCATAGACATCGTGTATGCCGATGGACTTGGCGCTGTGGAAGGCGTTGAGCTCGATGAACACTCCCTTTTTTGCCAAGCGTGCTGCTGTGGGTGCGATACCTCCTGCTGCCGTGAGATAGACTTTTCCGTCGTCTTCGATGGCGCAGCACTCAATGATGGCCCAATCGACTTCCCCGATGAAACCGTAGCGGAGCTCTTGTGCCATGTGGCTCAGGTGAATGTCGTTGTATGCGATTTCGCCTGCGTTGACATGCTTGCGGAAGAGTGAGTTGGTGGTGTAGGGAGCACGGTATTTGATGGCTCCAGCCTCGGAGAGCACTCCGTCGCCCGACATGCCTGTCGATGCTCCTGTGTACATTCTGATTTGATATGGGCGTCCTGCTTCATGCTCTGCAACTGCCTTCTTGGCAATTTCTGTTGTCACTGCTTTAGGAGTACCAGCTGGTGTGAAACCACTCAGTGCGATACCTTCGCCGTCTTTGATCATCGCTGCAGCCTCAGCTGCTGTAATTCTACTAAATGCCATTGTGTTTTTTATTTTATAATTAGTTTTTCTTTGGTTCTTTTGCTTGCATCATGAAATACAACTCCCTCTTATCCTCGGAGGGTATCAAGAGAAGTGGATATTCAAGTCCAAAATGATACAGAGGGTGCTGAACTTACACATTTCAGCAAATTTTGCGCAAAGTTACAAATTAGTTTTGTATCTGCAAGTACTTTTCACCGACAATCTTTCTTTGGGGCTGATTTTTTTGTCTGATTCCGTCTTGTATGGCGCTTTGGCGAAGGAAGTGTTTTGTTTTCACTTGCGACTGCAACATTCCACGATAGCCACACCGAACTTTGTCCATCATCCGGCTGTCCCGATAGTGAGATAAAATGATTCTTGTTTTACCGATACCTTTAGATATTGCGATAAAATCAACCATTTTTTTTTACTTTTGCATTCCTACTTCGTATCATCATATAGACAGACAATCGAAAATGACCCAGATAGACAGCCATATAGTCACTCGATGCCAAGAGGGAGACAAGGACGCTTTCCGGTGGGTGGTCATGACGTATCAGCAAATGGTGTTTTCTCTTGCATTGAAGATGCTGGCCGACGAAGAGGAGGCAAAGGATGTGGTCCAAGAAACCTTCTTGCGAGTATGGCAAGGCATTCAAGACTATGATTTGGATAAACCATTCTCCACGTGGCTTTATGCGATAACCTCCCGCCTGTGTCTTGATCAACTGAAAAGTGCGCGCCGTCATCATTTCGCACCTTGTGACGAACAGGCTCTTCGTCTGTTTGTCCACGATTCCGATAATCAGCGTTCTTTGGAGAACAAGGAATGGGTGTCGATTGTCAGAACTTTGGCGGAAGGCTTGAGCACCAAACAGCGGCTTGTCTTCACCCTATGCCAATTGGAGGGACTGACTTCTACTGAAGTGGAGCAGATTACAGGGATGAATGCATTACAAGTGAAGACCAATCTCTATTTGGCAAGACGAACGATTAGGAAGCGATTGATAGCATTAGGTTATGGACAAGATTGACGACATACTCGAACGACTGAAGGGATTACAACCCAATCTCAGCCATCCTGAAGAGATGGTAGAAAAGGTCATGGCCAAACTGCCTCCACAGGAGAATGTGAAAACAGAGCGTCGTCCAAGTCTCGTGAAGAAATACTGGCGCTGGGTGGCAGTGGGGCTCCTTTTTCTTGGAGTAGGCTCTGTATGGCTCCTCTACCAGCCAAAAGATGATCACGTCAAGACTATAGTGCAAGCCTCAAAATCGATGAAGGTTGATTCTCAAACTGAAAGTTCAGTTCAAGGCGACATGGATTCATTGGTTCAAGTATCTGATGAGCAACAAGTCGCCGTTTTGCGAGTATCAGCGGATGAGCATGGGAAGCAGAGACAGCAGAGACATGGCACCCAACAGCCCCTCCGTCTCAATAATGGCAAAAAAGATCCACTCCCTGTTGCAGCGACAGAGGAAGTCCCGGCTGAGGTGGTTGAAACAAGCGCTTCCCCATCTCTCCCAACCATTCGACAGTTGCAGCCAAACACGCAAGACCTGCACTACGCCTCCAGGGCTTTGCAGGCGGATTCAGACTATGTGGATCCCTCCCGAGTCGATGATTTTGTCATGAAATTTGCCAACTATTATCATGTGGAGACCGTGTCGTTGGACTGTGGAACGGATTCTGCCCAAACGGATATTGTCCACCTTGTCCGTGTTTTTCCCGATACTAAAGAAGTGGATGTCTTCGGTAGGATGCTCAAGGTGGCCATCAGTATAGACAATCAAACACCTGGTTACCATCTGAACTTCTCACAACAGAAGTTCTACTTCATCCTCCATGATGAGCGGAAAGGGCTGAGATATCTATGGCTGGCAGAGCGTGTCAACGGACAGATCTTACTTTATGCCACCCATTCGCCCATCAACATGGAAATGACCTACGACTGCTATCAGAAATACCGAGCGTTTATCACACAAAACCAACCGACTTTAAAAATGTAAACAAATATGAGCGACATGAAGACATATCAAGTTCCATTCATCGGGTGTTTACTCTTCTGCTGCAGCCTCTTGCAGGCCCAGACAGCCGACCGAAAGATTTGGGTAAAAAGTCCTTATTTCAAGGTAGATTATACTACGGAGACAGATGAAAAAAGTGGTGGGAAGACCATTGTCTGGCCTTCAACAGAGAACTGGGTAAACGACACCTGTTGGGTGGAAAATGTACCTTTGCTGGAGGACTGGCAACATTTATTCCCGTCTATAAAAACCGATATGGAAAAAGATGAGACGGCAAGTCGGACCACCATCTGCTATTTGCTGGAGGAAGAAGAAAACGAGACGGTACTTCACTGTTTCCTTGTGATGCCAGGCGATGTGGTGACCAATCTCTGGTTGGCTCATGAAGAGACGGCTATCCTCGATCGTGCTACTGGCATCCGCTATAAAGCCCGTCGAGTCGAACCCAACTGCTGGGGGAAGCACTTCGGTGTCAGGGCGAAAAAAGGCGACATTCTCGACTTTCGCATCTATTTTCCTCCTCTGCCACCCACTACTCGTAGCATCTCTATCTATGGTGTGCCAAATTGGTACCTCAGGGGAGGAAGGCAAATCAGACTGCATAGGAGCAAGAAAGCTGAGTCTTTAACTTTGGGGTGGTTTTTTGACGATATTCCAGAATTCCACACTCCACGTCAGGTGAAACAAGAGGGCCAGTACGACAAGAACGATGGTCATTCGTGGTCAGTCTTCACTGATGCACATCTCATTAAGCCAATACGTGAAAACACCATGGCGCTGTGGCTCACCCCCTCTGCCACCTACCTCGCCATAGCCAAAGAGCAGAACTGGATGCGGGAGTACTATGGTATAGAACCAGGAACATTGTTGGTGGATGGCAACGGCCGGCAGTTCAAACTTCGTAAGGCCATGGGATTGCCTTTGGGCCACACGTTCTGGATGGAGGGCTTCTCTGGCGATTTCATCGCATTCCTTCTGGAGTTCGATCCCTTGCCTATCGAAACTACCAACATCACCTACTATGAACCCGAAGGCGAGCCTTTTGATTCATGGGGTGCCAACTGGAAAGGCAACGTGTTTCCAAGCCTTGATGTTCAGACGCTTCGTGAAAACCAGCGATTCTTCGATTATTTCCCGAGGCAGGCTGTGGAATAGCGGCTTTGCCGGTAGCATCATATTTTGTATAGCGTTATAATGAAGTGAATACGATTATGAAACATTATATTCTATTTCTGTTTTGCCTGATTGTTCCGTCGTTGGTGCAGGCTCAATATTCAGTGTCATCGCCTGACATGTCGGTATGGGTGAACCTGAAAACCGACAAGAGTCGAGGATTCAATAGTAAGATTCTGGTTCCCAGAAGATTGGAGATGTCTATCTCGGTGAAGGGAAAAAGCATCATACACAATCGCGAAATAGGTCTTGAGGTCTATTCGCATGGCAGGAAGTCATCGTTTGGAAAAGCTGACATGGTGAGCTGTGACTATACGACCAAGACCTTCTCTTCGATGGACGAGGAGACATTCGCAAAAGCTGGCCTGAGAGGGAAGTGCTATGGCATGGTGCTGCAATCGGTCAGCAGCATTGTCCTTGAAGTGGCAGTCTTCAACAATGGTGTGGCTTACCGTTTCTCCACCAACGGTTTCAGTGATGATTATGAGTACAAGATCTTGAATGTCACTGATGTTTTTCCCGATGACCGTCCTAATGCCATTTTGGGTACCTTTAGAGGCGACAAGGTGTTGCCGTGGCGCATGATGCTTTTCGATGATGAAGAAAATCATCGCATGGTCATGGACGACGAATGGAGAACGCTCTACCCATCGACCAAGTTGGTGTCGTGGAAAGATGCGCTTTCTTCTATTTCCTTAGGCTATGCGCATAGCTGGTTTTCAGGAAAGCGGTGGGGTGGATTGGAGAACTGCCAGAGTTTTTATGCCGATTTCATCTACAAGCACTTGTACGCAGGATTGAGTGTGACTCCCTGTCATGAACTTTTGTACGTGTTCTATGAGCATGATTTCGATCCTTTCCTCGGGGTGATGGGAAGTGTGAAGTCATGGGATGTGACGTGTCGATTGGGCTATAGCTTTCCATTGCAAAATGGCTACGAGGTGTGGTCTTTTTCCCCTTACGCCGCCGCTACCTATCTCAACCTCCATCAACACGGGAAAATCCATCCCACCTATCATGATGTGGAAAACAAGCATCACTATCTTGTAGGTTTGGGTGTCAAAGTGCAGATGATGATGCGGCAACGCATCTCTTTAGGTGTGGGCTATGAGTACCAACTATTTACAGGCAGCAAGGAACCCAAAGGACGAAGCACCGTAACTTTGTCCTTAGGCTATAGGCTCTGAACTTAAGTTAAACAATATTTATACCCGGGGACACAGGAGGCCGCTGCGAAGTGCTCTCCTGTGTTTTTTTCGTAACTTTGACTTCGTCGAAGTTACTCCATCTCGGAATAGCAACAGAAAGACGGGTCTTTCTTTTGCTATTCGCTCGATTTTTCGTAACTTTGACTCCGTCGAAGTTACTCCATCTCGGAAAAGCCCAAACAAGTTTGACTTCGTCCAACTTTGTCACGACTCAGCAGAGGAAAATCTTTCCCTCTGCTTTCGCTGCTCCAAAGTTTGGCTTTTCGCTCGATTTTTCGTAACTTTGACTCCGTCGAAGTTACTCTCACTCGGAAAAGCCCAAACAAGTTTGGCTTTTCGCTCGTTTATTCGTAACTTTGCACCCAAAATGGGGCATGTTTTGTGCATGTCTTTTTCACAACATAAAAATATCAAATGGAAAATCAGGAATTCAAACTCATTGCCAAGACCTTCCAGGGCCTGGAGGAAGTGCTTGCCAAGGAACTCATATCATTGGGTGCCAACAATGTAGAGATAGGCAACCGTATGGTATCGTTCACGGGTGACAAGGAGATGATGTATCGCGCAAACTTCTGCCTTCGTACGGCAGTGAGGATCCTCAAACCCATCAAGGAATTCAAGGCTATTGATGCCGAGGCACTTTATGAAGCGACCAAAAGCATCGAATGGTCCGACTATATGGACGTCAACACCACCTTCCGTGTGGATACGGTTGTTTACTCCGATGAGTTCCGCCACAGCAAATTCGTTTCTTACCGAGTGAAGGACGGCATCGCCGATTATTTCCGTGAGAAGGTGGGCGACCGCCCCAACGTGGTGCTGACCAATCCCAAGCTCTACATCAACGTCCATATCTCTGACGACTTGGTGACGATTTCGCTCGACAGCTCAGGTGAGAGCCTTCATAAGAGAGGCTACCGCGAGGCCACCGTTGAAGCGCCTATCAACGAGATTCTGGCTGCCGGCATGATTATGCTAACGGGTTGGGATGGCGAATGCGACCTTGTTGATCCGATGTGCGGTTCAGGCACTATCCTCATTGAGGCCGCTCTGATTGCCCGAAACATCTGGCCCGGTCTCTTCCGCAAGGAATTCGCCTTTGAGCGCTGGAAAGACTTCGATGCCGACCTGCTCCAGAACATCTACAACGACGATTCTCAGGAGCGTGAGTTCCATCACCACATCTATGGCTACGACATCAACCGCAAGGTAGTGTCTGTGGCGCAGAAGAATGTACAGGCCGCCGGAGTGTCCGATATTGTGACTGTGGAGCAGCGCGACATGGCCGACTTCACACAACCAGCCGAAAAAGCCATCATGATCACCAATCCACCCTACGGCGAGCGCATCACCACCGACGACCTCCTTGCCTTCTACGAGTTGATCGGTCAGAAGTTGAAGCATGAGTTTGTCGATAACGATGCCTGGATCATCAGCTACCGTCAGGAGTGTTTCGACTGTATCGGCATGAGGCCATCCACCAAGTACGCCCTTTTCAACGGTGCGCTCGAATGTGAGTTCCGAAAGTACCAGATATTCTCAGGTAAGCTCAGCGACCGTCGGGTGGAAGGACTCGACATCAAAACAGATGAGGAACGCCAGCGCAACCTCCACTATCGTCCCCACACGAGCAGGAACAGGTCTGAAGGCGATGACCGCGACCAGTCGCGGTTCGACCGTGATCGAGTGCCTTTTGGCAGAAGGGACAACCATGGCAAGGAAGAGATAGACGAGCGTCACCTTCGTTTCCTGCGCCGTTTCGGCCATAGTCTTGATGGCGACCAGCCCACCGAAGAGCGCGCGCCTCGTGAGAAACGCCCCTATCGCGGAAGCCGTGATGGTGATGAGCGTCCACGCAAGGACTATAAGCGCGACAGACGAGGTGGTAAGGGTGGTGACCGTCCTTTTGGCGGCCGCAAAGACTTCGGCAAAAGCAGAGATAAAGACGGCAAGAAAGGCCGCGGCAAGGACAAGCCCTCTGGTGCCACTACCAGCGACTGGGGTTTCGACAAAGACGGCAAGCCTTTCAAGCGCAACGACAACTAATCCTTTTTCGATATGAAGTTTTTCAGATATCTTCTGCTTCTGCCATTTCTGGCAACAACAACCTTGACGATGGCGCAAGACAAGAAACCATTCACCTTAGACGACCTTATCCCCGGTGGCAGCACCTATTACGCCCATACCCCATCACGGCGGTACGTGACATGGTGGGGCGACAACTGTGTGGAGCAAGACCTCAACCAAGTGCGACTCATCGACCACAAGACGGGTGAAGCCAGCACTCTTTTCACACTCGACGACATCAATAGCATCATCTCCGCCAGTGTTCCGCTGAGGAGCCTCTACTATACGTCGTTTCCGTATGCCGACCGCCCCCAGGTGATGATCCAGCACCAAGGCAAGCAGATGCTGGTGGATTGGAAAGACAAGAAAGTGGTCTGGAGTGTCAGCGCTGACCCTGCGGCTCAGCATGACGATTTTGAACCCACATCCAAAAACACAGCCTACACCAAAGACCACAATCTCTATGTTCAGACAGCCGACGGGCAAATTGCCCAGGTCAGTCAGGACGGCAGCCTCGACATCGTGTATGGAGAAAGCGTGCACCGCAATGAGTTCGGCATCGAGAAAGGCACCTTCTGGAGTCCTCAAGGCAACAAACTGGCTTTCTATCGCATGGACCAGTCGATGGTGGCTACCTATCCTCAGGTAGATGTGTCAACACGTTGCGCCACAATGGTTCCCGACAAATACCCCATGGCAGGCGAAACCAGCCACAAGGTGCAGGTGGGGGTTTACAACCCTCAGACCCACAACACGATTTACTTGCAGACTGCGGATCCCACAGACCGCTACTTCACCAATATCGCCTGGAGTCCAGACGAGAAGAAAATCTATCTCATCGAACTCAACCGCGACCAGAACCACGCTCAGCTCATCCGCTATGATGCCGAGACGGGAAAACAGGAGGCTGTGTTGCTGGAGGAACACAATGACAAGTATGTGGAACCACTTCACCCAATCGTCTTCCTCCCCTGGGACAGCGATAAGTTCATCTATCAGACCCGACGCGATGGCTACAACCACCTCTATCTCTATAACACAGCAGGCAAACTCCTGAAACAACTCACTTCAGGACAGTTTGAGGTCATCGATTTGCTGGGTTTCAACAGTCGGCTCAAACAGGTGGTTTTCAGCAGCAACGAGAAGGATCCCATTGGTGTCAGCGCATGGAGTGTAGGTATGAACGGCAAGCGCAAGGCCTTGGGTCAGACCGAGGGTTATCATTATCCGGAACTGTCGGCCAACGGGACTTATCTCATCGACCGCTACTCTTCGCCCACCATTCCTTACAACATCGACCTTGTGGGTGTGGCCGATGGCAAGAGCCTCAACATCCACCATGCCGACGACCCTTGGCAGGATTTCAAGGTGCCTGAGATGAAGGTAGGCACACTTAAAGCCGCCGATGGCGTGACCGATCTTTACTACCGCCTGATCCTCCCCAGCGATTTCGATCCTGCAAAGAAATATCCTGCAGTGGTCTATGTCTATGGAGGTCCTCATGCCCACAATATCGACGCCAGCCGCAACTGGGGCGCTCGTGGTTGGGACCTGTGGATGGCCCAGAATGGCTACGTGATGTTCTGCCTTGACAACCGTGGCAGTGAGCATCGCGGGCTGGCATTTGAGCAAGCCACTTTCCGTCAGCTTGGGGTGGAAGAGATGAAAGACCAGCTCAAGGGCGTGGAATACCTCAAGAGTCTGCCCTACGTCGATGCCGATCGTCTGGGTGTGCATGGATGGAGTTTTGGCGGGTTCATGACCACCAGTCTGATGACCACTTACCCAGATGTCTTCAAGGTAGGTGTGGCGGGAGGTCCTGTCATCGACTGGAAGTACTACGAGGTGATGTATGGTGAGCGCTATATGGACACCCCTCAGACCAATCCGAGAGGTTATGCCGAGACCAGTCTGCTCAACAAGGCCCAGAACCTCAAGGGGAGGTTGCTTGTCATCTACGGTGGCAACGACAATACCTGTGTGCCTCAGCATTCGTTGTCGTTCATGAGGGCCTGCATTGATGCCGGCGCCCATCCCGATCTCTTTGTATATCCTGGCGACGAGCACAACATGATGGGCACCGATCGTGTGCATCTCCACGAGCACATCACCCGCTATTTCGAAGATTTCCTCAAATAAAATCTAGATTATCTAGATTGTCTAGAATATCTAGAGAATCTAGAATTCCTTGACCAAATAGAATAAAAAACATTTAGCTTTATGAAGATATTATTATTGGGCAGTGGTGGCAGAGAGCATGCCATGGCATGGAAAATCGCCCAAAGCCCCAAAGTTGAGAAATTGTTTATTGCTCCAGGCAATGCAGGCACTGTCAATGCTGGTGAGAACGTGAGTCTGAAGGCCGACGACTTTGAAGGCATCAAGTCGTTTGTCATCGCCAACCAAGTGGATATGGTGGTGATAGGACCTGAGGATCCCCTCGTGAAAGGCATCTACGACTATTTCAAGGCCGATGCCCAGTTGGCTGGTATCCCCGTGATTGGTCCTTCCAAGGCAGGAGCCCAACTGGAAGGCAGCAAGGACTTTGCCAAGGGTTTCATGATGCGCCATGGCATACCCACTGCAGCCTATAAGAGTTTCAATGGCACCACAGTTGAAGAGGGCTTGCAGTTTCTGGAAACCTTACAGCCTCCCTACGTACTGAAGGCCGACGGTCTTTGCGCTGGCAAAGGCGTGCTGATCATCGACAACCTGGAGGAAGCCAAGACGGAGTTCAAGCAGATGCTTGAGGGCATGTTTGGCAATGCCAGTGCCACGGTGGTTATTGAGCAGTTCCTCAGCGGCATCGAGTGCTCCGTATTTGTGCTGACCGACGGCAAGAACTACAAGATCCTGCCAGAAGCCAAGGACTACAAGCGTATCGGTGAACACGACACTGGTCTGAATACGGGTGGTATGGGTAGTGTCTCTCCTGTTCCTTTTGCCGACAAGGTATGGATGGAGAAGGTGGAGAACCGCATCATCCGTCCCACAGTAGAGGGACTGGCTGCTGAAGGTCTCGACTATAAAGGCTTCATCTTCTTCGGGCTCATCAACGTGGATGGCGACCCCTATGTCATTGAGTACAACTGCCGTATGGGTGACCCCGAGACTGAGACGGTGATGCTTCGTATCAAGAGCGACCTTGTGGATTTGCTTGAAGGTGTGGCAGAAGGCAACCTTGATGAGAG
The DNA here is from genome assembly GCA_946628545.1 of uncultured Bacteroides sp. Lineage (GTDB taxonomy): Bacteria > Bacteroidota > Bacteroidia > Bacteroidales > Bacteroidaceae > RUG11857. Next base: position 31,619 of record CAMOWU010000002.1, on the reverse strand, counting down.
GGTGCTGGAGCAGGATCCTCGTGCTGCTGTGTGTGTGATGTTGGTGTCGGGTGGTTATCCTCAGGCTTATGGCAAGGGTTATCCTATCACAGGCATCGAGGATGTGGAGGGCAGCATCGTCTTCCATGCCGGTACAGCCATGAAGGACGGACAAGTGGTGACCAATGGAGGACGTGTCATCGCTGTCAGCTCGTATGGTAAGGACAAGGCCGAGGCTCTTGCCAAGTCCATGCAGGAACAGCAGAAGATACAGTTCGAGAAGAAATACTACCGCTCCGACATTGGCCAAGATCTTTAGTATAGATTATTGGTTATTGAGTATAGGTTATGGGTTATGGAGTATAGGTTATTGAGTATTGGTTATTGAGGGGGTATCCTTCCTTTCTTAACTCTTAATTCTTAACTCTTAATTTCATTCATGCGCTTTCTACTGAAATCAATAGCGACAAGTAAACTCACTTTGCCAGTGGTGTGCGCGCTGGCTGTGGTGGTGATGCTGACCCAGACTCTTCCTGTCAATCTTTTCCGACAGGACGAGTCTGGGTTGTGGAGCCTTTTGCCCCTTGCATTGCTTGATGATAAGTGGACGCAGTTGGGCATCAACCTGGGCTTGTTGGCCATATCGATTTATCTTTTGGCTGAGCTCAACACCTCCTTTGTGTTGCTTCGCATACGCTCGAGGATGATCAGCAGTCTGTTTACGACACTTTTCATTGCCTCTTCATTCCTGCATCCTGTTCAGCCAGCGAGTCTTATTCCGCCACTTCTCATCACAGCCTATTTTGCACTTTTCAGCACCTATCAGCAAAACCACGCTGTGATGCCCACCTTCGTTTTCTATTTGCTCATGGCGTTATGCTCGCTCGTCTTCCCCAAGATCTTGCTGATGACGCCCGTGTTCTGGATGTGCCAAGTGCATCTGAGATCGTTCTCTTTCAAGGCTTTTTGTGCCAGTTTGGTCGGTCTTACCGCTCCTTATTGGTTTATTTTCTTCTATTCGTTGGTGCAGATGGATGGTCTGCAGCTTTTCCTCCTTCCATTCCAGCAACTCGGTCAATTGCATTTGCCTGATTACACCTCAGTAAGTCTGTCTCAATGGTTGATGTTGGGTTTCACATTCATTGTTTCCCTTATCGGTACGTTCAACTTTCTCTCCACAGCCTATCTCGACAAGACCCGCATCCGCATCACTTACGATATCGTCATCATCATCAACGTTGCGTCGTTTCTTTTCATCGCCTTGCTGCCCCAGTGCTTCAATCCAGTATTTACTGTCTGCATCATCAATACCGCCATTCTCGCCGGTCGCTACTTTGCCCAAAACGAGTCGCGTGCCGCCAATATCCTCTTTATCATCCTCACATCCCTCATCCTTCTTATTGCCCTCTTCAATATCTACGGTCAGCCTATTCTGAACTATTTCGGCTGATCATCGTGTGATGATGTGTGTTTGGAGAATAGAAATTCCTCCGTTTCCCTTACTTTAGTGCGTCTCAGAGACCAAAAAGTGTGAAGATAGCATGCTGAAAGACTTGGTTTTGTTACAGAAATTTGATAATTTGCGTCAGAACGTCAGATAAGGGGAGGTAAGTTTTGATTGGTTGGATAAAAATGTCTATCTTTGCTTTCGTTTGTGGAAAACCTGACTTCCTGAAAGACAATTTATAGAAGTCCCCTAAACGGAAAAACATCAAATAACAACCAATCAATATGACAAATCAACAAACAGGATCTAAGTCCTATCTTATTTCCATCGTAATGGTGGCTGTGCTCGGTGGTTTGCTCTTCGGCTACGACACAGCAGTGATTTCGGGAGCGGAAAAAGGTCTTCAAGCTTTCTTCAGAAACGCCGACGGTTTCGATTACTCAGATGCCATGCACGGTTTCACCAGTAGTAGCGCATTGATCGGGTGTATCATCGGTAGTGCACTTTCTGGTCTGCTCGCCACTCGTCTGGGCCGCAAGCGCTCACTGATTCTCGCTGGTATCTTGTTCTTCATCTCCGCTCTTGGAAGCATGGAGCCTGAGTTCATGCTCTTTGAGCATGGCAAGGCCACAATGAGCCTGCTTGTGGTGTTCAACATCTACCGTATCATCGGTGGAGTGGGTGTGGGTTTGGCATCAGCCATCTGCCCCATGTACATCGGAGAGGTGGCCCCCTCCAACATCCGTGGTATGCTCGTCAGCTGGAACCAGTTCGCCATCATCTTCGGTCAGTTGGTGGTCTATTTCGTCAATTTCTTCATCCTTGGCGACCACATCCAGCCTTTGGTAGAGGAAATGGGTAAAGGTTTGGCAGCCATCAATCCCAATGCCCAGTGGACAGTGACGACAGGTTGGCGCTATATGTTTGGTAGCGAGGCTGTTCCGGCTGGACTCTTCGCATTGTTGATCTGCTTTGTTCCTGAGACTCCGCGCTACCTTGTGATGGTGGGTCAGGACGAGAAGGCTTTGGGTATCCTCTCGCGTATCAACGGCAGCGATAAGGCACAGCAGATTCTCAAAGACATCAAGGACACCATCACTGTGAAGACCGAGCCACTCTTCACCTACGGTTGGCTTTGCATCTTTGTGGGTATCATGCTCAGCGTGTTCCAGCAGGCAGTAGGTATCAATGCCGTGCTCTACTACGCACCTCGTATCTTCGGTGATATGGGCATGGACGACCCGATGATGTTCACTGTCTTCATGGGTATCATCAATATCCTTTTCACCCTGGTGGCTGTGTTCACTGTGGAGAAGTGGGGTCGCAAGCCTTTGCTCATCTGGGGTTCGCTCGGTATGGCACTTGGTGCTTTCGGTGTGGCGGTTTCTTTCGGTCATGCCGGTATGGAGTATATCACCGCTGCCAGCATCATGGTCTATAGTGCCTCGTTCATGTTCTCGTGGGGTCCCATCTGCTGGGTACTCATCGCCGAGATCTTCCCCAACACCATTCGTGGCGCTGCCGTGGCAATCGCTGTGGCTTTCCAGTGGATTTTCAATTTCATCGTTTCCTCTACGTTTGTGCCGATGTTCAATATGCACCTCACAGAAGGTGATGACTTCGGACACTGGTTCACCTATGGTCTTTATGGCATCATCTGTATCATTGCAGCCATCTTCGTCTGGAAGCTTGTTCCAGAGACCAAGGGCAAGACTCTGGAGGATATGACAAGGCTCTGGAAGAGGGTTAAATAGGCAAGGAGGTGACTCCGTCGGGCTAACGACACGGGGTTGACGGCGATGTAGTCCTTGGATGTTTTGTCGAGTGTGAGCAAGCTCGACAAAACATCCAAGTTTTTGTCTGTGTCACAATCTCAATCCGAAGAAGGTGCGGACTCGCCACTTGATATTATGTATGGCGAGACTATCCTCATGGCCGATGTTGGTGAAATTGAATACCATCGAGAGGCCAAGGAACTTGTTGCCCCATTGGTGGACGACGGCACCCCGCCCCGTGATGATGGTCTCGGGGAAGTGGTAGTGTAGGGGGATGCGAGTGTCGCCGAAAGTCATCGACGTGTTGCTATAGACGATGAACGTGGGCAGTGCTGAGATATGCAGCAGCCAGCTTTGACTTGGCACGTAGTTATAGCCATAGCCTGCGCCGATACTGATATTCGCCATCTTCAGTTGCATCTCCTGCTCCCAGTCGAGGGAGGCGTGCTGACCCATGCCCGACGCAGCCAGAAGGAAACTGCCAGCAGACTTCCGCTGGATGTAGCTCTGAGAGAAGGCAGCGGGATAGGAGAAACGACGGCTGTTGAAGACATAGAAGGCATTCAGGTTCAGCGTTTTCACCGACAGCAAGCCGTCAGGCAGTTCGATACGGTCCATGCCGTCGTGGTCGTGCCACCCTTTGAAATTCTTGGCATCCTGATAGATGACATCGAAGCCGAAGCGCCGGCCGTAGCTGTTGAAATTCAGTTCGAAGTCGCGGTACTTGCCCGTCAGCTTGGCGGGATTGAGCGACGTATTGAGCGAAAGGCCGAGGTAGCTGACTCCCACGCTGAGTGTTGCCTTCCTGTTGGCTTCCATCTCCGACTTGAAGTGTAGGCCATTGTCGATTCCCTCAGCTTCAATCTTCGATCCCGATACATTCATCCGGGCCGTGACCGTCCACTTTGTCGCAGGCCGTGTGATGTAGGCCGTGTTGATGTCTCCTTTGCGATAGTTCACGGTCAACATGCTGTCAACACGATGAAGGAGTCCTTGTGCGTTGGTCTCATTTGGAACAGTGAGAAGAAAAGAAGCAAATATCCAGTAATATACGTGTTTCATTCTGTTGTGGTTTTTAGTCTCGCGGAGTAAAACGATGTCTTGTTTTTGTCTTTGTTGTCCTTTATGTGATTCGTAGATTCAACTGGTAAGTGCAAAATTATGAAATTATTTGAAGAATCCGACTTAAGGCGTTGAGAAGTTGAGTTTTTACTTTGGTTTGAAGTTGTTCAATGAACAAAGAGAAAACGACACGGACAATCTTTCTTCGGGTTGTCCGTGTCGGTCTGAAAATGTTATGATTGCTGGTAAAGCATTAGGGTTCTATTACTTTCCACAAAGGGATGCCTTATTCGCGTCCTTCCCAGAAATCATCCTCGAAGTCGCTATTATAATCACCACGGCCGGGAGCAAGTGCTTCATCTGTCTCTTCGTCGCTCCAGCTCATGGCAATCAACATCACGGGTGTGAATTCTGAAATCTCCAGAGAGGGTGAAATATATTCTTTTTTCATATTCATTCCGTTTTTACTTCATGTACTTTTTCTTCCCGTTCACGATATAGATGCCCTTGGAAGGATTCTCCACAAGGCGTCCCTGAAGGTCGAATACTATAGGCTGGTCTTCGTCCTCGATGACAACCCTCGTCACACCTGTGGTGGAATCGAAGATTTCGTCTAATGCATTTCTGTCGATGACGAAGGAGTCTCCGTTGCCTGCAGTCCTCACCAGGAAGGCCTTGTTGGCGGGCATTGTGGCTTTTGAGTATTTGTGGAATCCCATATATCCGCTGTTCTTGCCACGACCGAGCGTATAGACATCGCCATCGATGTCGGCGACATTCAACTCAACAGCCGTTCCGCTCAACAAGTTCTCTTCCACTACGTCGATGTTTATCCGTGTTTCCTTGAAAGAGAATTCTCCGGGGTTGGCCATCACGATGACACCACAGTCGGCAGGGATAGTTTCCTTCAGACGCTTCAGGAAGAGAGTGTGTCCATCGATATTATTGACAATGAACACACCGAGCATATTGTCGTCTTCGGGTATCGCCACTGGGTAATCGAGATAGAGGCTGGCCATACCGGCATCGGTCACGTTCAACGAGTATTCACGGCTTTGGTCTCCCTCTTCGCCAGGGATGAGGAATCCGTAGAAATTGTCGAGCTTGGCACCCGGAGAGGTAAAGCGCAACTGATAGATGCCTGAATAGGGAGCCACGAAGTAGTTGAAGCCACTCTGCACGAACGTGTCATAGTAAGTCCAGCTGTCGTTGTCGTCAAGGCGGTAGAACACATTGAGCTGACCACTGGCACCGCCGCCCATGAACATGCTCATCATGGCCATCATGCCGCCACCGCCCAGTTCGACTTCGAAGCGCAGCACGTCGCCCTTCATGGCCTGTAGGTGCGGGGTGATGAGTTCGTAGGCATCAGAACTTGTGGTGGCCATCCACGTCTTGGGGGTATCGTCGCTGCCACCCATTATGCCGCTCAGCATGTCCATCAGTCCGCCTTCGCTGCCAGGCAGCTTGACCTCCCATCCAGTGGTCTCCCATCCATCGGGAAGGTCAATAGGCTTCGTCTCGTCTTCACGTAGGAACTCAGGCTCGAAGTCCTCTGTCCATGCGTCAGCGTAAGTGCTGTAGGCTGTGAGCGGGTAGGTGAGTGGAACAAGAGCTGGTGTTGTCGGTGAGAAGGTGACGGCTCCCTGGTGAATACCCAACGACTCTGAATCGAAGAGGTAAGTGACATCGATATAAGCGGTGTCGCTGGCATTGATGGCAAACTCTTTGGCACTGAGGGCAAAGGTGGTTTCGTCGGTAGAGCTGGTGGCTCCCTGCAGCGAACCGGTACCCGTGTTGACCACGGCAAACGTCGTTGTGCTGTTGGCCTGGGGCATGCCGAAATTGACTGCACTGGCAGCTGTATTGTTGCGGAGCACATAGATGTCGGGGGCATTCTCATCGAGGTGGAATCCGGCGATGCTGTCAACGACGATGCAGTCAGAGGCAATGATGCGGAAGCGGTATTCACCAGGTTCGATGGATCCTACCCATAGCACCCTGTATGTAGTGTCGAGCGGCTCGGTGTATTCCTTTACCTTCTCCCACTTGTTGCTGCCATAGACCGACTTCTCGATGATAACCGACGAACTGCCGCCACCGAACATGGCACCCATGCCCGCCATGCCATCGTCGCCACTGCCGCTTTTGGCAGAGAAGAGCAGTACCTCGTCAGCGCTTTCAACCTTGAGGGGCGGAGTCATCAGGAACGATGACGAACCGCCACCGAACATCGCGCCCATACCATCGTCTTCACTGGTTGTGGCCACCTGGTCGCGGAACTCCCATCCCTCAGTGAAGAAACCTTTGGGTTGGACGTTGGCATTGAAATCCTCCATCCATACGCCAGGCTGAGTGACAACGGCAGTTGCGTTCAGTGTCTTGCCATAGACGCGTTCATCGGCAGGGGTGAAGGTAATCTGTGTCTCGTTCTTGCCAGGCTGTCCGGCTGCGAAATTGAAGGTGATGTTGACATCAAGCGTATCGGCGGCAGCCACTTCCAATTGGCTTTGGCTCACGGAGAACAGGGATGCATCGGCTGAGCTGATGTCCACATTCAGTGTGCCTGTAGCCGTATTGATGACCTTGAGCGTCCTCGTGCTGTCTTCGTAGCAGAGGCTGAAGTCGAGATGATAGGCACGGGCATCGTTCTCTATGATGTAGATGTCTGGAGCCTCGCTGTCGAAGTGGAAACCGGCTACGCTGTCAATCAGCACTTCACCACCGGCCCTGAAGCGGAAACGGTATTCACCGGCAGGAGTGCCAGAGATGGTGAATGTCTTGAAAAGGGTGTCGAGCTCGGTGGTGAAGTCGGCCACGCGCACCCACTCGTTGCGGCTGTACACCGAGCGCTCCACAACAAATGTGGAGTCGCTGTTGCCGAAGCTGATGCTAAAGCCTGAGCCGGAGTCGTCGGAACCGCCTTTCTTTGCCGAGAACACCAGCGTCTCGCCATCATTGACCATCAAGGGAGGTGTGAGCAGGTAGTTAGGCTTGCTGTCGCCACCCATGAACGAATTCATAAGATCTTCCATGTTGAAGTTGCCCTTCTTTTCTTCAGGGTCTTCATTTCCAGTGCTTTCGGGATCTTCAGGATCTTCGGGATCTTCGGGATCTTCTTTCTTGGTATTCCCCATCAGTTTCTCTAAATCAAAACTGAAACCAGAAGATGCCTTCGTTCTGATGACACCTGTACTGTCAACTGTCCACCCCTCGGTAAACCAACCGTAGGGCAGTTGTTCGTCGTTGAACCGCTCGTCCATCTGCTCTGTGGCTACAGACTGGGCTCTCATACTCACTCCTGCGAACAGGAGTAGCACAGTTAAAAACGTAGTTCTTTTCATTTATTGTTCTTATTTGGTTTATAATTTGTTTGATCATTATTTCGTTGCGAAGCCCAATGCGCTGTAGAGGGCGATGACGGCCTTGGGCATATCTATACCGCATGATGTCAGTCCGAATACTATTGTTGCGAGAGTCACAGGCAAAATAGAAGAAGTATTCAGTTTCATTTTATTGTTTGTTTTGATATTGTTATTTATTATCAAAATGCAAAAATACGCTTTTCGTGCGTATATACATATATTAAAGACAAATGGTCAAGTCGTTTCAGACAAATGGTCAAGTGAATTCGACAACGTCAATTGACGAGTCAAGAAAAAAGTCCCGAAACACTGGGGTTTCGAGACTATAGTGGCGATGGCATGGCATCATCATCTGTTACGCTTGACCTGGGTCGATCCTGCTCACGCTTGGGAGAACCCAACGACATTGGCTCTCCTCTCGCTCAATCGCAGTCTTGTTCGCTGTTGGCGCGGCGGTATTGAGTTGGCGTAATCTGATACTTACGGCTGAAATAGCGGCTGAAGACAGAGGCGTTGGAGAAACCAGCCTTGGTCATGATGTCGCTGATGGACAGATCGGTGGTGACGAGCAACTTGCTGGCATACTCCAATCGCAGGTCGCGGACGAACTGGGTCATCGAGTCGTATTTGCTGCCCTGAGAGAACGCCGCCCCGACACGCTCCTTTGAGATGTGGAACTCGTCGATGATGGCTTGGCGGTCGAACGACGGATTGAGGAACAACAGCCTGCGACTGACTTCATGTTCGATGTAGTGGAAAAGTTCTTCAGGAGATAGGGAGTCAAGAGAAGGAGCATTCCCTGTTTTCCCTGTTTCCTCCTTCTCAACTTCCCTCTTTTGAGGAGGGCTTGGGTGGGCTTTCTGTTCCTCGTACTTCTCCTTATATATCATCGCCTCCTTGATCTGCTGGGCCAGAGCGCGGTTCTTCTGTAGTGTCTTGCGCCATTGGTGGGTAGCGTACCAGGCAAAGAAAAGTCCCGTCAAGGCAAGGATTCCGATAAGGAAGGCCATCATGGATACAAAACGTTTGTCTTCCTTCTGTCGCTCTATCTCCCACTGCTGCTCTTGAGCGTGATAGCGGGCGGCATAGAGGTTGGCCTTGCTGCTGAGCAGACGGGCGTTGAGGGTAGTAGTGAGTGTTTCGAATTGTTCGTGCAGACGGAGGCTCTCGGCAAGTCGGCCCTGTGCCTTGGCTGCGTAGGCACGGTCGCGAAGGATGCCGGTAATGATGGTGTTCATGGTATCGCTCTGCTCTCGCAGACGGGCCTCGTACTCATCGTAGGCAGCCGCCATCTTATCGTATTCGCCTAAAAGACACCATGTCGGGGCTATCTCCATGCGCCCTTGTAAGGTCTTGGCAAAAGCGCACTGCTCAAAGAGCCGCAGATACTCATGGGCCTTCCCCTTTTCATTTTGATGGGCATAGGCATACGCCATGTACATGTAGGCCTTGGCACGGTAGAACTCAATGTAGCCGGGGCGCTGTTCCTCAGTCATTTCGCGGTAGGAGCCGTCGTGAAAATCATCGGGGTGCTGCTCGTAGTCGGACAGTAGATTGAGCATGGCCTGCGCCACAGGAGGAATGTCGGCGTAGTGCCGCTCTTTGTCGAGCACGCTCTCCTTGCGCCTCAAGGCTATGATACAAGCATCCATCTCTTCCCACTTGCGCTTGTCGCTGAGCAGTTGGATGGCGTTGTCAATTTTCGCCAAGCCTTCATCGGTCTTGCCTATTCCGGCAAGCATGCAACCCAGTTCAGCTTCGTTGCGAAGAGCCACGGTTGTCTCCCCCTGCTGGCGGCAGAGGTCTATCAACTGCGTACACCAGTGGATGTTCTGTTCGTCGTCGCCATGCTGTCTGCCGGCATTGACCAGCATCTCGAGTACGTCCTGACGAAATGCTTTATCCTCGCTTGCCACGTCTAAAGTCATCAGCCGTTCACCGATGATGATGGCAGAGTCGAGCCAAAGGCTGTCCAAGGACTGCGCATAAATCTTGGCACGGAGGTAGTCACGGCGGAAAGCGGGCAGTTTCAACGAGTTAATCATCAGCATAGCACTGTCGGGCGACTCATTGGCTGTCTTCAGCACTTTGTGATTCAGTTCCCTTATTTCTTCAGGGCTTGAAACCTGCCTGACCTGTGCCCGCTGGCAACCAAACATCATGAATAGAATGGCTACGCCTGTGGCTAAATATGTACCTTTCCAGTACTTCATAATAGTTCATTGCACATTTTGGTTGCAAATTTAGATAATAATTCGGATTTATAGCCTGTCGTGATAAAGAATATTCTTTCTTTATGAGGATTTGTGGTGGAAACCCACCACAAATCGTGCTTTACAACGTGATGAACCTCTGTTGGTGACTTTTTGTCATAGGTTAAGATAGGTTAAGAAAGGTATTCATAATGAATTAAGAGGAAATGCGCACATATCCTCTTAACTCTTCATTCGTTACAACCAAACCCCTTCTATCAATCACCTTCTGCCTCCTTTGGCTGAAACGGGATTGCCGCTATTAGTAGCACCTTTTTGGTTGGGAGTGACTTGCGTTCTGCCTCCTGTTGCGTTGGTACGACCTGTGTTGTTGCGGTTGGAGTTGTTCACATTGTTGTTGACTTTGTTTCTTCCATTGGACACATTGCCCTGATTGGTTGGTCTGCTGTTATTGTTGTTGACATTGTTTCTTGGATTCGTCACTCGACCCTGGCCTGTGGGCGGGTTGTTGTGGCGCTGCTGCGTGATGTGTGGTGGCATAGGCGATGTGTCGTTGCGGCGTCCCACCATTACCGACCTCATACCTCCTCCTATCGGGGCGTTGTGCGGGTGACGCTCGTAGTGGCTCCTGCGGTCGGCGTAGGCGTTGCGGCTGTGCGCTCCAGCTACGTAGTGAACGTATGCCCTTGGGCGGCTGAAGTAGTAGTTGCCACGGTTGTAGCGGTTGTAGATTCTGAAGTGCCAGCGGAGGCCACTGTAATACACTGGATGATAGAAGTACTCGGTGCGCTCGAACAGGCGATACTGCACGGGGCTGAGGATGTACTTGAGGTCGATGCAGAGGTGGTTCCAGTACACTGCGCTTATTGTGGTAGGTGTGATAAAGGTGAAATAGTCGAAATACACCTCATACACCGATTCATACTGCATTTCAGTCAGGTCGAGTTCGTAAGCCATCTTGTCTGCGATGAAGGCTGCGTTCTCATGTGCCAACTCGTAGCTCATGCCTTTGGCGGATGAAACAAGCATCGTCATCATCACCATAAGAGTAATCATAAATTTCTTCATAATGCCTAATGTTTTAGATGTTTGTAATCATTTTTCTGTTCTCTTCGCCTTTTGGATATCGGAAAAGGTGGATAGTTTAGTCCGCGATTGTGAAAAAAATGAAAATGGAATATCATCAATGTACGGCTACCTATCTGTTGTGTTGAAGGATAATGATTCAACTTTAGCAAGTGAATATTCGTTGATGTATCAGCATCATATCATCCTCCTTATGGCTACAATCTCTCATGCCTAACGGCATTTTGCCATGCGGTGCACTTGCTAAAATTGAATAATGTTTCCCTACGATCATAATTTACACTGAAGAATCTTGCTTTTTCGATGTAATGTTTGTAATTTTGCTTAAGCAACTTGTGCCTATCGCCTGGACGGCACACCCGCTACTGATACCACCAAAGGAGTCGTCATCTTGGGCCGACAGAAGGTTTTGAGAGAATAGCTAGTCTTGTTTAGTGGTTCCACCGCCATAGTAGATACCTGCAATTCTTACTGCGATAATTATGAAAAGTGTAAATGTCAGATTGCTGATTATCATATTTTTCCATATGATATGCCAGCATGTTTCCGGTTATGATTTCGAAGCATTGAATGTTGAAGGACAGACCCTCTATTACAATATTACTTCGAGTACGGATAAAACAGTGGAGCTGACGTATCGCGACAGTTGGTTTTCGTCATACGAAGGCTTTCCTGTCATACCCGACACTGTCAGTCACGATAGTGTTACGTATTCGGTTACCCGCATTGGGGATTCTGCATTCTATGGTGTTGCGGATTTGAAGGATGTGGTGATTCCAAACTTCATTGTCAGCATAGGCACCCGTGCTTTCGCAGATTGTAGTGGGTTGGAGCGCGTGGAAATCCCCAATTCTGTACTTTCTATTGGTGAGAAGGCTTTCTATAATTGTGAAAGCCTTGAGAGCATAGTGATTCCCAATTCTGTAACTAACATCGGAGAGCTTGCTTTTGGCGCAGATACGGGAGACCTGCATGGCCTGAAGAGTATCGTGATTGGCAACTCAGTCGGCAGTATCAGTAACATAGGATTCGAAAGTTCAAAACTGGAAGATGTGGTGATAGGCGACGCAGTCACCGTCATAGACGAGAACACTTTCTTGTCATGCGTCAATCTCAAGAATGTTGTGATTGGCAACTCTGTAACCAATATCGGTGAAAGTGCATTTGCAAATTGCTTCAGTTTGTCCAACATCAAGATCCCCAATTCCGTCACCACTATAGGGGTTAGTGCGTTCTCTCATTCGGGTTTGACAAGCATTGATTTTGGCAACTCTGTCATCAGCATTGGTGAAGACGCTTTCTCATCTTGTGAAAATTTGGAGAGCATCGCGATTCCCAACTCCGTCACGAATATTGGTATTGGTGCTTTCTCTTACTGTCCTGCTTTGAGTAGTGTTGAGTTCGGCAACTCCCTCACTCGTATTGATTCCTTTGTTTTTAGTGGATCAGGATTGAAAAGCATCGAGATTCCGACTTCTGTCAAGAGTATAGGTGATCATGCTTTCGCTGACTGTGCTTGGCTTGAGCAGATTGTGTTTTCCTCCTTTGTTGAAAGCATAGGTGATTATGCTTTTTCTGGATGTGATAGTTTGAGCTGTGTCGAGATACCAAACTCAGTGATTAGTTTAGGCCGTGGGGTATTCGAAAGGTGTATGAGCCTTGATTGTGTGGTGATTCCCAATTCTGTCACTTCCATTGGCAATTCCGTTTTTACAAGTTGTTGGCTGAACGAGATTCATTGGACACCTAATGCCAACATAATCGATGGTTATGAGTCAGGCCTTTGCGGCTCCTATACTTTGCCCATTCTGTATCTTTACAGGAATTCAGAAAACGCTGGGATTCTGGACGATGTGATTTCAAGTCTTGAGGGTGAATTCAAGGAAATCATAGTTGTTGATGGGTCATACAGCAGTTCGGTAAAACGTGTGGAAGAAGAGATTGCGCACAAGGAATCCATCATCTATGACCTTCAAGGCCGTCAGGTGGAGCATCCATCTCGTGGTATCTACATTGTCAATGGTGTAAAGCGGTACATGAAATAGCGCTTATGGGAAGTTGAAAGATGTAGGATATTTGAAGCATTGGCCTCAATCAGTAGTGAAAAGTGCGTTTTTTGCATGAAATCAACTATTTTAACATTTCATGGAAAGGTTTAACTAATGAAATAGAGTGAGTTCGCTTTTTATTGGCTAATTTTGCCTCGTGAAAGAATTGAGTGTGAAAATAGCATTTGTTTTCCTGCTTCTTATGTCGTGCGTTTCTCATTTACACGCGCAACAGATCCAGATAGAGGACATGGAAGAGCTGACTGGGTCTCCCATCTTCCGTCATGGCATCGGTTATGCCGGTGTGGTGGAATATGAGGGGGAGAAGATACCGTGGTTTGTGCTCAACGATGTCTATATTTTCAAACCTCTGGTTTTCAAGAACAAGAGACAAGTACAGAAATACTACAAATTGGTCAACAACATCAAGAAGGTGTATCCGATAGCAGTTGACATCAAGCGCACCATCGATGCCACAGTGGCTCATCTCGACTCCCTGCCCGACAAGAAAGCCAAGGACGAGTATATGAAGAAGGCAGAAAAGGAACTGAAGGCGAAGTACACGCCTCAGCTGAAGAAGCTCACCTTCGCCCAGGGCAAACTCCTCATTAAGCTTATCGACCGCCAGACAGGCGACACCTCTTATGCGCTCATCAAGCAGTACATCGGTTCGTTCAAGGCTACCTTCTGGAACACCTTCGCCTCGCTTTTCGGAGCCAGCCTGAAGAAAGAGTACGACCCGGAAGTGGACGACCGTCTGACCGAGCGTTGCATCCTGCTGATTGAGGCCGGAGAATTATAGGGGACTATGAATCCGAGTTCCAAACAGAAGATATTGATCCTTGGCGCCTCCTCTGGTATAGGTCATGAGGTGGCCCGACGCTTCATTGAGATGGGGTGGAGTGTTGGTGTGGCAGCTCGTAGGGAAGCGCCCTTGGCGGCACTCAAAGCCCTGGCACCAGAAAGGGTGGAGTATGCGCAGGTGGATGTATTGGCTGAGGATGCTCCAACCCGCCTGCAACGGCTGGCTGAAAGCCTCGGAGGAATCGACATCTATTTCCATTGCTCAGGCATAGGCAGCCAGAACAGGCAACTTGAACTCAGCATTGAGGAAAACACCGTGCGTACCAATGCCGTGGGCTTCATCCGAGTGATGAACTGGGCTTACCATTATTTTGAGCAGAGGGGTGGAGGACATATTGCCGCCATCAGTTCGATAGCAGGTACCAAAGGTTTGGGTCCAGCCCCGTCCTATTCAGCCACCAAGGCATTCCAGAATTGCTATATCGAGGCTTTGGAGCAGTTGGCGCGCCAGCAAAATCTCCATATCCGCTTCACCGATATCCGACCAGGATTTGTGGAAACAGCGCTACTTGGCGACTCGCCCAACTACCCTATGATGATGAGCGCGGCAAAGGTGGCGAGGAGCATCGTCAAGGCCCTGGTCGGAAGCGACGACGTGAAAGTGATTGACTGGCGTTACCGGATTCTGGTGCCTCTCTGGCGCTTGTTGCCGCGATGGATATGGAAGAGGATGCGCCTTTGAACACTTGCCCGAAAACAATCAAAAAAAGCAAAAAAACAGCCCTTTGTCTCGCATAAGTATTATTTTTAGTTAATAATTGTGACGTATTTAGATGAACTAAAGAAAAATTATGTAATTTTGCCATCAAATCTTTTGGACGGGTACCATGACTTGATGTCATCGATGGATTGTTAATGAGTATGAAAAAGCCTTTATGAAAGCAAAACTTCATGTACCGACTGACAGACATTGACCCTGAAGATTATCTATGATAGTGCATTAACTAAATTACGACGAAGAATATGAAACTGAAGAAAACCATTGCTCTTTTGACAGTTATTGCAACTGCTCTTCCTTCCTTCGCACAGCTCGAGGGAACATCGGTTTATGATCGCATCGGTCATGGACAAGACAGCATCAATGCGCTCAACAATCTGAGTCTCTATCAGGAATCCTACAAACTGAAGAACTGGGCTGAGGCTTATGATTCTTGGAAGCAAGTGATGGCCAAGGCTCCGTTGGCTCAGGTGTCGCTCTACACTCAGGGTCCGACTATCCTGCGCAACCTGCTCGGTGCTACCACCGACGCCGCTCAGAAGAAGCAGTATCTCGATGAATTCATGCAGATGTACGACACACGTCTGAAATATATGAATGAGCTCAACTCCTTTGCTTCTGAGAAGATGAAGACCAACAAGGGTGGTGTTCTCTGCCGCAAGGCTTACGACTATGCCACTTACGCTCCAGGTGTTGATCCCGCTTACTCCCTCGACAATGCCTACAACATGTTCACAGAGGGTATCAACCTGGTGAATGACGATCCCTCTCGCGAGGTGGAAGGATTCGTGCTCTACAAGTACTTCGAGGTGTCGTACCAGAAGTACATGGCCGACCAGGTGGGTTTCCACGAGCAGTTCCTCAAGGACTACCTGCTCTGCAAGGAAGTGTGCGAAAAGATGCTTGAGAAGGCCAATGGAGTGACCGACTCTGTAGCCGCCAAGAAGATTGTGGATCAGTACGACCCCACTCTGCTCGCAGTTGAGAACAACTTCATCAACTCCAAAGCAGCTGACCGCGACCAGTTGATCAAGATCTTCACCCCTAAGGTAGAAGAGAAGAAGAACGACCTTGCTTACCTCCGCTCAGTGATTGACATCCTCGCCGAGAACGACTGCGACGATACCGATATCTACTTCAAGGCTTCGCGCTACGCTTTCGACCTCGAGCCAAGCTTCAATGCTGCCATTGGTACAGCACAGTGGTACACCAAGCAGGGCAATCACTCTGAGTCCATCAAGTACTACGACAAGGCCATCGAGCTTTGCACCAGCGACAAGCAGAAAGCACGTATCGCCATGAAGGTGGTTTACGCACTGGCTAAGAGCGGACAGGGCTCCAAGGCTGAGGGTTACTTGCAGAAGGTGGAGAGCTTCGACCCATCCATGGCTGGACGTTGCGACCTCTTCCGCGCTCAGAGCGCCGCTACAGCCAAGAACTGGGATGCCGCTCTCAACTACGCTCGCCGTGCAGGTCAGGCAGATGCTTCTATCTCGGGTGTGAGCTCACGTCTCATCAGCCAGATCAACGAAGTGAAGCGTCGTGCCGCCGAGTACGACAAGGCCAATGCCGAGTACAAAGCCCAGCTCGAAAAGCAGCAGAAGCTTGAGAACTTCTGGAAGGGAAAATAAGTCGAGTTGGCGACCTGTTAAGTCAGGTATAAGACAAATATAAACGCTGCGAAATAACGCTTGTTTATCAGACTTTTAGGTAAGTCGGGTAAACAAGCGTTATTTTTTGTGAATTGTTTTGATTTGTTGCTGATTTGTTGTTATTTTGTTGCTGGGATTTTGATTAGCAACAAAAACGAACAACAAGAATAAACAACAGAAGTTATGGGAAAGTCAAAGGAACCTGTGAGGCTGAGGCAGCGTAGTATGCCTTCTGGGAACATCAGTCTCTACCTCGACATCTACGTGGACGGAAGACGCACGTATGAGTACCTGAGGATGTACCTTGTGCCGGAGCGGACACGCAAGGACAAGGAGAAGAACCGCGAGACGCTGCAGTTGGCTGAGGCGGTGAGGGCGAAGCGTGTGGTTGAGTTGCGCAACGGCCAGTACGGTTTCGTGAGCCGTTCGTCGGATGTCCGCTTCTTCGACTACTACAGGTCGATGTGCGAGAAGCGCCTGGGGGCCGAGAGTCGCGGGAACTGGGGCAACTGGTACTCTTGTTACCACCATCTGAGGAAGTATGAGAGGCGCGAGGGCATCACGTTCGCCGAGATCACTCAGGGTTGGGTCCAGGGGTTCAGGGACTACTTGGACAGGGAGGCCTGCGCTTGGTCGCATGACTTCCGCGACAAGATCAAGGACAGGCCTCTGTCTCAGAACAGCAAGGTGTCGTATTTCAACAAGCTGCGGGCATGTTTGAACAAGGCTGTCGAGGAGGGAGTGCTTGCTTCCAACCCCGCTCGTGGTGTGGATGGCTTCAAGGCTGAGGAGGGCACGCGGATGTACCTGACGGTAGATGAGGTGAGGAGGCTTGCCGGTACGGAGTGTGACTATCCGGGAATCAAGGCTGCCTTTCTGTTCTCTTGTCTGACGGGTCTGCGCAGGAGCGACGTGGTGCGCCTGACGTGGGGCGACGTGTATGAGCAGGGTGAGTTCACGCGCATCATTTTCAGGCAGAAGAAGACGGGCGGTCAGGAGTACCTGGATATCACTCGTGAGGCTGCCGCTCTGATGGGCGAGCGTGGCGGCGTTGATGACCATGTGTTCACTGGTCTGCACTCTCCTTCGTGCACCAATACGGCCATCAAGCTGTGGGTGCTTCGTGCGGGCATCAACAAGGAAATCACGTTCCACTGCGCTCGCCACACGTTCGCGACGATGATGCTGGATGTGGGTGCTGACATCTACACGGTGTCGAAGCTGCTGGGTCACACGAAAGTGCAGACGACGCAGCTGTACGCCAGGGTGCTTGACAAGGCCAAGCAGGCCGCTGTGTCGATGATTCCGTCGGTGCTCAGTCCTTCTGAGGGTTCTGAGTCACCGAGTAAAAGTCCCCTTGACCGGTGAGCAGCCATTCCGGTGACACTCCGTAGTCCTGGACGAGGTATGTGAGCCATGCTGCCTGGAAGATGTCTCTGCCCGGGTCTTTCTCGAGTGTGTTCATGTTCCAGCGGTTGATGCCGTGTCGGTTGGTGAATGTCTGCTTGCCTCGTATCTTCTTGTCGGCCTTGAGGCGTTGTAGCGCCTCGAAGAAGCGTCTGATCACTTGCTGGCTGTCTGTTGTCTGCATATCGTTGCTTGTTTGGTTTCAGCGCACAATAAAAGCGGCAGGCCTTGTGAGGACTACCGCTTGGAGTGATTGTGGGAAATATGCACTATGTCTATCCTATTTCAAAAATATATTCATATACTTGGACAAAACATACTTTTTGCCCCTTTTCCCTCCTGTTATTTCTTTAAGTATTCCTTTTCGGGTAAGGTTTTCTATCAAGTTTCCTGCTGTTGGAAATGATTGTCCGATTATTAACGCCGCCCTTTTTATATCGACAAGGGGGTTTTGGTATAGAGAATCTATTAGTTTGAGGGCATTTGCAGAACGGCTGCCCATTCCTTTTATTTCCTCTTCGTATTCTCTTTGAAGAATCATAATGTCATTAAGGGCATTCGTGCCTTTCTCTGCGGTCTCAATTACTCCTTCGAGAAAAAACTTTACCCAGCTGGCCACATCATCGCCAAACCTTACTCCCATAATCTTATCATAGTAGCTCCGCCTATGGCTTTCAAGGAAGTCTGACAGATAAAGGATGGGGCGTTTAAGGACACCTCTGCTGACAAGATACAATGTAATCAAAAGCCTCCCGACACGCCCATTGCCATCGCTGAAAGGATGGATAGTCTCAAATTGGTAATGTATGAGGGCGATTTTTATCAAATCAGGCAAATCACACAAAGGATTGTGTATAAAGTTCTCAATATCTGATATAAGCTCTGGTATCTCACCAAATACAGGAGGAACAAAAACAGCATCTGTCGGACTTGTACCACCTATCCAGTTCTGTGACCTTCTGTATTCTCCAGGGTATTTATTCTTGCCTCTGACCCCGCTCATCAGTAACTTATGCGTATCACGTATCAGGCGCGAAGACAGAGGAAGGGTTTGGAGTTGGCCAATCGCTTCATCCATTGCCATTATATAATTCTGTACCTCTGCCCAATCATCACGTTTGTCGAGCGGAACATCCTCCTCATCAAGGAGTGCTTCTTCCATTTTAGTCTGTGTTCCCTCAATGTTGGAAGACTTTGTCGCTTCTTTGTAAACATGCATGCTTATGAACAATTCAATATTCGGCACATATTCAGAAAACATATCAAGTCTGCCGACAACCCTATCAGCCTTGCTTAACAGATTGATTATCTCCATGTCGTCAATAAGCCAATTCCTGTTTATGGGATTTGGATGGTAGCTATTGTACCACCCTTGGCTGACATAATCTCCTGCATGAAAACTCTTCATATATCTCTTATTAAAAAATTCATGGCAAAAGTATAATAAAATATTGATTTATTAAACAATTTGCCGAAAAATTTAAATAAGAGGACGGTAGTCTCACTAAGTCAATGACCGCTTCGCGTGCGCGTGGGTGTGATTGTGTTGTCAGATTCCGTGAGGTTGCGGTTTAGGCTTTCGCGTCGTTCTCTGTTTCCTCTGCGGTGTTGTTAGGCGGCAGGTAGTCGCTGGCCTTTTCTTTCGAGATGACAGATCGCCCAAGCTTACTTTCGAGCTGGTCGCGTGCTGCTTTCGCTACGCTTCCTCCCTCTTTGGCCACGTGTACCTGCTCACCGTACCCATTCGGGTCGCGTTGCCGGGACAGTTCCGTTGTTGAGGCCTCTGCGAGTATATTGAGTGCTATCTCGAGGTTGGTCATGTTGTCGCGTAGATTCTCTTTCTTCAGTCCCTTGTAGCCCTTGTATTGCTTGGTGGTGAATCCGCTCCATGCTTTGGTGATGATGTCAGTGAGGTTGGCGTACTGCTGTCCCTGGACTCCGGTGCGTTTCCACTCGTCGGTTAGTTCCTTTCTCACCTCGATGCTCTTGATCCGCTGGTTGATCCAGTTGTCGGAGTATCCGAGCCGCTTGTAGTCGATGATGGCCTGGTCGATGCTCAGCTCGGGGTCTTGCATTTGGTCCAGTCGTTGGCTTGCCACTTGCGCCATCCATTGCTTGAATGGTTCGGCCTTGGGTGAGGGTATGGCTTGTATGATGCGGAAGAGCTGCTCTGTGTCTGCGACATCGGTAAGGCGCATTTTGCCGTCGGCGGCTCGTAGTTTGAAAGCGTTACAATTTGTAACGGTTTCATTTCCCTCCTTTTTCAGTCGGTTCTTTAATACGCGCCAATATGTCTGTGGGTTGGGGCTGTCTGTTAATACGGCGACGACATCGACGACGGAGAAGTACCATTTTTCTTCTTGGTCGTCCCATACGGTTCGTACCTTTCGTTCTCCGAAGAGTTGTATTGCTTCTTTCTTGGTCATGTTCTGTTGTTTTTTGTGTGAGGTGGTCGCCCATGGCGGGGGGGGTGATGTTTGTGGGTGTGTTGTTATCTTGAGCGTTGTTTTCTGGACTCGACGACGGAGAAGATTAATGGGCTATTGATTAATGAGTTTGCCATATTTGTCCATACCTAATTCAAAATCGAAATGGACAACATTGCCGGCTGGGTTGTCTATCACTACGGTTTTTGCCCCATAATAGTGATAGTAAGAACTCATAGGTCTTGAGCCGGGATGGCAACAAACTACGACTGTGTATTTCCCGTATTCGATGTCTTCAAGATGAGTTGTTCCGATATTAGTCGAAACTTTGTATTTCGGCTGTATTGTAGTGCCGTCTTTCAGTGTCACGACTTTTTTGTCTGCGATATTGTACACGTCTGCGGTGTTGGAACTAATATCAGATTGTTTGCAATCAAACAGCCCGAACCAACAATAACTGTCGGTGTCCAACTTGCTTTCACCTCCAGTGTTGTGGTAGTACACGGACAGACTAATCATTGCTTTGCCTCCGTCGTCGTCTTTAGAACAGGATACGGACAACATGAGTGCGATCATTGCAAAATAAGTAAATGCCTTTTTCATGATTTTTATGTTTTTAGTAGTTGGTCTTTGCAAATATAGTGTTTTTCCGTTGTTATGTTCTCAGCGTGAGCGTTGTTTTCGGGACTCGACGACGGAGAAGATCTGGCGGACGTCGGCGAGGTCGATGACGCGATCGGGGTAGAGTGGGTTGAGGGAGTGGATGGTGATGTTGTGGTTTGCGACGTCGTGTGCTATGACGCGTTTGATGAGTATTCCTTCGGTGTGCACGATGACGAAGTCTCGTTTGTTGAAGTGCAGTCTGGACTCTCGCCAGAGGTGTGGTTCGACCTCTCGGCAGATGAGCAGTTCTCCCTCGACGTAAGCTTCTTTTGAGCCGTCGTCCATGGAGTCTCCTCTTACTTCGAACGCGAGGTAGTTTCCTGTCATTTCTCTGTCGGGTGTGAAGTCGATGACAGGCAGTTGCGCCATGTAAGTCTCGTCCATGTATCCTGTGAGGTATCCTGCGTAGGCGTATTGTGAGACGAGTCTCACGCCTGTGTGCTTCAGGTCTGTCCGTGGTGTGGCTTCGGATGCTGTTCTCAGCATCGGGCCCTCACCGGTGAGAAGCCACGCTGAAGATAAATGAAAAAGGTTTCCCATTTTCTCTGCTTGGCTTCTACCAATTACCGTCCTTCCATTGAGAACTGCGTTGATATATGCTTTTGACACACCCATTCTTTCAGCTATTTCTTTTTGCTTAATACCTTGACTCTCAAAGTATTGCTTTAATTTCTCATGTATTGTTTCCATAAGTGTTCCTTAAAAAATGTTAAAATGAATGATTTTCGTTTACTAATTTTTGGTAGGTAAACCTAAATCATTTACTTTTGTACCGCATTATAAATTATTATTGTTTAGTTTATTTCAAGCGAGTGTGCAAATATACTCAATTATTGCCTAAAAGCCAAAAGTTTAACTAAAAAATAGAGACTGTTTATGGAGGAAAAGACATTCATTGATTTGTACAACGAGCGTAAGGCGATGAAGACGCCTGCTCAGGAGTTTGTGGCGGAGGTTGCTTCGATCACTCACCGTAGTGAGTTGACTGTCCGCATGTGGTTGAGTGGTCAGCAGAAGCCCGACGCGTTGGCCCAGTCAATTATCGCCGGCCATTTCGGAGTTGCCGTGGAGACCTTGTTTAGTTACGAGAAAGGTTAAGAATTAAGAAATGGCCGAGTAAACGAATAAACGAAACCTAAAAAAAGTGTGAATATGAAAAAGACATCATCAATTATGTTCGGCATAGTGCTCATGGCTGTAGCACTGTTGCTGTTCTCATCGGACAACATGTGGTGCGCGTGCGCGGGTACAGCTTGCCTGTTTGTCGCGCTGATACTGATCCGCTACGCTGATTCCGCCAGGTACACCCAGGACGAGAAGCGCGGCAAGAGTAACCGTAACGTGAAATGTGATAAGCTATGAGTGAGGAGATATTGGGCACTTTGAACGCCCGCCTGGATCGTCTGGAGTCGTTGGCGCTGTTGGGTGCCAAATCGGTGCTGAGCCTCGATGAGGCAGTGTTGTTAACAGGTCTGAGCAAGGGTCACATCTACCGTTTGACGTCTGAGCGCAGGATACCCCATTTCAAGAAATGCCGCCACCTGTATTTTCTCAAGTCCGATCTCGAGGCGTGGTTGCTTGAGAGCAAAGTATGCAGTGATCGTGAGATAGAGAGTCGTGCGGCCACCTATGTGGCGACGCACAGGAAGTGATAGAACCAACCCCTAATATTTTTCGAAGATTATGAAAACAGATTTTGACATTCGCGTCCATGTGGACTTAGGCGTAACGCCTGAGTTGGTGGCATTGGTCAATGCCATCATCGGACAGAAGCAGATGCCGGTGGTTCAGCAGCCATCGGCGAGTGAACAACCCCTGAGAGAGGCGCAGTCCCCAGCTCTTCCCGTTCCGTCAGAGGAACCCGGCCGTGAGGAAGTGCCGGCAGAGCATGCCTCCGAGGTACCCTCAGAGGAACCAGCGCCGGAGGTGGAAGAGCAGGCCGATGCCTCGGCAGTGGAGAACGGCCCCAAGGAACTGACAGAAGAAGACATCCGTGAGGCGATGCACCGCACCCGCCAGCGAATAGAGGGCGAGAACTACAAGGACGAGACCGACAGCGAGGCGTACAAGAAGTACCACCGCCAGTTGACGTCCCAGTTCAAGAATATCGCCGCCGAGCTTGGCGCCGACAAGCCGAGCGCCTTGCCCGCCGACAAGCGAGAGCAGTTTATCAGAGAGTGCGACGAGCTGACCGCAGGAGAAGATGGAGTAATCATTAGAATACCGTTCTGATATGGCACACGCATTATTGAGCCCGTCTGCAGCGCACAGATGGATGAACTGCACCGCAGCCCCCCGCCTGGAGGAGCACATTCCCGACAGCGGCAGCGCCTTCGCCGAGGAAGGCACCCTGGCCCACGCCTACTGTGCCAAGCACCTGAAAGAGTTTCTGCACCAGCCGACCAAGGACGAAGAAGCTGAGATTGCAGAGTTGTTCGACAAGTACCACACCGGTGAGATGGACGAATATACCGAGACGTACAAGACGATCGTGCTGGAGAAGTTCAACGCCGCCCGCGCCAGGACACGCGACGCCCAGTTGCTGGTGGAGGTGCGTCTGGACTTCACAGAGTGGATGCCCGAGGCTTTCGGCACAGCCGACGCCGTGATCATCGCCGACGGCATGATGGAGGTGATAGACTTCAAGTACGGCAAGGGCGTGAAGGTGTCGGCAGTGGGTAACCCCCAGATGCAGATCTATGCCCTCGGTGCTTTTTCGCGTTTCAGTTTCGAGTACAACATCCAGCGCGTGAGGATGACCATCGTGCAGCCCCGCATCGACAACCTGAGCGAGTATGAGTTGAGTGTCGCCGACCTGTTGGCCTGGGCGAGGTACCAGTTGAGGCCGAAAGCCGAGGAGGCGTTCGGTGACAAAGGCCGCCAGGAGCCCGGAGAGTGGTGCCGGTTCTGCAAGGTGAAGGCGACCTGCAGGGCATTGGCCGACACGACCTTCGAGGCTGTGGAGCAGCACCCCGACCCGAAGACCATTGCTCCTGATGAGATGGCTGGCCGTGTCCTGCCCCTGCTGGACGTCATCAAGACGTGGGTGAAAGGCGTGGAGGACTACACGCTGGAGCAGGCGCTGGGCGGCCAGAAGTATGCGGGCTTCAAGTTGGTTGCCGGCAGGAGTGTCCGCAAGATCACCGACCCCGAGGCCGTGATGGGCGCGTTGTCCGGTCAGTTCGCCGAGGACGCGTACATGAGGCCGAGGGAGTTGAAGACCATCACCGACTTAGAGAAGGTGATAGGCAAGAAGCGCTTCAACGAGCTTTGCGGCGAATGGATAGACAAGCCCCAGGGCAAGCCGACGTTGGTTCCGGAGAGCGACAAGCGTCCCGAGTTGAGCGGAGACGATTTCGCGAACGTAAGTTTGAGTGAGTAAGTCATTGACCATTGATCATTGAGCATTGACCATTGACCATTTTTGACCATTGAACGTTTAACTTAACATAAAAATTTTCAGAGTTATGATGAAACCAAACATTCTGCCCAAGAACGACGGGCGCACAGTAGTATTCGGCCCATGCCGATTGAGTTACACCCACCTTTTCGAGAAGTGGACCGGACCGGACGGCGACGACAGCCGTGCCAAGTACCAGACCGGCATCCTCATCCCCAAGTCACAAAAGGAGACAGTGGACGCCATCAAGGGCTGCATCAAGGCCGCCTACAATCAGGCCATCACCAAATACTGGGGTGGCAAGAAGCCCAACATCAGCGAGACATCCGAGGCTTATCCTCTGCGCGACGGCAACGGCAAGGACGACGACGCCTACCAGGACCACGTCTATATCAACGCCAAGACCGGTAAGAAACCCAGCGTGACCGACCGCAGCGGCCAGCCCATCATCGACGAGGACGAGATTTACAGCGGTGTGTGGGCTTGGGTGTGCATCACCTTCTACGGCTACAAGGTCAACGGCAAGTGCGGCATCGCCGCAGCTCTGGAGGCAGTGCGCAAGTGCAAGGACGACGAGCAGTTTGGCGGCAGCGTGAGCCAGAGCGAGGCGTTCGGCAACATTTCTATGGACGACGAGGACGACGACGATCTTTGAGAACTAACCAACCACCCCGTCCGCTACGTCCGTGAAGCGTCGTGGAAGGAGAAAGAGGCCGCATGAATAGGTTTTGTAAAGAAGGTTTGTGAACAGTGAATGCCACAGCACAAGTGCCTCTGCGGACGGGGAAGCATAAAGACCAGCCTTGTTTATACGGCTTTGGCCTACCACTGACAGCCTGGAAAGACAGGCACCCCATAGCCCCTCCATCAATGTTTAGGGCCGTAGGATGACGACGGGGAAAGACCTGTGGCAGCCTGGAGAGACAGGCATTTTTAACGCTAAGATTATGGACACCGAATTGACAATCATCAGGGGTGAGCGCAACGTTGCCACCTACTGCAGGCACAAGTGGGGAGAGACCCCGAGGTTCTGCGAGAGCTTCGCCCATGTGGGCTGGATGACCGTGGAGCTGCTATACGAGAAGTCACCGACCGACGATGGCTATGCGCCTTACTACCTCCTCTACGAAAGGAACAGCTGCTTCACTACCGAGATGAGGCACGAGGCGCACAAGGCAATCATCGAGGGGCGGTGGGAGCAATATAAAGCCAAAACAACAAAGAGACAATGAGACAACCAGACATCAACAGAGTGAAACGCGCGATGGAACACATCGAGGCGGCGAAGACCCACCTCAACAGTATCAAGTGGGAGAACATGAGCGACAAGGAGAACAGGATGGTCAACAGTGCCCTTGAGTCGCTGTGTGAGCCAAGCAGTGTCATCAAGGCAGTGATCAGCGTAGTGGAGGGCGAAGTATGACTGTGCAGGAACTATACGACTGGTGCAAGGCGTGCAAGCACAAGGATGCGGAGGTTTATCTCTGCAAGGACTGGGAGGAGATTGACGAGGACGGATGTCTCACCGACCTCTACGAGCTGGAGGACATCACCGAGCAGTCGGTAATCGTAGATGACGGACTTGACTTCACCGATATTGACGAGGTGATCCTCTGTTTCAGTAACAACCGCGCTGGAACATAACGGGAGGATTGTTGATGGAACTCACGGAGAATATACGCCGGCTCATCCAGCGACCTCCACTGTTCATGACCCCTGCGATGCGGTGCGCATGCTGCCACCTTGTCAGAGGGTGTGGGAGCTGCTGCAGGACGTGTACTGAGCCGTGCAACAGTCAACATGACTGCGAGCAGGAGATAGCGCGGGAAACAAGGGACGAGAGCGCGGACTGGTGGGTGTCATGCACCCAAGTCTTTGCCGACTGGTGTTGGGAGTGTGTACCCGACCACATTATCAGAAAACTTAACCAACAGAAACTATGACAGAATTAGGCATAGACATAGAGACCTACAGCAGCAACGACTTGTCGGAGTGCGGCGTCTATAAATACGTCGAGGCTCCTGACTTCTCGATCCTGCTGTTTGCATACAGCGTGGACGGCGGTCCCGTCGTGTGTGTGGATCTGGCACAGGGCGAGGAATTGCCGTGTGAGGTGCGGTCCGCACTGACAGACCCCGCCGTGACCAAGACAGCGTTTAACGCAGCATTTGAGCGTATCTGCATCAGCAAGTGGCTGGGTATGCCTTCTCCCATGGACCCCTCGCAGTGGCGTTGCACGATGGTGCGCGCGGCCCGTATGGGTCTGCCGTTGTCATTGGGGCAATGTGGCGAAGTGTTGCGGCTGGAGGATGGCAAGATGAAGGAAGGCAGGGCCCTGATCCGTTATTTCTCCATCCCCGGCAAGAATGGCAAGCGACATCTGCCAGGCGACGATCCTGACCGCTGGGAGCTTTTCAAGCGCTACAACATCAGGGACGTTGAGGTTGAGCAGGCGGTTCTGGCCAAGGTCAGGCGCTTGGAGGTTCCCGCTTTTGATGATGATTTGTACGTGGCCGACCAGGAGATCAACGACCGGGGCGTGATGATAGACCTCAAGTTGGTTGAGGCTGCGGCAAGGTTCGACGACGAGTACAAGGCAGAGTTGCTGAAAGAGGCTCAGACCATCAGCGGTCTGGAGAACCCCAACAGTCCGAGCCAGCTGAAAGAGTACATCCATCGCGTCACTCCCATCAGCGTCTCAAGCCTCAACAAGGCGAACCTTGACGAGATAGACGAGCAATTGAGGTACTGGCCGAATGTGCGGCGAGTGCTGGCATTGCGCCGTGAGATGGGCAAGACCAGCAACAAGAAGTACGCCGCCATGCTGAAGTGCGTCTGCGGCGACTGCCGCATCCACGGCCTGCTCCAGTTCTACGGTGCCGCCCGTACAGGCCGTTGGGCGGGGAGGCTGGTGCAAGTCCAGAACCTGCCCCAGAACCACCTGTCGAGTCTGGACCACGCCCGCTATCTGGTCCGTCAGGGCGATTTAGAAGAGTTTGAGATGAACTACTCGAACGTGACCCAGGTGCTGAGTGAGTTGATCCGCACGTCGTTCATCGCCGCCCCCGGCCACACATTCCATGTGTGTGACTTCTCCGCTATAGAGTGCCGTGTGATTGCCTGGCTTGCCGGTGAGCAGTGGGTGCTGGACGTGTTCAGGAGCGGTGGCGACATCTACTGCGCGGCTGCCAGCCAGATGTTCGGCAAGCCTGTGGAGAAGCACGGTCAGAACGCAGAGCTGAGGCAGAAGGGCAAGATCGCCACGCTGGCGTTGGGCTACGGTGGCGGTGTGTCGGCCTTGGAGGCCATGGGCGGGAAGCGCCTGGGGCTGACCGAGGCCGAGGAGGCGGAGATCGTTAGCCTGTGGCGCAAGACCAACCCGAAGATCGTGAAGATGTGGGCGACAATCGAGCGCGCCGCCATGGCCGCCATCAAGACCGGCGAGAGCGTGGCCGTACACCGTGGCATCGAGATAGGCCGCCGGTGGGGGATGTTGACCGTGACCTTGCCTTCAGGCCGCACCCTCTGCTATCCCCGCGCGAGTGTCGGCACCGAGTACGGCGACAGTTGGCGCGGTGACCATGACGTCATCGAGTACGAGGGCCTGAACCAGACGACAAAGAAATGGGAGAAGGTCAGGACGTATGGCGGAAAACTTGTGGAGAACATCGTGCAGGCCATAGCCCGTGACATTCTTGGAGTGGTTATCCTCCGTGCCAAGGAGGCAGGGCTGGCCATCGTCTTCCACATCCATGACGAGATAGTGGTGGAGGCTCGCCCGGGGCAGACACTTGCGGACGTGGAGGCTTTGTTCTCCAAACCCATAGACTGGTGCGGCGACCTGCCCCTCAAAGGCGCTGGCTACACCACACCGTATTATTTGAAAGATTGACCATTGACCATTGACCATTATGAGAAAATATCCAGGAGAGACAGAGCGCGGGAGATACAACAAGGTATGGCTGACCGACTCGCAGTATGCATGGTTCAAGGAGACGTACCCCGTCACCGAGAACAAGCGCGTGGCGAGGGCTATGGGAGTGAGCAAGTTCACTGTACACCGCATTGCCCGTGAGTACGGTCTGAAGAAGAGCGAGGAAGGCATGCGCGCCATCAAGAAACGGAAGGTGAAAGCCATCAGGCGCAAGTGCGAGGCGAGCGGCTACTATGAGAGCCTTCGTGGCCACAAGCCTTCGGAGGCTGCGTATGAGGGTCTCAGGCGTTACTTGAATAGTGACACCTACCGCCATCCTTACACAGTGCTGAAGGAAGAGCATCCTCGGAAGTACCGGCAAGTATGCAAGCGCAAGCGCAAGAGTGAGAGCAAGAAGCGGCTGATAGAAGAAGAGCGCAAGCGCATTCGTCTCGGGCTGAGACGGAAGACGAGGCTTCACCTGCCCGTGAACAAGTGGACGACCTCCCAGCTTCAGAGGAGGTATAACGCCTTGAAACATGGTTACATCATACCCGACCGTCAGGACTATGAGAACCGCTGGTGCGTATGGTATGATGAGGACACGCAACGAGGGGAGATCTTCGAGCGCAACCTACTGAAAGACGGTTTCAAGGTGCTGCCACTCCCAGACGAAGATGAAGAGGATCAGAGCAAGCGAGCTGAATCGTGGACAAGATACAACCAATCAATAACCATTGACCATTATGAAAAGGAAGATCACAGCAGATGACGTGCGGCGTTTCTTTGAGACCGCCGAGCGTCAGTTCCGGGATTCGGGCTTCGTGCTTCACGGAGTTCGCTTCGTTCGTCCCTCGGATGGCGGTGAGCCGTTGGTCCGCCTTCATTACAGTGAGGAGGAAAACCCAGAGACAGAGGAGGGCGAGAGATGATAACGCTGCAGCATAACCCAGAGATAGACATTGCCACTGCCCACAAGCGCTATTCGAAGAAGTGGAAGAACCGGCGGGTGGGCTGGCAGGAGTTGTTGAACAAGTGTGCGGAGACCCGCCGCACCGGCGAGACCATCAAGGAGTATCTGAGGATGAGCCGTGAGGAGCAGTCGGACATCAAGGACGTGGGCGGTTTTGTGGGCGGCTACCTGTCAGGCGGAGTGAGGAAGAGCCCCAACGTCCTTTACCGTACGGTGGCCACGCTGGACATCGACTACGGAACGTCGGGCGTGTGGGATGAGTTCACCCTGCAGTACAGTTGCGCCGCCATGCTTTACTCCACTCACAAGCACACGTTGGAGTCGCCCCGTTACCGTCTGGTCATCCCCTTCAGCCGCCACGTGACCCCCCAGGAATACGAGCCTGTATGCCGCCGCATCGCCCACAACGTCGGCATCGAGTTGTTTGACATCACGACCTACCAGCTGCCGCGCCTGTTCTACTGGCCGAGCACGTCGAAGAACGGCGAGTTCGTGTTCGAGTACCAGGACGGCGAGGCGCTGGACGTGGACGAGGTGCTTGGCACGTACATGAACTGGCGTGACGCGTCGGAGTGGCCGACCTCTCAGCGTGAGGGCGACGTGATCAGCCACGAGATCAGGAAGGCTGGTGACCCGTTGGAGAAGCCTGGTCTCATCGGCGCGTTCTGCAGGGCGTACACGATAGAGGAGGCGATAGAGAAGTTCCTGCCCGAGGCCTACGAGCCGACGTCGGTGGAAGGCCGCTACACGTACAAGCTGGGCAGTGTGGCCGGTGGCCTGGTGTGCTATGAGGGCAAGTTCGCCTACTCGCACCACGAGACCGACCCCGCTTCGAAGCAGTTGTGCAACGCCTTCGATCTGTGCCGTCTCCATTTGTTCGGGGTTCACGATGAGGGGACGCGCCAGACGGACGTGACCAAGTTGCCGTCGTACCAGAAGATGCAGGACTTCGTGTCGGAAGACAAGACGGTGCGTGTGCTGCTGATGCGCGAGCGCCAAACAGAGGTTGACAGCATGTTTGCCGGCGTGACCGACGACCCCGACGACACCGATGCCGCAGGAGAGGCAGGAGATGAGAGCGACGGCTGGATGGCCGAGTTGGAGTTTGACAAGAGAGGGAACATCAAGTCCACGGCGAAGAACATTATCTGCATCCTGGAGAAAGACCCGAAACTGTCGGGTCATCTGTGGCATGACGATTTCACGGGCTTCGACCTCATCAGGGGTGGTTTGCCCTGGGACAGGAAGGCGAAGTTGTGGGGCAACAGAGACGACGCCAACCTGCGTATATATATGGAAGAGCAGTACAACATCACCGGCAAGGACAAGATCAAGGACGCGAAGGACGCCGTGATGACCCGCCACAAGGTTCATCCCATCAGGGAGTACTTGGAAGGTTTGCGTTGGGACGGTGTGAGCCGTTTGGACCGTCTCATCATCGACTACCTTGGCGCGGAGGACACCCCCTTGAACAGGGCGATGACCAGAAAGCATTTCACAGCTGCCGTGGCACGTGTGATGCGCCCCGGCTGCAAGTACGACTACTGCATGATTCTCACAGGCCCGGAAGGTGTCGGCAAATCGACGTTGTTGCGCGTGATGGGTGGTTTGTGGTTCTCGGACAGTTTGACGACGATGGAAGGCAAGTTGGGCATGGAGCAGTTGCGCGGCGCTTGGATTATCGAGTTGGGAGAGTTGTCGGGCATCAAGAAGTCGGAGGTAGAGTCGGTGAAGTCGTACATCTCTCGCCAGGACGACATCTACCGGGCGGCCTACGGCACGGTGGTGGAGAAGCACCCTCGTCAGTGTGTGTTCTGCGGCACGACCAACGAGACCTATTTCCTGAAGGGCGACACCGGCAACCGGCGTTTCTGGGTGATCAAGGTGCTGCCCGACCTGCGCAAGCATGGCGACGTCAAGACAGCCGTGGAAGCCGACAGGGACCAGTTGTGGGCAGAGGCTGTGGAGCGTTGGCGCGAGGGCGAGCCTTTGTATCTTCGTCCGGACTTGGAGTCTGAGGCGAGGGCGAGACAGCAGGAGTACAACGACGACAGCGACGACCCGCTGAGAGACCTTCTGTCGGTGTTCCTGGAGCGGCGGTTGCCCACGGACTGGCCGTCATGGGACCTGCAGCGGCGAAGAGCGTATTTCACCCAGAGCGACCCCTTGGAGGCCGAGGGCGTGGTAGTGCGTGACCGTGTGTGCGTCGCCGAGTTTGTCTGTGAGCAGATGGGCAGGAGCATGGCGGACAAGGAGTATAAGTACCTGGCAAGGCGAGTCGCCAGCCTTCTGGACAATATGGAGGGTTGGGAGAGAG
Organism: uncultured Bacteroides sp.; assembly: GCA_946628545.1. Classification (GTDB taxonomy): domain Bacteria; phylum Bacteroidota; class Bacteroidia; order Bacteroidales; family Bacteroidaceae; genus RUG11857. The sequence continues at coordinate 311 of CAMOWU010000002.1, read as the reverse complement.
GCACAACGTCGCGTCATGCGGAGAAGTTGTACGGAACCCAAAAGGTGTGGAATAGAAAGAAGGTGCCTGATGATGGAAACATTTAAGGTTTACGTATTCGTTCAGTTTACAAAAAAGCACGCACAAGTACACCGTGCTCGGAGAAGGGGAAGGTGAATTTTGTAAACTGAAAAACAGAGTTTACGGGATGAGTTTACGCACAGTTTACACAAAAATGCTTTGATAATCAAATAGATAAGGTTGTTTGTAAACTGTAAACTTAAAAATATAGTAAAATAGTATAATAATAAATATAGTATATTTAAATACGT
>CAMOWU010000001.1 GCA_946628545.1 uncultured Bacteroides sp. | reverse complement strand
GAGCATAAAATATCAACATTTAACGAAATATTCAACCGAATGAAAGAACAAAAGATCTTATCCTATAGTTTAAGAAAGGCCTACCAATCAAAAATACCCTGCAAAATGAGCTATACGCCTGAAATCACTCCCTAACCCTCTTTTTCTCAAAAACATTATCCTCTTTTTCGTTTTTTTCTGCCTTTTTGTTTGATATAAGGAAAGAATAGATTACTTTTGCATAAAATCAGTTAGCATATACATGAAGTTGATGGTTGCCCAGATGAATCAAGACATTGACAATCAGAAGCGTGTAGAGAGGAAAAAGAAGAAAATCCGCGCTTTCAGAGTTTGGGAGATGACTTCCGACCCGAAGTCGTTTTCCTTGTTGTTGTTTTTATTCTTTTTCTTCGTCATCACTTCTTTTGTGTGTATCTCCGATGTTGTGGAGCAGCGTAATGCCACAAAAATGGAAATTTCCCGACTGCGGCATGATGGTGGTGGAAATGATGCGGGACAGAAACGGAAGAAAAAGAATGCTCCCCTCAACAAGGAACAGAAAAAGAAGAAATACAAGATTTTCAGTACCTCGCTGCGTCAAGCCATAAAAAAAGAGAAAAACCTTTGAACGGTTTTCCTCTTTTTTGTTTCCACATGTTTTTTTGCGCCTAAAGCGCCCTGGCTACCTCTGCTCCTGAAGGGGTATCTTCGTCATCTGTCGTCGGGGCGTTGATTCTTTCTATCAGCAGGTTGATATCCTCTTCAATCTGTTTGTATTGTGGCGAGGTCTTGAACTCCGTGTTGCGGCGCAGAATCTGCTCGATGGGTATCTGGCTGTGTTCATAGCTTGATAGTTCGTTGTTCATCTGCGTGCGGTGTACGGCAAGTCGTTTGATTTCCGTCTCTCGCTGTCGTCGCAAGGTGTTGCAGATGGGGTTGAGTGCCTGCATCACGACATTGCTCATCAAGTGGTGTCCGTTGATGAAAAGATAGGTGTTGTCGGGCTCCACTCCCAGGTCGAACAGTTCGTCGGACAACCTTGTCAGCTGACTTTTGGCTTCGGGATATTTTCTTTGGAGTATGTTGAGTTCATGATTCACTTTCCTGCGCATTTTCTCCAGTGCCACCTCGGGGTGGAAGGTGTTGAGGTTGTTGATGGTCACGATGTTGTTGAACGTGGTAATGGAGAAGTCGTTGCCGCGTTTCTGCCTGTGGAACCATATCGACCAGAGAAACAGGTCGTAGATGATTCGTGAGTAGGCTTTCAGGTAGTCTTCAAAACTGAAGAGTTCTTTGTCGTTGAGTGTGGCCATCACGCAGACATTGTGGAGGCTTGGCCCATAGCACTGGAAGTTCTCGATGGCATAGACATAGGTGTGCAGCACGTAAGGGTGGTGCATGAAGTATTTGGCGCTGAACTCAGTCTTGCCATGCATGAGGTAGTCGTAGTCGGCATCGACGCATGCAATCATGCTCTTACCCAACTTGTCGCCAAGCGTGTTCATCAGCACACTTTTCTTTCCTCGTGCCAGGTTGGACCTTGATGGCAGGCACACCTCAAACATCATCGTGTCGGTCTCAAACTCTGACAAAATGTCGCGCCAGAAGAAGATGTCCTCATACCCTTCGACGTAGGCGATGATTTTTTTCTTCTTCTTGTTCGACCTGAGTTTGTTGGCTGCGCTGAAATAGAGCGAGTTGAGATTGTCGGTGAGGCGGTTTCCCATGGTTGGTCTTGTTTTGTTGTCAGCCTTGGTTGCAAGGCGTTGCTTAGTGCTATAGTGTCATGTCGTTCACCTCTGTCACGGTGTCCATCCATCCGTCCATGATCAAGGCGGGGGAGTGGGTGGAGAGGATGATCTGCGCATTGGGATTGAGCTGTCGGATGATGCTGATGAGTCGTTTCTGCCATTCGATGTGGAGGCTGATCTCAGGTTCGTCCATCAGCAGGCAGTAGTGTTCTTTGTTTTCCACCAGCACGGTGAGCATGATGACAATCATCTGCTTCTCGCCCGACGACAGTTGGTAAGGGGTCAGGAGTTCGCCCCGTTGGACAAACTGAATCTCGTTGCTCTTTCTGTTGATGCGCTTACCCGTCTCGCAGAACAGGTCATCGACCAGGTCCTGGAATTCGATTTTGGGTTTCATCACCTCTTGCGCTTTGATTTGGTCGGCAGGGTCGCCGCTCGTGAGCAGTTCTATCATGCGGTTTCCCATGTTGACTTGGTAGTCGAGGTATTTCTTTTGTAGGCGGTAGATTTGCCAGTCGAGTTCAGTCTTCACGCGCGAGTCCGACATCTTCTCCATCAGGTCGCTGTGCATCAGCGGGCGGTCGATGCTGCGGATGACGTCGAACTTCATGCAAGTGGCGTCTTCTGGATAGAGTTTCATGCTGATGCCGTCGCCAAGGTCGCCTGGTAGCAGTGTCTCGTTATGGTAGAGATTGTTCAGACCATTGGCGGAACGGTTGATGATGGTGCTTTTTCCCACTCCGTTGATGCCGCTGAGGATATTCACGTCGGGACGCAGGTGCCAAACGATGTGCCGACCGCCTTTCCATAGCGATTTGATTTCAATGCTCTGGATGTATTCGCCTAATTTTTCCATATTGTCTGCTATTTTGTGGTTAGCTTCGTGCAAATATAACTATTTGTCAGAAATAAATTGTATATTTGCCGTTGAAAAATTCAGAAAAACTTATTCTTTCCTTAAAAGGGGCTGAAGAATAGGTCTTTGGATGCAGTCTGTCTTGTTATGCGATATTGGATAAAAAGAGTGGTCACCTATCCTGCCCATCTGCGCCATCGGCTTGGGTTTGGGGTGCAGTCTCCCTGGGCTTTCTACCTTGTGAGGTTCGTGCTTAGGGAGAAATGGCCTTTCTATGCGTTCGATGAACTGAAAGCTCTGCGGTCGGCGTTACCTAAGAACGGTGCATCGTTTTCCAGAAAACATGATGAGCGTCTCTTCCGCTTGGTCAACTGGCTGAAGCCCAAGAGGGTGATTGTGGTGGGTGAGGATTGTCCCTGCCTGTCGGCTGCCTATCTTGCCGCTTTTTCCAAAAGCGTGAAAGTGAGTTGTCTGTGCAAGAACATGGTGGCGGCAGAAAAGGATTTTCTTGAGGGCAGGGGAGTGGAATGCCTCTGTGGAAACCTTATGCCGTTGCTGGAGGCTGAGTGTCAGCAGGGTGAGCTTGACTGTTTGCAGATAGCGGTGAGGGAAGGAGCATGGGATCTCTACGACTATGCTGCCGGCCATACTCACGACAATAGCATGTTCATTGTGGAATACCTCGACACAAACGAGGGCAAACAACTATGGACAGGGATTCTTGGCGACAGCAGGGCGAGAGTCACTTTCAATCTCGGACGTACAGGCTTGGTGTTTTTCGATACCAAGCGCGTGAAGATGAATTATAATCTTTAGAAAGAACGATATTTTTTTATTATGACAAAGAAAAGTAATGTATATACACGCACTGGCGACAAGGGGATGACCAGTCTGGTCGGCGGGAAGCGTGTGCCTAAGAATCATGTGAGGCTGGAAGCCTATGGCACGGTGGATGAACTGAACTCCCAGATTGGAGTGTTGATGTCGTATGTGGACGACGAGCACGACCACGACTTTCTGCTTGGCGTTCAGAACACCCTGTTTGTGGTGGGTTCAAATCTTGCCACCGACACTTCGGTCCGTGAGTTGAGTCAGGGCAGTGTTGTCAGTCCTGAAATGGTGGAGCGTATAGAGAAGGAGATTGACGAGGTGGATGCTTCTTTGCCTCCTTTGCGTGCGTTTGTGTTGCCAAGTGGCTGCAGGGCTGCTTCCGTGGCTCATGTTTGTCGGACGGTCTGTCGTCGTGCTGAGCGACGTATTCTTTCTCTCCGCGATGTTGCTGAGGTGGACGAGCAAGTGATGCTTTACGTCAACAGATTGTCGGATTATTTGTTCGTTTTGGCAAGGAAATTGAATGTCCAGGCAGGAAATCAAGAAATTTTCTGGAAAAGAACGTGATATTCTTGTAAAAAATACTATATTCGCGCCGATTTTGTGATAGATAGGCAAATAGTAAACTATCTTTAACAATCGGAATGGCCTTCATGACGTGTCGTGCCTCTTGTTCACCAGATTACTGACAGCATGAATTTGATGATGAAAAAAGGATATATGGCATGAATTTTGTTGGCTTATTTTAAGCAATCAAACAAATAAAAATATAGGAGACAAGAACTATGTATTGGACACTTGAATTAGCATCTAAACTGGAGGATGCTCCATGGCCTGCAACGAAGGAAGAACTCATCGATTTCGCCACTCGCTCTGGTGCACCGCTCGAAGTGATCGAGAACCTCAACGAGATAGAGGACGAAGGCGACGTGTATGAGTCGATCGAGGAAATCTGGCCCGACTATCCTTCCAAAGAAGACTTTCTCTGGGACGAGGAAGAGTATTGATAGGCTTTTATCTAAGTCTAAACAATTTATTACCAGCGAGATGAACAAGAATCGTTTGTTTGTCTCGCTGGTATTTTTGTATGCTCTGAATTGCTTTGAATTCTGAAAAGTTTAAAGCTTGTTCATCAGTTCGTAAAGATATGCGGGACTTTGCACATAAAGTTCCCCTTCTTCATCTTGCAAGGCTGGTAAAAGCGGTGAGTTATAGACGCGTTCCATAGCCTCCTCAATGGTGCAACCAGAATCTTCCATGACATATCGCACCAACTCACTTAAAGCGTAATCAGTCAGGTAAGTTGCAATTTGGTGGTGATTAGGTTGATTCATACGGTTTGACTACTTATTTTATGGAGAAATTCTAATGCTCTCTGAGTTCCAAAATAGTACTGTTGGTCAAGATACTTGTCTTGAAGCAGTTGCGCAGCATGTTCTGGAGAATAGATACCTTCACGGTAGTTAGTTAATTGCAAGACCACTCCATCATCAGCTATCGGACCTATGACAATATCATAATGATGAATAGGATGCATTCGCTGCCTATCGCGATTGGCATCAACAAATAGGAACCATTCAACGCTTGCCTTTTCTGGAAAGATTTTTACTCTAAGACCAGAACTTAGGGCTGAGTCAGACATGTCATAGGTTATTAGAGTCGGAGTGCCTCCAAATAGTCGGGCCTTCTTTGTAGCCATCCGCATAGCTGTAGTTTTATCTGGTGTCAAATAGAAACCCTTGCCGAAATCCTTGAAATTCAAGCCTCTCTCAAGGTCTATTGTCTCAATGTCTTCGTTGGAACCGTGGTAAAGTGTCATACTAATGTTCCTCCATTCTTTTCTAATGTTCCTCCATTCTTTTGGCAGATAATAAGCACATCGTCAATCGTCTCATCCATTGATTGCAAATGTTCAACATCATAGAACTCTATTAGAAAGGCAAGCCCCTTGTGTTCATGCAAATATCGAAAAGCCGCTTGCCGAGTTATGGCAAAACGACGAGCAAAAGCCTGAATGCACGCTGTCAAGAAGGGAATCTCGTACTTGCTCATAGATTGCTTATTAAATGGTGACTCAATATGTCTGCTGCAAAATTACAAATATTTTTTGAAGTCAAGTGTATTTATCCCGAAATAGTTTTAGTGGTGAAATAAATCGATGCTGTTTACTCATATCCATTTATTACCAGCGAGATGAACAAGAACCGCTTGTTTGTCTCGCTGGTGTTTTATAGTCTTAATTGACCTGATTGGTTTGCAACTAAAGAGTATTCTGAATAATGATTGTCCGAGTTTGGGTATAATGCGTGTCAAATGGCAATCAATTCCTGTCCCATCAGATGAAATGCTTGTTTGATTTCCTGCATTCGTTTACTGCTGGGCTTTTTGATTCCATAGATATACTTTGCCAGTAAACTCTTGTTAATACCGATATATTTGGCCATCTCTGATACATTAATCTGAGGAAATCGGGCAAAGATTCTTGCAACCTCATTATCAGGATTGGGTTCAACAATATCATAGAAACTGGATAAGTGTATGTCTTCATCCAACTTCTCCCAACGTATGTCATCAGTTGCCTATTTCATCTGTTCCAGTAGCTTGGCCAATCCTTCAAGGTCTCGGGCATCCACCTTTAGGTCGAGCAGTTCGCCATCGCGATTGAACAACTTGTAGGTGGGCCAGCTGTGGACGTTGAGGTAATGCTCGATGGCGGCCTGCTGCTCTTGGGACAGGTTGTAGTGCGCTACGTTCGGGCCGCTGACGTTGTACTCCTTGATGACGTTCTCCCACGCGTCTTGCGGGCTCTCGTTGGCGAGATAAAGGTACTGGATGTCGTAGTCTTTCAGGCGGGCGTATTCCTCGGTAGTGTGGCTGAGTGCCTCGCGGCAAGGACCGCACCAGGTGCCCCAGATGTCGAGCAGCACGAACTTGCCCTTGAAAGGCTCGAGGATCTTCTTCAGCAGCGCCTCACCCTCACTGAGGTTTGCGAGGTTGTCCGACGACTTGAGCACCAGTTTGTCGAACTCCCGGTTCTCGATGGCGAGGTAGTAGTCGTTTTTCTTCTCTATCATTTCGATGCATGCGGGATTGGTGGTCAGCGCCTTCAGCGTGTCAATGACCATCGGCGAGAGCGATGCGTGCGTGTGGTCAATCTCGCTATAGACAAACCGCGAGAGCCAGATGCTTTTGAAGTCTCGGTCGGCACCTAACGAGTCGAGCGCAAAAGCCTCTTGCTTCATCCGTATGGCGAGGTCTATGCCACGCATCACTTTCTTGCCTTTGGGACCGTTGAAAATCTTGTCCACCTTAGCGATCATGTCGGCATTGTCGGCATTCAACTTTTCTGCTACCTTCTGCTTTTCTTCCTGCGTCTGGGCAGCTTCCACCTTGGCGTTGGCGTCTGTCAGCCAGTCCTTCCATCGGTTCAGCAGCGACAGCTCCTCGTCGGTCGAGGCTATCTCGTCGTTGTAGTCATAGATGTTCCAGTTCACCCTCCATACCCGTCTGCGCATCACCTCACGGAGATAGTCGCGCGTGAATGATGCGAAGTCACGATAGAGCGTGTAGGGCTTGATGGTCTTTTGCCAGCATTCTTTGCCCATGAAGTCCATGTATGCCTGTGGCATCTCGTAGTTGGGGAAGTGGTAACTGGCCTGCGTCATCGACTCGCCCAGTATGTTCTGATAGTAGCCAGCCACATAGTCCTGATAGCGCTGCGAGAGATTGGGGCTGTTGGCTATCCATCCTGCCAGCTCTGCCATCTGCACCTTTCTGACGCTGTCGGCCTGAGCGAGATAGGTCATGGGGTCGAGGTCCCTGCGGCTGCGGTCAATCTCGGCCGAGGCCCATGAATGAGGATGGGCCAACAGCTCGTTCTGCAAGCGCACGTCATCGCCCATCCACAGTGTCTGCCCCGTCATGAAGTCGTTGAGGAAGAAGTAGGTCTTGCCGGGCTCCAGTACGGTACTCTTCGTTGTCCTGCCCCAGTCGAGGAAAGCCTCCGAACTGCCCGGCAGTGGCATCTTCAGGACGAAGCGTCCGAGCGAGTCCATCGCGGCGTAGGCACTCTCCTGCTCTCCGCTGACGTAATTCGTTATGCCCACTTCAAATTCGCTGCCATTCTTCTTCCACGCCTGCTCGGACATGTCCTTCAGCCAGCCGACGATGGTCACGCTGTCCGTGTTGCTATAGCCGTTGTCCACAAAACCCTTGCGCGAGTCCTTTGTCGGATAGTCGGGCAGCGCAGCCGTGACGACAGGGCTGCAAGTTACGGGCTTCTCCTTGCCGAAAGTGATGACCCTTCGGCCCTTCTTCATCTTGCCGACTCGGACGGCGCTACCGTCCGCGAGAGTCAGCGTGTAAGCATCCTTCGTCTCGGTTTGACTGGCGATGTCCCACACTTTATTATGATATATGACATGATGCGGCGTGATGCCGATGAGCCATTCGCCCGTCTGCTCGCTGCGCCAGTAAGTGTCGGCGATTCCTTCGGGCAAGTAGTCTGCATTGCGGATGTTCAACAGTTGCAGACCGTCTGGCGACGTGAAGTCAAACTTCTGAGTTGTCACTGGCAGCGGTTCAAACGTCAGTGTCAGGCTCAGTGTATCCGCAGTCATGGTGTAAGGCTCGTCCAGTTTGATGACGGTGGCTCCCGTCACCTTGTATTCCTTGCCGTCGGCTTTCAGGGCTGTTCCCTGCCTAAAGCCCATCTGCTGACCTTTGCGGAAGTCGATATGCAGGCTTACATCTGTGCGGTCTGCATACATCGCCACACGATTCACTTTGATGATGGGGGCGTTGGCATAGCCCATGACAACGTCACTCCAAATGGCCTCTTGCGCATGTACCGCCAGAGCAACTAAGGCGAAAAACGCAGTAATGATGATTTTCTTGTTGTGCATTGATGTTTAGTGTGTGGTGGTAGTGGCCACAACCTTGATGATGTCGCCAGGTTGGGTCACTACGTCGTATTCGTAGATCTGGCGCAATGGAAGGAGGTCGAATTGCTGCAACTCAGCTGACTTCAGTGGTTGCTTCACCTGTGTAGGCCGAAGCAATGCGTTGGGGCAGTCGCCAGTGGCTGGTCGGAGTTCCTTGCCTTGCAGTGGGACGTAGGAACGAAGGCGCAACGTTCCGCCGATGGTGGATTTCACCACGGCTTGTTTCAGGTTGCCGCCTTCCCATGTCATGTCAACGATGAATCCGCCTCTTGCACGCAGTCCTTTCACCTCACCCTCTTTCCATGCATCGGGTAGGGCAGGCAGGAGGTGAACTGCTCCGTCGTGGCTCTGAAGCAGCATCTCGCACACACCGGCAGCGCAGCCGAAGTTCCCGTCGATTTGGAAAGGCGGATGGGCATCGAAGAGATTGGGGTAGGTACGGCCTAAGGGATATTGTCTGGCCTGTCGGTCCTCTGGCAGCAGATGCAGCATGTTGCAGATGATTTTGTAGGCGTGGTTGCCATCGAGCATGCGCGCCCAGAAATTGGTTTTCCATCCGAGGCTCCATCCTGTGGCCATGTCACCGCGCTGTCGGAGCGTATTGGCGGCTGCTGTGAAGAGGTCGGGATGCGAGTAGGGCGAGATCTGGCTCGAAGGATACAAGCCGTAGAGGTGGGAGATATGTCGGTGCTCGTCCTTGGGATTGTCGGCATCGATGAGCCATTCCTGCAATTGGCCGTACCGGCCTATCTGCATGGGAGGAAGCAAGGCGATGGCATCACGGAGCCGTTTGGCATAGTCCGCATCGTCGATACCCAGTGTCTCCATGGCCATAAGCGTCTGGCTAAGCACATCGAGTGCGATTTGGTTGTCCATGGTGGAGCCAGCGGTCACGTTGGTACCTTTACCCTCTGGTCCATGCTCAGGTGAGACGGTAGGCACCGTCATCAGCCAACCATATTGAGGATGTACGTGCATATAGTCGAGCAGGAAGTCGGCAGCACCCTTCATCACTTTGAAATAGTTGGCGAGGAACACTTTGTCGCCCGTGAAGAGATAATGTTGCCACAGATGAGTGGTCAGCCAAGCGCCTCCAGTGGGGAACATGCCCCATGGCGTGGCATCCACAGGACCGGCGATGCGCCAGAGGTCGGTGTTGTGGTGTGCCACCCAACCACGGCATCCATACATCGTCTCTGCAGTCAGAGCACCTGTCTGGCTCAGGTCCTTGATCATGGTGAACAGCGGCATCTGTGTTTCCGCCAAGTTGCCTACCAGTGCAGGCCAGTAGTTCATCTCGGCATTGATGTTGATGGTGTATTTCGAGTCCCAAGGTGCATTCATGCTGCTGTTCCATACCCCTTGCAGATTGGCTGGCTGTCCACCTGGTTGTGAGGATGAGATCAGCAGGTAACGCCCGTACTGCATCATCAGCGACACCATGTCGGCATCGTTGTCACTGGTTTCGCTTGTCTGTGCGAAGTTGGCCAGTCGTTTGTCGGTCTCCAGTTCAGAGTTTGACGACTTGGGTAGCGTCAGGCATACCCGTTCATACTGCTCTTTGTAGGCTTTGACATGTCGGTCGAGCAGTTGTTTGTAGCTCAAGCCCTTGAGCCCGTTGAGCGACTTGTCGTTCTTCTTATGTGGGTCGCCATTGATGGTGTAATAGTTCACGAAGTTGGTGGCGGCGACGAGGTAGAGTGTGGCGCTGGTGGCCTTGTCCACGCTGATGTCCTTCTGTCCGTCTTCCACCTTACCGTCTGTCATGACCTGAATGCGCAGTTCAGCAGTCAGTCCACCGGCAATGCCTTCCTGCTCCACGTTCTGCATCGTGGCAGTCAACTGATGCCCTTCCACTTGGTATGTGGCAGGGATAGGACCGTCGTGGGAGAGGCGGAAACGCAATGCGCCCCGTTTGCTGGCGGTCAGGTGGACGATGATGGCATGGTCGGTGAGCGAGGCGAACGCTGTGCGTTCATATTCCACTCCATCAACGTTGTAGCGGGTTGTGGCGATGGCTTTGTCCAGTTGCAGGTCGCGCTGGTAGTCCGTCACATTCTGGTGTCCGATGTCCAGTTTCATACTGCCTAAAGTCAGGTAGCGCATGCCGTGCGGCCCTTTCACCACATATTTGTCGAGCAGTGCCTGGGCATCCAGTTCCTGTCCTTTGAAGATGAGGTCGCGGATCTCCTGCATGTGGTCCCTTGACTCCTTGGAGTTGTTGTTGTGGGGTGAACCCGACCAGAAAGTTTCCTCGTTGAGTTGTATCTCCTCCACGTTTGTTCCGCCATAGACCATGGCGCCCAGTTGCGAGTTGCCGATGGGCAGGGCCTCCAGCCAATGCGATGCGGGATGACTGTACCAGAGGCGGTGTTGCTGAGCCTTGGTTGTGGTCGCCATGAAGACCAGGCATATCATTGAAATCAGAAAACGTCTCATATATAGCATCTGTGTTTGGAATCATTGTTTTTATTTCTTGAACATCCAGTAGTCCAGTCTTACCTCTCCCTCTGCCTTGTCGAAATAGAGATAGAGGTCGTGAATGCCAGTCGCTCCATTCACCTTGCTGATGAACGAACGGTAGTTGTCGGCAGAACCAGTGGGCTTTACAGTCAGTTCACCGATGACAGGACCGTCGTATTGGTCGATGTGGAGCGTCACATGGCATGAGCCTGTGGCTGCGGCTTGTAGCAGGAACTGCTTGGCCTCGGTGCTGCCGAAGTCCACACCTCTGATGCGGATGTACTCATCATTGTCGATGTCGTTGACGTACATGTTGCGTTTGCCAGTGGAGAAAGGCATGTCGGCCACGATACCAGTGTTCTCAATGCCCATCTTCGCCGTCTTGAGTCCATAACCCCATGCCATGGTCTCTGCTTCCACCCGTTGATAGGGATTCAGCCAATGCAGTTGTTCCAGTGGCTGCTGGTCGAGCCAATAGGGAAGTTCCTGGATTGTTCCGTCGGCGTTATAGGTGATTTCCGCACAGGTCACCGAGCGGCGCTCATAGTGTCTTTGGATGTCGATGTGCATGAGGTCGTAGTTCTGTCCGAAGCAGTAGCTGTGTCCCTTGAAGTCGCAGATGCCAGGATGGTTGCCTCTGTCGCGTGGTGTGGGAGCCATGATGTAGCCCATGGTCTTCCATGGTCCAGTAGGGGAGTCGCTCATGGCGTAGCCCAGTCCTTCTGGGCAGCAGGTTGATGCGAATGCCAAGTAGTAGTGGCCGTTGCGCTCATAGAACCATGGCCCTTCCTGGTAGTGCTCGATGCGGTAGGGCAGGTGAGTGACGCTGTCTTTGAGTGAGATCATGTCGTTGTTGAGACGAGCGTACATGGTGATGGGGTTGCCCCAGTACATGTAGGCCTGTCCGTCGCGGTCGGTATAGACTGTGGGGTCGATATCATACCAGTTGTTCTTGTCCCAGACTAAGGGTTCGCCCAGAGGATCTTTGAAGGGACCATAAGGTGAGTCGCTGGTCAGCACACCGATGCCGTGGCCATGTAGGGGAGCGTAGAGGTAATATTTTCCATTGCGTTCCACACATTGGATGGCCCATCCACCGTTGTCGCGGCTGCGCCATGCGAAGTCCTTGAGCGATGCCACCGCACCGTGCTCCGTCCAGTTCACCATGTCGGTGGTGGTGTAGAGCAACCAGTCGTACATGAAGAAACCTGCTGAGCTCTTCTCGTTGGGGTCGGCGATATGCTCGGGCGAAGAGTCGTGGGATGTGAAGAGGAAGAGGGTGTCGCCAATCACAAGGGGTGAAGGGTCGGCATTGAACTTGGTCTGTGAGATGGGCATGTTGCACTGTTCGATGCCACGCATCTGCCAGCGGTCGAAGTTGAAGAGCTTGGGACCTTTGCGGCCAGTGAACACCAAATAGAGGTCGTGGACGCCAACGACCTTCGATGTGATGTCGCTGACGAGTGTCTGCCAACGGTTCCATCCGCCAGTGTGGCCTACCTGCAAGCGGGTGATCATCTCTCCTTGGAGACTGTCGAGGCGTACTTCGATGGCACCACCTCTCAGTCCGCTGGCCACGGTGGCAGTGAAGGTGCGTGGCATGAGACGACGGAAATCCACTGCCCTCAGTTTGATGTAGTCACCATTATGGACGTCGCTGACATAGACGCCGATGGAGTCATCTTCCTCGGTCTTCAGTCCTTTGGAATATGCCATGGTCTCTGCCTCAACCCAAGTGTAGGGGTTGAATGTCCCTACGGGAGCCACGCCTTCAGCCGTGGGCATGATGGTGGGGAAAGTGCCGTCGGCATTGTATTTGAATTCCTCCACAGCGGCACTGCGTCCGAATCCGCCACCGCCAGGTAGTTTGCCCGTGTGATAGAAGAAATAGTCATGACCTTTGAAGTGGGCCACACCACAATGATTGGTGAACGACCCTGTGTCGCAGAGCGGCATGATGGCGCCTGCGTAGGTCCATGGGCCTATGGGGGTGGGGGAGGTGCTGTAGGAGATGTGCTCGGGCACTCCGCCAGCGGCATAGAGCAAGAAATAAGGGTCGGCGCCTTTCGCGTTTTTCTTTCCTTTCTTGCCTTGTTCCTGTGCTGTGGGGCGTTTCATAATCCATGGTCCCTCCACATAGCTGTCCTTATATTCTTTGCCCTTCTCCCGCTGGTTCATCGCAGGTGATCCAAAGCCCTGCTCTGTCATCTCCACCTGTCCCAGCTCCCCTTCATAGGAAATCATGTCGGGGTTGAGTTTCAGGTAATAGACTCGTGGGTTGCCCCAGTAGAGCCAGGCTTGACCGTCGTCGTCAATCATCACTGTTGGGTCGATGTGGTCCCAGGAGCCGTTTTCGAAGAGTGGTTTGCCAATGGCGTCGCGGAAGGGGCCTGTGGGTTTGTCGCTGACAGCCACACCTATCGCCATGCCCCCCGAAAGCTTGGAATGGGCACAGATGTACCAGTAGAACTTGCCATTGCGCTCGATGCACTGGCTCGCCCAGGCGCGGTCGTCGGCCCAATGGAAACTCTCCAAAGCCAGTGGTGAACCGTGGTCGGTCCAGTTGACCATGTCGGCCGATGAATAGACGCGCCATTCCTGCATCCAGAAAAAGTCGGCGCCATCCTCATCGTGTCCTGTATAGACATAGATGCGGTCGCCGTGTACCATTGGGGCAGGGTCGGAGGTGAAACAGGTCTGTACAATAGGGTTCTGGGCTGTCATGCCCACAGTGCTGACTGTGATTGCGAGGGCAGCCGTGATTCGTTTGCTGAATAGATGCTTCATTGTTGGGTTGTTAGGTATATATTTGAAATTATACTGCAAAATTACCCTCTATTTCCCAATTCCGTGTTTTTTGCTGTAACACATCTTTTTGTTTTTGTATCTATTTCCTGTTGGCATCGCAAAATGTTTCGGAGATGTTGATGAATGCAAACACGAAGACTAAATCGTGAAGGATGAAGGTGCGTTCTTTAAATCTTTTTTGTGGAATGAAAACAAATGCCACGCTTTTCTTTTGTTAAGTCTTTCATAATGTGTAATTTTGCAGAATAAAATGTAATAAAAACATTGCAGAGGTAAAATAGGACATATCGTATTGGTGTGTCCAGTTGTTTTCTTTTTACTATTATAGCCTAACAATGATGAGACCATCCTTGAAAAGATTTTCCCTGTCTGTACTCTTGTCAGTACTTGCTCTCACAGTGATTCATGCCCAGCGCCCCACCGACCAGTTGGGACGTGGACTGGTGGCTTCGAAAGTGGAAGCCGGAGTGTATCTGAGTTGGCGAATACTCGCTGAAGAGTACTACGACACGAAGTACAACGTGTATCGCAATGGAACCCGCCTCAACGATACCCCTCTGACCGTATCCAACTTCACCGATAGCGAGGGCACAGCCTCGAGCACCTATACGGTGAGCGCAGTGGTGCGCGGGGTGGAGCAGAGCCAGTGCAAAGCGGTGAACGTATGGGCCGGGTATAAGTACAAGTTGTACACCACCTGTGAGTCCGGATATTTTGACATTCCACTTGCCAAGGTTTATGACAACAGTGGCAAAGACATCACCAACACCTACATCGCCAATGACTGTGAGGTCGCCGACCTCGATGGCGACGGCGAGATGGAAATCATCGTCAAGCGCCGCAGCACGATGGACGATGCCGCCAACTATGTCAGCCGCAGCGATGGAGCCTACGACCGCATCGACGCCTACAAGATGGATGGTACGTTGCTCTGGTGGATAGATGCCGGTCCCAACATGGTCAGCGGAGGCAGCCACGAGCTCAACATCATCGCCTACGACTGGGATGGCGACGGCAAGGCCGAGGTGCTGTTGCGTGGCGCCGACAACATGATGGTTCATGGCCAGCGTGGCGCTTCCCGTCAGGAATGGCCTCAGCGCATAGGTAGGAATGGTGTGGACACACGTGGCAGTGTCACCCACACCGCCAACATGACCTACACCAATACGGGCGATGAATTCCTCGTGTATATGGATGGCGACCACGGTATCATTTACGATGCCGTCAGATATATGTCGTATCCGTTGACCCGTGGTAAAGCCAGCGATTGGGGCGACAGTTACGGACACCGCTCCTCCAAGTACTTCTTCGGCGCTCCCTTCCTCGATGGTAAGAAACCCAGCATCTTCCTCGCACGCGGTATCTACACACGCCACAAGATGGCCGCCTACGATGTGGATCCCAGCACCCACTCACTCACCCTTCGCTGGACTTGGGAGAACAATGGCGGGTGGAACGACCCCTGGTATGGCAACGGCAACCACAACTACTGCATCGCCGACGTCGATATGGACGGACGCGACGAGATTGTCTATGGATCAATGGTCATCGACGACAATGGAAAGGGACTTTCCACCACGGGATTAGGTCATGGCGATGCCCTCCATTGCTCCGACTTCGACCCCTTCCGTAAAGGACTCGAGATTTTCGCATGCAACGAGGATGAGCCAGCGTCCAACTATCGCAACGCCACTACCAGCCAGATCTATCACCGCCAGACCAGCAGCAGCGACGACGGACGCGCCCTCTGTGCCAACTTCTCCAATACCTATCCAGGTGCTATGGGACGCACCACGCAGACTGGCATGGTCAGTTGCGTGGCCGACAAAGTCATCAGCGAGATCGGCGACTACATCGCTTGGAGCGACCTCAACTTCCGCATCTACTATGACGGCGACCTCCTTTCCGAGGTGCTCAACAGCCCCGGAACAGAGCGAGAGGCAGCTATCCTAAAACCCGGCAGTGGGCGACTCTTCACTTCATCGGGATGCAAGATGAACAACTGGACAAAGAACCACCCCTGCTTCTCTGGCGACATCATGGGTGACTGGCGCGAAGAAATCATCATGCGTGTGGGGGAAGGCCACGACTATATCCGCATCTACACCAGTTGTATGCCTACATCCTATCCCATCTATTCCCTCTGGTTCGACCACCAGTACCGACAGGCCATGGTGTGGCAGATGCACGCCTACAACCAGCCACCTCACCTCAGCTTCTTCCTCGGTGAGCTTGAGGACCTCACCGTGCCGCCACCACCACTGACCCTCACTGGACGCACCCAGCTCAGCAGTGGCGCAACCATTGGGACCGGCTACAACAACCAGCACCTGCTTCTCCACGAGAACGCCAACACCACCCTCAATGTGACCAATGGTGCCTCGCCTTATATCCTCACCATCAATGTGCCGACTTGGGTGCAAGGCAACAACAATAATTCCTCCATCAGCACCACCACCTACACCTGCAACCTCAACGGCGGTGCACTGACAGGCGGTATGCGCTTGGTGAAACAAGGCGACGGTATCCTCAATATGGCGGCTGTCAGCCATACATACACAGGTGAGACGCAAATATGGAACGGAACCGTCAATTTCGACGGCAGTTTGGCCAATAGCCCCGTCAGCCTCCACCGTTTCACCACCCTTAACTCTAAAGGCACATTCCGCAGCATCACCATGGAGTATGCTGCCAGTTTGCATCCTGGTGGCGATGGCACAGTGTCCACAATCACAGTCGATAGCCTTCATCTGAAATATGGAGCCCGTGTGGTCATAGATTTCAACGGTACTCTTGCTGACCAATTGAACACCAAACTCATTTCTATCGGCACCAAGAATTGGGAATACGGTCCAACCTACCATACACCCGTGGTGCAGTTCCGCAATGCCTCAAGTCTGGCCGATGGCCGTTATACCATTGGTGCTTGTGAGCGTGTGGCCGGAGAACTCTCCGACATCGTGTTGGAAGGCTTGAACAAGACCTCGCATCTTGAGGTAACCGACGGCAATCTCTATCTTGTTGTGGGTTCCGGTTACAGCCATACCGATGAGGAGGGCAACGCCATTTGCTCGACAGTCGGGAACGGAACCTTTTATTTCCGCAACGACGCCACAGGCAAGTTCCTCACTGGCGACAACGCTTGGGGAACAAGAGCAAGTATCAGTGAGGCTGCGGCCGACCTGGTGCTCGTGGGAAGCGGAAACCAATATACGATTGACACCAACATGAGCAATGGAACCAACTACCATTATCTGGCTACCAACTACTTCATGGATGGAACGTCAACGTCATGGACTTTCATTGAGACCACCAATGCGAAAGGACAGGTCGCATACCTCATCACTGCTGATGGCACCAACTATCTCACCAGCAACAGCACTTCCACTGAGGTGACCACCACTACCGACGCCAGCAACGCCAATGCGCTCTGGACACTTCATACCAAGGACGCACTCGTGGATGAACTGGCTGAGGTGGTGACCTGCAAGGACGCCACATTCCTCATTCCCGCTGCAGACCTTTGCCGCAACGATGGCAGAAACAGCCGATGGAACGGCAGTCCGGCTATAAGTGGTGCTGAGGCGAATTATAATGGCGAGAAGTTCAATACCACTTTCGATGTCTATCAGACGCTCAGTGGCATCCCCAATGGTGTTTATACACTCAGTTGCCAAGGATTCTATCGTGATGGTGGATATGCAGATGCAGCCTCATTGCGCTCATCTGGAAAGGAAGCGCTCAATGCCGTGCTTTATGCCAACGGGGAATCCACACAACTGCCATCCATCTTCTCCGCTGCAGGCAAGAATGGTACTGTGGGTGTCAGCAGTTCGTTAGGTTACATTCCGAATACCCAACCGGAAGCCTCCGCCTATCTCAGCGCAGGGCTTTATGCAGGGACTTCGGTTACCGTTACAGTCACTGACAACACGCTACGGATAGGCGTGAAGAAAACCAATGCCGTGACCAACGACTGGACCGTGTTCGACCATTTCCGCCTTATCTATAATGGCCCAGCAAAGACCATGACCGCCACCAGTTATGTGCAGAATGGAACCTTTGAAAACAACTCGTTTGCTGGATGGTTAACCACCATGGAACCACGAACGAACGCCTTGACCACCAATACTTCTACATACAGCGGATTCACCAACCATGCTTGGGAAAACTGGAAAGGCGTGGCAATGACGGGTAAGATGTACCAGACTGTCACAGGTCTGCCTTCTGGTACCTATAAACTGGCGATTTCCGCTCATGTGAACAACTTGGGAACAGATGAGCAACAATTCATTTACGCCAACGATGATGAGGTGTATCTCAACACCAATTCCAGCGCATACGAGACATACGTTTATGTGAACAACGGAACCTTGGAAATCGGTCTCAACCAGACATCTGCCATCGCCAACTGGCTGGCTCTCGACAACGTGACATTGTATTATGTCTCGGATGCCCCTATTGTGGATAACTACAACGATGCTTTGGCTCGTGCCAACAGGGTGTTTGCCAAGGCTTCCACTGTCTATGCCCACGTCACAGGCGATGAACTGACTGCCTTGCAACAGACCCTTCAAGACTATGCTGCCGCTCCTTCAAGCGCCGCTTTGCTCAAGAAAGCGATAGAGGCACTCAATACTGCCACCAATGAGTTTGTGGTGGCAAAGGCCAGCTATGATAACTATTATGCTATCGCAGAGACGGTGTCGGACCTTGGACTTGAAGACAGCTCATGGCCTTATGCTGATGCAGAACTGAAGGCTGCATTTGAGCGGACTTTGGCTGATGCTCCACAGAACGCAGCCGATGCTGTATTGAAGGCTGAGGCGCTATATACAGAATTGAGGGCTTACGTGGAGTCGAACGCTGCTGCCGCACGCTATCAAGGCGAGGACTTCACTTCCTATATCACTAATGCACAGGGTCTCATCACTGACGGATGGACAGGCAGTGGCAATTTCTGGACACTCAACAATGAACCTTATACCGATGCAGAAGGCAATTCCAACTATTCTTATATTGATGTGAACAGTGTGAGTTCGTTCACTCTTACTCAGCAACTCACCGACTTGCCGCGTGGCTACTACGTGTTGACCACCACCGCCAGGGCACAGACCGGCATTTCCAAGTATCAACTCTTCGCCGACAATGTGAATGGCGACAGAACCACCAAAGATATCCCCGTCATCGGCAACAGCGGCGGTGTGTTCGGACGCGGTTGGAACGATGTGTTCCTGACCTTTGTCCAGCCTGAGCAAGGCAATGCCACCATCGGTGTGGAAGCCGCCAATAGTTCCAATTTGTGGATGTCGGCAGCCCGTTTCCGTCTCTATCGTTTGGAGGCGACTGGCGACGTCAACGATGACGGCAAGGTGGATGTCCTCGACCTCACCATCGCCATCAACAAACAGCTTGGCGAGGATCCCGCGGTGTTCAATGCCATCCATGCTGATATGGATTATAGTGGCGGATTCTCACTTCTGGACATCACCATGCTGATTAACAAAATCCTCACGCAGCCCAAAGAATAATAGTTGGTGACGAGATACCGTGATAGCGCTTGCGAAATGCTGTAAGAATGACATTTTGCAAGCGCTATCATGTTTTTTGTCATTATCTGATACCTACTCGCATGACATAAATCATCATATTTGAGTATTGTGCCAACAATGAAAATCCTTTAATTTTGCATCGCATTTCTGTGAATGACGATTTTAATGGAGAGTTTATTGCGATATATTCTGTTGATTTTGATTTGTCTCCCATGCAATATCAAAGCCCAGCACATCTATAAATGCAAGGTGGTTGATAGCAAGAATACTGAACCATTGCAAGGAGCCGTTGTCCAGTTGCTGGAAAACAAGGCCATGGGGACTGTCACTGACTCTGAAGGAAGATTTACCGTATCTGTCCCAGCCAATTTTGATGCAAGAGCAGTCATAACCTATATCGGTTATGATACGCTGATTGTATCGCTTTCCGACAACGCCATCTACAAGATGAGGTTCGACAATAAGTTGCTCAACGATGTCGTGGTCACAGCAACTGAATCAAAAGGGCTCGGAAGTAGTTCTAAAATAGAGAAACATGCCATGGAGCATCTGCAGCCATCGAGTTTCGCCGATGTGCTTGAACTGCTTCCCGGAGGAATGGCGCACGATCCCGCACTCAGCACTCCCAATATCATTTCCCTGCGTGAGGCTGGTATCTCCAGCAGCCAATACAATACATCGTCGCTTGGCACCCGCTTTGTCATCGATGGAGCACCACGGAGCACAAACGCCAACATGCAGTTCGTGGACGGAGCGTGGGATATCACCACCACTTACCGTGACTTCACCAATGCCGGGGTAGATATGCGCACCATCTCCACCGACGACATCAATGATATTGAGATTGTCAGGGGAATCCCTTCTGTGGAATATGGAGACCTTACCAGTGGTTTGGTCAAAATCAATCGTCGAAGGGGAGGAAACGATATCTCTGCACGTTTCAAAGCCGATATGGAGAGCAAGCTCTTTTACGTGGCGAAAGGTATCGAGTGGACTAAATCCCAGTCGTCGCTCAACCTGAGTGTGGATTATCTCGACAGTAAGGCTGATCCACGCAATCTATTGGAAACCTATAAGCGAGTCACCGTCTCTTCGCGCTACAACAAGCAATGGAATAGAAATTCACACCAATATCATTTTGGCGCTAATCTTGACTATTCAGGAAGTTTCGATGATGATGACATCGACCCTGAACTCAACTACGGAGGTGTCGATAAGTATAAATCTGACTATAGCCGATATGCCATCGACCTTTCATTGGATATGGACAACAAGAAGGAACGGTCACTCTTCAAGTCGTGGAACCTATTGTTCTCTACTGCCTACGAGCGCGATGTGACAGAGCGAACTCGACTGGTACAACTCGACAGGGAAACACCGGCAGCCACCTCCAAGACCGAAGGCGAGAACTGGGCCATGCTAATCACCCCTTACACTTACACCGCCACTCATAAAGTGGATGGAAAACCGCTCAACCTCTATGCCAAGGCAAATGCCGTCCTCTCTTTCCCTTTGAAGACAGTCAGCAACAAGACGAAAGTCGGCATCGACTGGCAGTTGGACAAGAACCTTGGCGACGGACAGATTTTCAATCCTGCCAATCCGCTTTATCCAGGCATTTCCGCCCGCCAACGCAAGTATTCTGACATTCCTTCAGAGCAGTCGCTATCTGAATACTTGGAAGAACGCCTCGGCATCCATTTCGGGCGGCATAAGTTCGACATCGAGGCTGGACTTAGGGCCACCACCATGCTTCATCTTGATGCTCGCTACGAGTTGAACGGAAAATGGTATCTCGACCCGCGTGTCAATCTTGGGTGGACATTCCCCGGTATCAGAATCAATGACCACGAACTGAGCGTGATGCTTGGTGGAGGATACGGCATGCACACCAAATTCCCCACCATTGACCAATTATACCCGGAACTCACCTACATCGACCTTGTGGAGATGAACTACTGGCACACGGTGAAAGACTACAGGGGAATCTACTTGCAGACATATATCGTTGACCCCACAAACTTCAGGCTCCATGCTGCAAGAAATAAGAAATGGGAGGTGCGGGCTGATGTGTCATACAGAGGAAACCGTTTGTCTGTCACCTATTTCCAAGAAGACATGAAATCGGGATTCAGAAGCATGGGCATCTATGGAGACTATCCTTACAAGAAATACGACACTTCATCCATTGACCACAATGCCATCACAAGCATTCCAGACCCTTCAACGCTTGAATATGAACTGATAGATGAGCTCAATGGCTACGCAACCACCCAGAATGGAAGCCGCACGCTCAAGAAGGGATGGGAATACACCTTCTCTTCCGCCCGTATCCCAGTCATCAACACCCGTCTGACCGTCACTGGCGCCTATTTCAAGACGCAGTATCAGAATTCCATGTCAGTGACTGAAATACCATCGCGTATGGTGGCTGGTGAACGTCTCCATTATGCCGGCATCTATAAGGATGATGATGGGTATATCCGTGAGATGTGGAACACCAATTTCACTTTCGACACCGACATTCCCCGACTGAAACTCGGATTCTCGCTCTCAGCCCAGTGTATGTGGCAGACAGCCTCGCAAAGCATGCCCAAACAGAATGTCCCTGATCAATACATCGACCGATATGGGACGGTTCATGACTTTACTGAGGCTGATCTCGAGGACATCTACAAGCAATTCCTGGTGCGCAGCTACAACTCATCACTTTATGAACGCCAGACTGTGCCATTCTATATGAACCTGAACTTCAAGGCCACAAAGAAACTTCTTGGCGACCGACTCACTTTGGCGCTGTTTGTCAATAAATTGCTTGATATCCATCCGTCTTATGTACGCAACGACTACCGCATCAGGCGTTATGTCACGCCATATTTCGGACTTGAAGCCAATGTGAGGTTATAAATAATGGAGGTAAATCACATGAAGAGACTATTGTATATCATCTTGGTTTTGACGTTGCTGGCTGCCGCATGGTCTTGCCACAAGGACTACGACGACTTCTTCACAGTCGCACAAGTGCAGTTAACCGCTGGCGATACCTGCACTGTGGAGAAAGTGCAGGGAACAGTCACTGTGACCAACCTCAGCAATGGGCAATCCTTCTCCTCATCCACCTTTGAGGGGAATTTCACCACTATTGAGGTGATGAGAGGCCCTTATTCCGTTGCGGTGGAGGGTACTATCAGTTTGCGCCATACTGATGGTAGTTCCACTATACATCAGTTCAGGGCATCGGAAAATTACTGCGAGTTTCTCCGTCACCCTTCAGTCGTCAAACTTTCAATATTGTTGATGTCATGAGAAGGATGATGAATTTGATGATTGCTGTGGTCATGGCTACCGCTATCCATGTCGCCGCAATGGCTCAGACTGATACTGCCAAGTTGAACGGCAATGATTCTTTGGATTCATCAAGCAGGGAGGCCTTCCTCTCTCGTACGATGGAACATGTTGATTTGTGGAAGCAGATTTCTTATGAGAGAAATGGCAACCCTGCTGTTCAATCTGATAGATATGCAACAGGATTGTCTCAGATTCAAGTCTATTGGCAGCGGACTGGTTTGGACAAGCCTATCGCTCTACAGGAAGGTTCTGGCAGAACGATTTATGGGGCAGAGGCATCCACCTTTATGCCCCTTGGCAAACGCAATACAATCTGGGGGGCTGCATCCTATCAGGCAGGCAAAAAGAACGATATCCGTTGGTGCGAGACATCCGATTATGCTTTGCTCTACCCTTATGTCCTGGCCGATACTTTAGGGGGTGAAATGCAAAACGAGCGCTACGCCTTCAATGGAGGATGCGCCACAAGACTTGGGCAGTTTGTGATTGGAGAGGAGCTGGATTTCAGGGCTGAGCATGAATACCGCTCCACCGACCCGCGTCCACGGGGCATCGTCACCGACATGACCCTGAGGCTTGGCGTTGCATACGTGCTTCCAGAATATACTGTAGGTGTCGCAGTTGGAGGGCGTTTCTATAAACAGACCAACGACGTGGATTTCTACAAAGAAAGTGGAGTGATAGCGGAATACCAGATGACGGGACTTGGCAGCGATTATAAACGATTCCGAGGTGCTAACCGGGATGCCTACTATAAATCCACAGGATGGATAGCGTCAGTCAATCTCATGCCTAAGGGCAAGCAGGGCTGTTTCGTGGATACGGAACTCTCTGACCTTCCTGTTCAGCGTATTCTCACGACGCTCAACTCCATGCCCATCTCTAAGCTCTATGTGACCAGAATGACCTCGAGGATGGGATGGAAGGATGAATCAGAAAGGATGGGTTGGAGGGCATTCGCAGGAGCTGATTTGCAATGGCGTCAGGGAGACGAACTGATTGCTGGTAGTTCCTCTTCTACGGAATATGACGAGATGGGTCATCTAACGATGTATAAGAACAGGTTGACAGACCTCTACCTTGGTTTTGCCATGAGAACAGGCCTGAAGAACAGGCTGACTGCTGAGTGCCAGCTGGGCTATCAAGACTATTGGTCGCGCTATGTCTATCCAGAGCGGAAATTCAGTTTTGACAAGATTTATGGTTCCCTTAGGTCACAACTTCTCATTCCGTTCGACAGATGGCTGATTGCCACATCGCTTTCTGCCTCTTACTTCAAGAATACAAATGACAAGACGGTGATGCCATACGGCTTGATGGACAGCAATAACCGATATATGGTTGACTATCTTACCGCTTCGTCTGCTGCCGATTTCGTGACCTGCGATTTGGGCTTCAGAGCAGACTACCAACCAAAGGGATGGGGCGGTTACGCCCTGTTCGGCAGACTTGACGCAGGGCTTGTCCATTCCACTTATTCCGACAATGCCGCTACAGTCCGCTTGGCATTAGGATTGACTTTCTGACCATATCAACAACTAATAATATCCAATATCCAAAACAAAGTAAAAGATGAACAAATTCAAGTTTTTTGCCACAATGCTGGCAATGAGTGCAATAGGCGCAAGCTTTGTTGCATGTGATGATGATGACGACAATGAGATTCCCATGGTGAACCATGTGGTCAAACTCACAGTGCCGATGGGACTTCAGGATGTCACTGTTGACGATGCTACCGTCACAATGACCAACAACGAGAACGGCAAGGAATACACCTCCAGCCAGTTCGTGCTTGTCAACGACGAGTATGTGGATACGGTGACTGTACCACAGGGTATCTATTCTGTCAACGTACGCGGTAAGGTGTCTTATATGCTTGACGGCACCAAAGTGAGCAACAATGTGAAATCCACTCAGGAGAACGTCCCTGTGAACTATAGCGCCACAATAGAGAGCAAGAGCGCGATGGCACTTGTCACCTACAATGCCAAAGAGGGCTTCGTGATTTCTGAAATCTTCTTTACTGGTACACTCACCCCTGAAGGCAAGCAGTACAGCGACGACCAGTACATCAAGATTGCCAATAACAGCGACTCCACACTTTATCTTGACGGATTGGCTATCGTGGAGTCAGAGTTCCTCACTACCGACAAGCAGGACTACACACCCGACCTCATGAACGAGGCGATGTCAATCGACGCCATCTATCTGTTCCCAGGTAGCGGTAAGGACTATCCACTTGAGGCAGGCAAGGAAATTCTGGTCGCAGTGAACGCCAAAGACCACAGGGAATTCAACGCCAACTCGTTTGACCTCTCCAAGGCCGACTTTGAGTTCTACGATGACGCAGAGAATCCCGACTTCCAGGACGAACAGAATCCAAATGTGCCTGATCTGATGAACTGGTACGACTATTCCTATAGTTACTTTGGATTCCACAACCGCGGTTTCAAGGCATACGCACTTGCTAAGCCTGAATGCGACATGGAGACCTTTGTCAAGGACTATCTCTACACTGCTACCTATGTGTTCACTTTCGGTGAGTATTCGTTCGATATGGACACAGAGTGCTACAAACTGCCTAATTCATGGATTGTGGACGCTGTGAACCTTTCTGTTGAGGACAGTTACCAATGGAATGTGACCGCTTCATCCCTTGATGCAGGATGGGCTCACTGCGGTAGTGTTGACCATGACCAGAACCGCTATGGCAAATCAGTAATCCGCAAGAAGGACGGTGGTAAATGGATTGACACCAACAACTCTACAAACGACTTCGAGAGCGATGCACAGGCTTCACTTTTCAAATAGTATCATTTAATCACATTTCAGAAGCATGAGAAAACTTTTTTCCTCATTGCTGATACTTATCGCCACATTGGCATCCGCGCAGACTCTGCCGCAGGATGCCTCTGTGCGTAAAGGAACACTCAGCAATGGTTTGACATATTACATCCGACATAATCATCAGATGCCTGATGTGGCGGAATTCTACATCGCCCAGCGTGTGGGTTCCATTCTTGAAGAGCCGCGTCAGCGTGGTCTGGCCCATTTCCTGGAACACATGGCTTTCAATGGCACTGTGAACTTTCCCGGGGCTGAAAAAGGAGGGCTTCGGGAATGGTGCGAGTCGAAGGGGATCAAGTTCGGCACGAACCTCAATGCCTACACCAGCGTGGACCAGACGGTTTACAATATCTCTTCAGCGCCAGTCAACAAGGAAGGTGTTACAGATACGTGTCTGCTGATTCTTCACGACTGGAGCCACTTCTTGCTCTTGCAGGATGAGGAAATCGACAAGGAACGCGGTGTCATTCATGAGGAATGGCGTACACGGCGAGCTGGAATGGCCATGCAACGCATGATGGAAGATGCCACACCTATTGTCTATAAAGGTACGAAGTATGAGGACTGTCTGCCTATCGGGTCGATGGACATCGTCGATCATTTCCCTTATCAAGACTTGCGCGACTATTATCAGAAATGGTATCGTCCAGACCTGCAGGCCATTATCGTGGTTGGAGATATAGATGTGGATGAGATTGAACAGAAAATCAAGAAGGTTTTCAGCGATATCCCAGCACCTGTGAATCCCGCAGAGCGTATATACTACCCTGTGAACGACAACGACCGTATGATTGTCTATCAGCAGCAGGATGCCGAGCAGCCCATCACCCTCTTCACCCTCTATATGAAGCGTGACGCCACTCCACGCGAGCAACGCGACCAAGAGGAGTATTATGCAGATGGCTATAAGAGCGACATTATCCGTCAGGCTGTGAATGACCGTTTAAGTGTTCTCACCGACCAGTCCAATCCTCCATTCATCTCGGGGTCCATGCGCGATGGATCGTTCTATCTCTCCACCACAAAAGATGCCATCTCTGGTTTCTGTTCTTGCAAACAGGAGGATGTGCTTGGCAGTATTAAAGCCCTTGTCTCTACACTTGAACGTGTGCGCCAGCATGGCTTGACTCAGTCTGAGATCGACATCGCAAAGGCGGAGTTGCTCAGATGGGCAGAGAGTGATTACGCTGAACGCGACAAGAAACGCAACGGAACATACGTGCGTATGTGCTTGCAGAATTTTTTGGAAAACGAACCCATGCTTTCGGCAGAAGACGAACTCAATCTGGTCAGAAAACTGCATAAGACGGTCACACTCGCCGACATCAATGCCACAGTGAAAGAACTTATCACGGACAAGAATCAGGTGGTGACACTCTATGGCCCGGACAAGGACGGATTCAAGTTGCCTACCAATGAGGAGGTGGAGAAAGCCATATTGGAGGTTCAGGCACAGAAGTACAAAGCTCCTAAGAAAACGAAGATTCCAACAGCATTGATGAAGAAACTGCCAAAGAGTGGAACGATTGTCAGTGAGCAGGATGTTACTAATGGCTATCGGGAATTCGTGCTTTCCAATGGTATGCATGTATATGCTCGTAGCACGGATTTCGAGGCTGACAATATCTCGATGAGCATGTTCTCCTTGGGAGGTCAGAGCATCTATCCCGATGAGGATGTGCCATCAATGTCTTACCTTTCAGGGGTGATGAGAGCCTCTGGCGTGGACCGCTTCGATGATGCCACACTTGACAATATGCTTGCAGGCAAAACCGCTCGTGTCAATTCTTTCGTAGGTGATGAGACTGAGGGCATGAACGGAAATTGCTCCGTCAAGGATTTCGAGACGATGATGCAGCTTGTCTATCTCTATTTCACATCTCCCCGCCGCGATAATCAGGCATTTGAGAGTCTGATGAACCGCCAGCGCGATTTTCTGAAGAACAGGGATGCCAATCCCAACGTGTCGTACAACGACAGCATCACGGCTATTGTATATGGACATCATCCACGTATGAAACCCGTGAAAATAGAGGATCTGCCTCAAGTGAGTCTCGACCGAATCATGCAGATTTACAAGGAACGTTTCTCCGATGCCAGCGATTTCAATGTCATCTTCACGGGTAATATCGATTTCGAGGTGTTTAGGAAGATGATTTGCCGGTACTTGGCAAGCCTGCCAGCAAAGCATGTGAAGGAGAGCATTATTGACAGGCATACAGATATAAGGCCTGTGGATGAAGTGCATACTTTCCAAAAGCATCAGGCCACACCGTCGGCGTTGACGAATATCTATTTCACTGCCCCCATTGAATATACATCGCTCAACGACTTGAAACTCAGCGTACTTTGCCAAATTATGCGTATGGTATATACTGAGAAGGTGAGGGAGGAAAAAGGAGGTACTTACGGAGTGAGTGTGGAAGGATCGATGCAGAAGCATCCAAAGGATGAGGCTTTGCTCCACATCAACTTCCGTACAGATCCTGACAAATATGAGGAACTGATACCCATCATCTATAATCAGCTCGATTCTATGGCAATCAATGGCCCCAAACCAGAAGATATCGACAAGGTGAAAAAGTATGAGTTGAAAACCTACGGTCAGTATATCGTTCTCAATGATTACTGGGCTCAGGTGAAGTATGAGGAACTGATCAATGGGGTGGATCTCAACAAGGATTATCCACAGTTGATTGAGAGCCTCACTTGTGAGGATATTCGTCAGTTTGCCTCTCTCTTGCTTTCCTACAAACATCGCATTCAGGTGACGATGATACCCGATGATGAAACATCGGTTCATCCTTGATTGGAAATCAACGTCAATTCGTCGGATTCACGATGTTGCAAATGAAGAACTCGGGCAAAACAAGTTTTAGCGTTTTGTCCGAGTTTTTTTGATTAAAAGCGTGCAAGTCTCTTTTACATCAAGACTTATTCTCCTATTGCAATCTGGTATTGACCGGAGAATGAAGCGCCAGGGAGAAGGTGGTTCATGAGTGGTTTGTCGCGGAACTCACCGTCGAAGCCTCGGTGGTCGCCCACACCGTACCAGGGTTCGATGCAGACGAAAGGCGCGTTCTTCTTGTAGGGACTCCAGAAGGCGCAGACAGGTGTCTCGTAGAAGACCGTCACGACTGGATGTCCCTCCTTGTCGAGGATCTCAGCCTTTCCTGTCTGTGAGTTGTTGATCTGGATGGAATCCTTGCTCCACGTCTCGTCATTGAAGTTGATGACTCCGTCTTTGGTCGTTTCCACGACTTCCTCGGTCATGTCGTGCGTGCCGTCGATATAACTGGTGAAGCGGTAGATAGGAGCCAAGGCATCGAGACGGATCCGTCCTGTCTGTGTGTCGCCGTCCTTCATGTCGGGAATGTTGAAAGCAGGGTGTCCGCCTATCTGGAAATGGATCTCCTTTTTGTCGATATTATCTACCTGCCATTCCACGTAGAGTGAGTTGCCATCGAGCAGGTATGTGACGTTGAGGGCGAATTTATAGGGATAGACTTTGAGTGACTCGTCGTCCCAAAGGAGTTGGAAGGATATCT
This sequence comes from uncultured Bacteroides sp., assembly GCA_946628545.1. GTDB lineage: Bacteria > Bacteroidota > Bacteroidia > Bacteroidales > Bacteroidaceae > RUG11857. The sequence goes on along the minus strand of CAMOWU010000001.1, from coordinate 57,422 downwards.
CATTGTCGAACTGATAGGTCAGTTCAAACTCGCGGTCGCGTGCGAAACCGTGGCGTGGCAGGTGGTACTCCTCGCCATCCACACGGTAGGTGTCGTCGTTCACACTGCATACGATGGGGAAGAGGATGGGAGAGTGGCGTGGCCAGAACTTGGGGTCGGCTTGCCATAAGTATTCTTTACCAGAGGCATCCTTGATGCTTTGCAGTTCTGCACCGATCTCTGAAATCAAGACGGTGAGGTAGTCGTTTTTCAGTTCATACATAGCGTTGGAGGTTTTTTATAATGATTAATTCGATGATGATGAATTTATCCGATGATTTTATTTACCGTAGATGCTTGCGTGACAAGGAATTGGGTGGCTTGTGCATTGGTGGCGGGTTGGTAGCCCGACAAATGCTTTGACAGGCGGATTTGTTGCTGTGAGATGTTGAAACCACCTTCTTTCCTGATGCGTACGCTTTCGTTGATCAGGTAAGCCGAGATTTGAGGCTGGCTGTTGGCCAGCAATTCCGCAAGTTGGATGTAGAGTTTGGTTCGAAACTTCTCTTCTTTCTGTGTGATGATGGCTTTGGCGAGAAGAGGTATCTTGTTGGCTGGCTGTGTGGCCAGCTCAGCCAGTTCGCTGTAGAGATATGACTGGTGGTGGCGTCGGAGCAGTTTCTTGTAGATATCCACCGCTTTTTTCGTCTCACCAGTGATTTTGTAGATGAGCGCCATCAGACGTTGGTAGTTCATGTTGTTTTGACTGTGTCGCAGCGCCTCGTTGAGGAGTGGTGTGCATCGTAGTCCCAAATCGGGAGTGGGATTGGCTTCCAATTCGTGATAGACCTGACTGACAATCCTTGCGGCAGTGGAGGGTAGGGGATGGCCATTGGCTTCACCCGCTTTCCAATCCTCGGCTGTTAGGCTTTCCAATCCTCCGTTTTCCATGAATTCCACCATGGAGAATTGTGGGGAAGCCTCACTCAGGTTGATGGCGTGTCGTAGAATGGCGCTGTGCCCCTTGCCATCAGCGTCGTCCATGTTGGGATATAGTCGCATGAGTGCCTGGAAAATCTTCAGTGCCTCATCCACCCTTTTTTGTTCCAGTCGCAGTTTGATCATGTCGCTGGCGCACCAGAACATGGCGATGGTGGTGTAGTGGCCTTGATGCACTGCATACATGGGTCGTATGGCTTCATAAGCCTCTTCTGTCTTTCCCTGTTTGCGCAGTTCGAATATGTCTTTTACTTCCATGATAAGTAATATAAAAAAATAAGTTGCCTCACTGTTGGATTATATCACGCGACTGTTGAATAACTTTCTGGCATGATTCCAATCGTTGGGAATGAGACTTTTTCAATTGTTGAATTTTTTTTTCTACAAAATAATGGATTAATATGTTGAATATCAATTAAATAAATTTGGTAATCTGGAGGGTTTTATAACTTTACGAGTGATTCCAAAGCTCATAATATGATACAAAAATCTCCTCCAGATATGTTGTCGCAGTGTGATTTGGCTTTTATGGCAAGCCTGAACGAGAGGGACCGAAGGCACTTCATCGCGACAAAAGCCGAACAATTGAAGGCCAACGGCGTAAGCTACCGCAAATTTAGTAAAATAATGGGAACTAGCACGAATACGATAAGAAAAAGTATCAAAGAACTTCAGTCCGGCTCAAGAGACAGGTCGTTTTCGCACCAAAACTCGGGAAGTGGAACTACCTCATAAAACCCAACTATTGAGGCAACTTATTTTTTAGCATTACTTAGTAGATGGTCCACTTTTTATTATTACTATTATTATGGAAAAGGGGAATTGATAGAAGGTCCCTTTACATTGTTGACAAGTTATTCGATGAATAGTACCGTTGGCAGCGCCGAAGGTACTATCGTTCGAAAAAAAGCAAAACTTTCGTTTTTTCTTTGTTTTATTCTCGTTTAATCGTACCTTTGCACCGCAATTGGTTCTCCACCACATCATATTTGGGTGGTGTGGCGACGGAGCTAAGATGGGAATGGGGTGGAAATCCCCGACATTACCCGATGCTGTGAGTCCTTTTTTTCGGGGTTGCCAACAGTGTCACTGGAGTCAAGGCTAAGTCTGACGGATGAGGCTTTGAAATCTCTGGGAAGACCGAGCACCCTGTGGGGATAAAGTCAGAAGACCTGCCATTTGCCATTAGCAACGTGCGTCTGCGGGACTACGGACTGCGTTTTTACTTATACATTATTATAATGATGAATTGCCGTGTGTCAGCTGTGCTGTACAGGGGATGTCCTATGTTGGTACGTCCCTGTTTGGTGCGTCTGTCAGATGTCACAAAGAAACAGTGATTCTCTGGCACTCAAATGTGAAAGTTCAATTTCATTTATTATATGTCAATATTCAACAACAAATTGTTCCATCTTCATCAGTTCAGAAAGTTGGAACCACAGAGAGGAGGGAAGTTCGTCAACAAGTTGTCGAGCAAGTTTAACAACAAATCATTCATTGCTTCGTTCATCTCCATCGTCGCAACGGTGGTGGTGGCGTTTCTGCCGACGGAGTGTTTCGGCATTGATGGATTGACAGTGCCTATCAGTACACCTCCGAATGCTATTGCGCACTCAACGGGCTTGGTAAAGCAAAACGAAATGTTGAAAGTGGGTATTGTGATAGGTATCATTGGTATGGTGCTGGGATACTTCACTTTGCGTTTGATGTAAATTTGCGTTTAATTGTAAAAAAATGAGGATTATGGATATTTATCATTCAACTTTTACACAATACATAGATTTGATGCAGCAGCTGAAAGGTGATGTGGAGGAGTTGGTCAATATGTCGTTTGATGAACGTCAGAAGAAAGAAGGTGTGACTGCCATCATGGAGCAGATAGACAACACCATCGACACCGCTTCCAGAGAGACATTCTTGCCCACCAACGAATTGTTGGGCATTACGAAGGAACTCTTAAACATCAAGAACCGTATGGGTTCTAAGACACCTGCTGCACAGGCGATACTGAAACAATGCTTCCGTACGCTCAATATGGCTGCAGTCTCACTAAAACAGATTACAGAGGACTGTGCGCTTATGGAGGCTAACGAGTTGTCGGAACAGGAAATATAAATGAAGTTATGATTAGAAAGATATTAGTGGCGAATCGTGGGGAGATTGCCATCCGGGTGATGAGGAGTTGCTATGAGATGGGCATCCGTTCGGTTGCTGTCTATAGCAAGGCTGACCGACTCTCCCGCCATGTGCTCTTTGCCAACGAGGCGGAGTGTATTGGAGGAGCTGCCAGCAGTGACAGCTATCTGAACATTGACCATATCATCGAGGCGGCTCATCAACACAAGGTGGATGCCATCCATCCTGGTTATGGTTTCCTCTCAGAGAATGCAGAGTTTGCCCGCCGATGTGAACAGGAAGGATTCATCTTCATCGGACCTCGTCCTGAAACGATGGAAGAGATGGGCGACAAAATCAGTGCACGTAGGAAGATGATTGAAGCAGGAGTGCCTGTGGTACCTGGTACGGAAGAACCGCTCAAATCAGCAGAAGAGGCTGTGAAGGTGGCAAAGATGATTGGTTTCCCTGTGATGCTGAAAGCCTCGATGGGGGGCGGTGGAAAGGGCATGCGCCTCATCGAGAGGGAAGAGGATGTGGTGGAAATGTACAATGCGGCTCGTAGCGAAGCGATGTCGGGTTTTGGTGACGATACAGTCTATATCGAGAAGTTTGTGGAAGAACCTCATCACATCGAGTTCCAAATTTTAGGTGACAAGCATGGTAACGTGGTGCATCTGTTTGACCGCGAGTGTTCTGTGCAGCGCCGTCATCAGAAAATTGTCGAGGAAAGCCCAAGCCCGTTTATTGACTATAACCTGCGCATGGAAATGGGAGCCAAAGCTGTGGCAGCTGCCCGTGCTGTGGGGTATGAAGGAGCAGGAACGATTGAGTTCCTTGTGGATAAGTACCATAAGTTCTATTTCCTCGAGATGAACACACGTTTGCAGGTGGAACATCCCATCACTGAGGAGGTGGTGGGCATTGACTTGGTGAAGGAGCAGATTCTCATTGCCGATGGACAGCAATTGCGCTATCGTCAGGAGGATATCCGTCAGCGTGGTCATGCTATTGAGTGCCGTATCTGTGCTGAGGATACGGAACATAACTTCATGCCATCGCCAGGGGTGATTCAGCAGCTTACAGAACCACATGGTATCGGCACACGCATCGATTCTTACGTGTATGAAGGTTATGAAATCCCTGTATACTATGACCCGATGATCGGTAAACTCATCGTGTGGGCAACCAGCCGAGAGTATGCCATTGAACGTATGCGACGTGTTTTGTATGAATACAAGATTACGGGGTTGACAACCAACATCCGCTATCTGCGCCGCATCATCGATGTACCCGATTTCAAGAAGGGTGACTACAACACCTACTTCATCGAACGCAACCAAGACAGATTGCGCCCACGTCAGGGCTTCAAGAACGATTCTGAGCCGATGGCGGTCATTGCGGCATATATTGACTATCTGATGAACCTTGAAGAGAATAAGCCCTCGATGCCTACGCCAGAGAATACAGCCATCAGCCGTTGGAGGGCATTCGGATTGCAGAAGGGTGTCCTGAGAGTGTAATGGTTAAGAAATAAAAGTAAGATGGAAATACAAGTAGGAAATAAAACCTTGGAAGTGACCTTGCTGAGCAAGGAGGGTAACCAAGTAAAGGTAGACATTGACGGAAAAGTGTATGATGTGGATGTGGCGATGCTCGAAAACGGCACTTGCTCCCTCATATACGGAGGCAATTCGTACAATGCAGAACTCATCCGAGAGAGTGGGGAGAAACACTACCGGGTGAACTTGAACTACTCGACATATCAGATTGATATGCTCGACTCACAAGCGAAGTATATGAAGATGCGTCGTGGTGGTTCACAGGACTCGGCACAGGCTGATGTCATCACCGCACCCATGCCTTGCAAAATTGTCAACATCTACGTAAAACCGGGTGACACACTCAAGGCTGGTGACACCGTTCTGACAATGGAAGCCATGAAGATGCAGTCAAACTACAAAGTAAATGCAGATTGCACCGTAAAGGAGGTCATGGTGAATGTGGGCGACAGTGTCCGTGTGGAACAAGCGCTTATTAAATTGAATATTGAAAGTTGAAAATTGAGAATTATGAAACTTACAGCAAGAGAAAGAATAGAAACGCTGCTTGACCGCGGCTCTTTCGTGGAGATGGACAAGCACGTGGTGCACCGTTGTAATGATTTTGGCATGGAAAACAAGCGCATTGAAGGCGATGGCGTCATTTCCGGTTACGGCAAGATCGACGGACGTATCGTCTTTGTCTATGCCTTTGACTTTGCCGTGCTGGGAGGGTCGCTCTCGGCAGCCAATGCACAAAAGATTGCGAAGGTGCAGGACTTGGCATTGAAGAACGGGGCACCCATCATTGGATTGAATGATTCAGGTGGCGCTCGTATTCAAGAAGGGGTGGAATCCCTCACGGGGTTTGCCCATATTTTCAGGAGAAACGTGATGGCATCGGGGGTCATTCCTCAAATCAGTGCCATTCTCGGTCCTTGTGCTGGCGGTTCTTGTTACAGCCCTGCACTCACCGACTTCATCTTGATGGTGAAGGAACAGAGCCAGATGTTTGTGACAGGACCTAATGTGGTGAAGGCTGTAACCAATGAGGATGTGGACAAGGAAACCCTTGGCGGGGCCATGACACATAACTCTGTGAGCGGTGTGAGCCACTTCATCTGTAACAGCGATGAGGAAACCTTGATGACAATCCGTGAACTCATTGGGTTCATCCCTTCCAACAACATGGAAGATGCTCCTGTGCATCCTGTAACCGATGAAGTTAACCGCATTTGCCATGAACTGGATAACGTAGTGCCAGCTGACCCGAATGTCCCTTATGACATACGCAACATCATCGAACCTGTCTGCGACCAGCAGTACTTCTTCGAGATTCAGCCAGAGTTTGCTAAGAACATCGTCATTGGTTTTGGACGTATGGCAGGACGTACGGTGGGATTCGTCGCCAATCAGCCTAACTTCCTCGCTGGTGCGCTCGACATTGATGCCTCTGACAAGGCTGCACGCTTCATTCGATTCTGCGACTGTTTCAACATCCCTCTCGTTGCTGTGGAAGATGTGCCAGGGTTCTTGCCTGGTGTGCAGCAGGAACACAACGGCATCATACGTCATGGTGCGAAAATCGTCTATGCTTTTGCTGAGGCAACTGTGCCGAAAATCACGCTTATCACTCGCAAGGCATACGGTGGTGCTTACATCGTGATGAACTCCAAGTGCATCGGGGCTGACGTGAACTTTGCCTATCCAACAGCCGAAATCGCAGTAATGGGTGCAGAGGGGGCATGCAACATCCTCTATCGCAAGGCCACGCCTGAAGAGCGTGCCCAGAAGATTGAGGAGTACAGAGAGAAATTTGCCAACCCCATGCCAGCAGCACAGTTGGGTTACATCGATGAAATCATCTCGCCCTGCGACACCCGTCTGCGTCTCATTCAGGCTTTGGAGATGTCGCGCAATAAGAATCAGAGCAATCCACCTAAGAAACATGGCAATATGCCATTGTAAATTAACGTCAGTTCGATGAATTCATGAGAACTTTGTGAAAACAACTTGCCTCATCATCCTTTCGCTGTATGAAGCGTCAACCTTCCATGAGGGACAGATTGTCCCTCATGGAATGTATCGAAGTCGTGGTCGAAGGCCTTGAACTTGCCTTTGGACAACGCGTCCAGCGGGCAGGTTCCTCTCTCGTTCAGACCAAAGAGTTATTCAACAGCAGCGTGATGAAATCCAACAGTGAGGCAACTTATTTTTTACATATTACTAAATAAAGGTTAGTCGTCGTTTCTATCCGCAAATTTATCATTTTTATGTTCTTATAAGAACAATCTTTTGATGAAAAACGGGTTTGGTGTGAAAAAAAACGTGCTTGGCTTGTTCAAAACGACATTTCTTCGTTATTTTGCGTCGTTTTTTGCTTTTGATGCTACCTATGGCATCAAAAAACTCACTAAAAGATTATGGCTACAGTTTTTATCGTACTTCCCGTTCTGACGTTGTTGATGTTTGAACTCGGACTGACCTTGCGCTTGTCCGACTTCAAACTTTTCCTCAAGCGTCCGCGTCCTATTTTCGCAGGTTTGGTGGGACAAATCATTTGTTTGCCCATCATTGCCTATTTGTTGGCTTCAGCCTTTCATCTTCCTCCATTGTTCTTCATTGGCGTGGTGCTGATTGCTTGTTGTCCTGGAGGCAGTTCGTCGAATGTGTTTTCCATGTTGGCCAGGGGGGATGTGGCTTTGTCCGTTTCCTTGACAGCCTGCAGCAGTTTGATCACCCTTTTCACCCTGCCCCTTATCATGGGTATGGTAGTGCCGGCCACAGGAGGAGAGTCGATGGAGATTCACCTGCCTGTGGGCCAGCTTGTGGTGCAGAATATTGTCTTGATGGTCATACCCATTGCATTGGGAGTCTGGGTGCGTAAGAGATGGAAACAGACTGCCACCAAACTCAATGCCGTGTTGTCGAAAATCGCACTTCCCCTCCTGGTGTTGCTGGTGACGGTGTTCTACTTCCAGCACAGCGACACCATCCTCCAGCATATCGGTCCTCTTGGTGGATGCATTTCTTTGTTGGTGCTTTGTTCCATGGGAGCGGGTGTTTTGCTCGCATGGGTGACAAAGTTGACGGGAAAAGAACGTCGGACCATTGTGATAGAAATTGGCATGCAGAACGCTGCCCAGAGCATAGCGATCGCCAGCAGTCCTTTTGTCTTCAACAACGACACGATCGCTATTCCAGCCATCATCTATTCCTTGATGATGAATATCTTCCTCATCGCTTATGTGGGGATTTGCAAGGTTAGGCCATTGGACATTGACCATTGAGCCGAACTTGTTCGAGCTATGCCGAGCGTGAGCATTTTAGGCGAAGCCAATGGTCAATGTTCAATGGTCAATGTTCAATGGTCAATGCTCTGCCCTCGCTTCATCGTTTTTCTTTGACCATTACCCCACCCCGCCCTTCGGGCACCCCTCCCCTGAGAGGGGAGGGGAGTGGTTAGAAGCCTATTTTGTTGGTTTTTGCGTCGATGTTTTCCGTCTTGCAGTACGAATGGATGGTGTCGAGACGTGAGTCATTGTCGCCGTGGAGGATGCAGTTGATGGCAAACTTGCGGGCAATGTTCTCAATCTGTCCACCACTGAAATCATAACTTTTGGCGAGCGACATTGTTTCGCTGTCTGTCAGTTCGGGAATCATCTCGTGCCAGATGTGCTGGCGAGCCTCAGTGGTGGGTTTCTCAAATCTTATCTTGTAGAGGAATCTGCGCGAGAAGGCGGCGTCGAAGTTGCAAGTGAGGTTGGTCGTTGCAATCAGTATGCCATCGAGGTCTTCCATCTCTTGGAGGATGATGTTCTGTATGGTGTTCTCCATCTTATCCACAGCTGATACGGCTCCGTTCATACGAGTGCCAAACAAGGCGTCAGCCTCGTTGAAGAAGAGGATGGGAGTGATGGCGGATTTTCTGACCAGTTCGCGGTATTGGTTGAACAGTGCTTTCACATTCTTCTCTGAATCTCCCACCCACTTGCTTTTCAGTCGTGGCACTTCCACCATCAGAATATCCCTTCCTGTAGCTTTGGCTATCTGATAGACAGTTTCTGTTTTTCCTGTGCCGGGTCCACCATAGAACAGGCAGGCAAACCCTTGTCGGAACCCTTTGCTTTTTAGCCGTTCGTGAATCTCGCGGTACTTCTCGTCTGAAAGGAAGGTCGAGAGTTCTTTCACTTGTTTCTCCACTTCTTCATCGAAAAACAACTTTTTCTCCGTCAAGTCCTTGCCTTTGATGAGCCCTGAGACTCTCTCCTCGGTCGGCATCAGGTTGAAATCGCTTAGCAGGTCAGCTTTGGTGGCTTCTGTGACCTTGAATACAGTGGGGTTGACCATTCCGTCTTCACAGGTATATTCTATCAGTTTTTTTCGTATCAGTATGTGAACTCCATTTCTTAATGCGAATTTTGTGTGAGTGAAATCGCTGTCGTATTCAAACACATCAGCAATATCACAGAATTGGATGTGGTTGTCGTTGTTGTTGACACATAGATGGCAGAACTTGAGCATCAGCAACCAGTCTTCATCGTCGTCATCGAGCTCCAACCTGTTGAATTTCTGCACAAAAGGCAGGTGACTGTTGTCTTCCAGCAACTGGTGTGCCCCCAATCTCATTTCTTTTGCAGAGAGATTGTCGTTGTTCAGGTCTTCGAAGTCCTGTTCGAGGATGCAGAAGAGTTCTTCTACTGTCAATCCCACTCTTTTAGGTGGCTCGAAACTCTCATTTCGTTTGAGGGCATTGAGTACGCCTGATGGCACGTCGAACGCATTCTGCTCTTTCACGTTTCTGTATCTCAGCAGGCGTCGATGTACCAGTTCATCCACCTCTCTCCCCATCCTCAGGGCTTCAATCTTACTGATTTCCAAGTGGGATGCTATATCGTTGTAATCCACATTGTATGGTCCTCGTTCCACACAGATGGAGAAGACGATGGCTTGGCGTTCGGTCAGGTGCATACGTTCTTCCAGTACTTTCGTAAACAGTCTGATGTCGTCCAACGTTTTTTGTGTCAGACTGCAGCCACTTGTATGACTGGCAATCTTATCCATAGCAGATAGCAAGTCCAGGTTCTTGTTCAGTTCGTCTTGGATTTTTTCTTCCAAAGGCGATACGGCTGTTCTTCTTTTTCCAGTTGCCATAGTTTTTCCGATTGATTGATTTGTCGATATTTCGATAGTAATATAGAAATAATGATGAAAAATTCAAAAGTCGTGCAATTTTTTTGCGTGTAATTTTTTTGTCAGTCTGTAGATGGCATATTCAGGCTATATGCCACAGATAAGAGGACGCTTTTCAGCGCTAAAGTTCGTTGTCTGGTGGATGTAAGATGTTTGATGATTGATGGGGGAGAACTTGTTGGAGATTTCGCATTCCATGTCAGTTTACTGCAAAAGTGGCACTTTTTTTGGAATAACAAAAAATTATTTTCTTTTTTTCATGGTGTAGAATGTATTTTGTAGATACAATCGGCAATAGGGGCAAAAAAACTACGGCTCCTTCCTGGGAAGGAGCCGTAGTGAAAGGATTGGCATGTATGGAGTTATTCCACCTTTACCATCTCAAAAGTCTTGTCATTAGCGGAAAGGGTGAGTGTCGTTCCGTCGTTCTTGACTATATTGAGTGTTGAGAGCCCCATTCCTATCATCTTCACGCCTTCAATCATTTCTGGTTTGTTCTTGTCGAGCTCGGAAGTGATTGTCTTGAGAAAAAGCGCTTTCATCTCTTCGCTGGCTTCCAAGGTTTTCTTGATCTCGTCGTTGAGGTCGAGTTTGAAGATCTCAGCTGTGGCCTTTTCGCTGTTGAAGGTATTGTTGATGACATTGCCTTCTACTTTGTACTCTCCAGGCAGCTCTATTCCAAAACCGATAGTGCCCACATCGCTGTTGGACATCTCAATTTGGAAGATTAGTTTCACATCGGTTTGTCCGAAAGCGAGGAAAATATCGGCTTCGCCTTCATCTGGGGTTGCATTTATTGCTTCTAATGACTCTTTCGTCATTTTCCATTTTCCTTCAATGGTTTGTGCCATGGTCTGGATCATGGGCATCAAGGCAAGGATTGCCAATGCAAATAGTTTCTTTGTTGTTGTCATTCTTGTCGTTACTTTATTGTTTGATTCGCTATTGGGTGCAAATTTAGTTTTTTTTTGGATTATAGGAAGAAATCGTGGAATTTTTTTGCGCTTGCAGCCGTTTTTTTATTCACTCAACTCCTCTGATAGGTGATGTAAGTGGATACTTGCCTGCTTGCCTCTCTTTACGCTTCGTTGTTTCTCTGTTCGAGTCTTTGAAGGATATCGAGTACGTTCTTGCCATCTTCCGTAGTGCTGACGAATCCGTAAGCCTTCTTCGAGAAATTGAGGTTGAGGCCCTGCTTCATCTCTGCTGGTATGGTCTCGCACCTGACGATGTCTCCGAGTTCAATCTCTGTGGTCATGAAACCTGGGCTGTTGATTTTTGTCACTTCCATGTTGCTGATATCGTCCACCCGAAGGTATGACGTGCCATTTTTGGCCTTGTTTTCTATCAGCAGCGCGTCATCGTTTTTCGCTGGGCATGCAAAGACCAGTTTCTTGCCGTTGGCATACTTATAGGATGTGTCTTTTCGCCTTTCAAGCAGCTCCTCCATATCCACCTTGTTGATGGTGCCATCGTCATAGACCATCATCAGATACTCTGATTGCTCGTCCTCGTGGACGACCAATGCCAACTTCGACTCATCGTCCTCCCAAGTGTCTTCTGAAGTCACCTTGAAGTTGTCGTCGTCTGTGAAATAAATGTAGGCGACGATGTCGTTCTGGTAGTTGTCTTCGTAGTCGTGCAGGGCATTGTTTCTCCACTGGCTGGTAGCGATTTTCTCCACCATGGAGCTTTTTGATGTGCTTGCATGGCTTTCCTCACTATGTGTGGCTGTTTCCTCCGTCTTGTGGGCTGCCTCATCGTATTGGCTGTCGTCATCGTTGTCATCTTCATCAGCCTCCTCTGCGTGCTGTGCCATCAGTGCTCTTTCCTCTTGGAAATCGCTGATGAACTGTTCGATTTCCTTCACCTTTCGGGAGGAGGTGTTGCGCCGTTCGTAGTATTCTCCATCGAGTTTGACGGGTTCTTTGGCGGGTCGTATGGCGATGTCGATGACTGTGAAGCCGTTGTAGGTGTCCTCGGTGACATTGCAGTATCGGTCGGCTCGTTCTCCCAGTTGGTTGCTGATGTTGTTGTTGAGATAGACCATGTATTTATCCACGCTGCCCTTGAAGGCTTCATACTGCAGGTCGTCGGCGATGCCGTTGCCGATGCCCATGTCGTTCACGCCCAGATAGAGGTGTCCGCCCTTGGCATTGAGCATGGCGCAGATTTCCTCCAGGATCTTGTGGGTTTGTGCCTTGGCATCAAACTTGGTGCTGTTCTCAGGGATGACCAACGACATCTTGAATTCCGTGTAGAGGTCTTCCTTGCCGTAGTATTTCTTCTCCGATATCTCTCCCTTGAGATTGAGCAGGCGTTTCATCTCAGCGTGTATGGTGTCGGCAATCTCGATCAGGTTGTTGTGGTACATGAGGTTGTGGGCCAGTACGCAGGAGGCGAGTTTATGCAAATCCTGATATTCGTTGCTGTTGATGATGCGCCAGAGCGACTCGTTGTCGGCTGCTGAGATCGATCCCTTGCAGCTGACTATCTGTAGTTGCATCATTCTCGTGCGCAAGAAGGTGAAGTTTTCAAACAGGTCACTGTCGATATCCTTGAGTTTGTTCAGTCTCTCCTCATCCACCGAGTCGTTCTTGGCGAAATCATGGAGCAGTAGGATCATCTCCATGCGTTTTTTGAAGTAGCTGACTTGTTCATTGTTGCCCAGCATTCGAGCCAGCACGACTGCAATTCCCAGATAGTTGTAGGCTTTCACGTAGTCGTTGTCGAGTACGGACAGTCGGTCGATAATGGCGATGAGTTCGTTGATGTGCTTGGGTGGGATGATGACATCGAGCGACTCGTTGTCTTCCACCTCCACTATGGAGTCAGGGTCGATGTATTCCTCGTCGTTGCTGTAGAAGAGCATGAGTTCGCGAAAGGCGTCGGTGATGTCGAAGGTCACCCCTTCCAACTTGCGGACGAACTCTGTGTGCACATATCCACCGTCGAATTTCTTGGGTTTCACCTCTACGATGTCGTTTTGTTTGAGTGTGATGTCTTTGGGTATGCCGTCGATGGAAATGGACTCACCTTCGAAGCTGACAGCTGGGTAGGTCCTCACATTGGGGGCTTTCTTGCCCACCGAGCATTGTATGGTCTCTATATAATCGACTTCAAGAAGGGCTTGGTTGATTTTCTCGCGCATGGAGAATTCCAAAGTGCCATCCTCGAGTTTGTCCACCACTTCTGCATCCAGCAGCATGTGTCGTCCATTGTTGTTGATGAAGCACTGGATGTTTGGATTGGGGTCGTATCCCACCATTCCTCGTTTGTTCTTGTTCTTGGTGAACTGTACGAAGACGAATCCCTCCCCCGTGTATTTGTCATCTACGATTCGGCAGTAGAATTTGTTGTTGTCTTTCAGGTCTTGGTGGGTGATCAAGACTTTCACCTCGGCTCCGACCCATGCTGTTTGCTTCTTCGCCTCTTTTTTAGAGCCAGATTCGTGGGGGCTGAAAAGTCCCAATTCGATATCATTCCACAGTTTGTGGTACTGGTACAGGTCGGTGGTGTTGCTTTTTAGTTTAGTGCCTTTCTGTATAGGAATACATACCCGGAAAGTGTTCCAGTCGAGCAGTCCCTCTGGCAGTACGTTCTCGCTGGTTTCGGCGGCGTCGGCGGGATAGAAACGGAATCCCTCCTTATTGTATGTCATCACAACCCCTGATCCGGTGAATTCCACGTTAGGAGGTGTCTCGTTGAGGTTCCTGACGCCTTTGTTGTTGGCGGTGACAATAGCCAGTCCCACAGGGTTGCTTGTCTGTTCCTCATTGTAGAACTGTCCGATGGTCCTCACTCCGATGAGGCTCATGTAGGCTCCTTTGAGCAGAGCTTTTGTGTCTGAGTTGTTGGACACCAAGTGGGAGGATAGCCGGAGGAAGATGGATCGGTTGACGTCGATGTCGAGGAGTTCGTCGTCGCTGTCGTCTTTGGCCAAGAGCAGCTGGAGTGCAAGTGCTGAGACCGCATCCTGGATGGTTTGGTTGATGCCTTCAGCAGGAGATATTTTGGGGGTGGTCATGGAGATGAAAAACTCCAGTTGCTTGATGAACTCACTTCTGAAAGGTTCCCTGAGCCAAAGATGGAAGTCGTTGCGGAGGATTTCGAAAAGGTTTTCTATTTTTTGCCTCATCAGTTCGGGGTAGAGCAGGAAGAGGCATGTCATGATGGAGAAGTTCTTGTTGGGATGGTAGATGAAGCCCGAACATTTCAGTTTCTCCAGGATGTTGTCCACAAACTCAGAGGCTTTGTCCATGTCCTTGTTCTCGCTTTCCTTCAGCATCTTCTGGGCTTCCACAAAGTATCCTATTCGTTCGATGATGAATGTGATTCGGTTTTGGAAGAAGTCGCGCTCATTGTCGCTCGAGCAGTTTTTCAGCAGTTCAGAGCGTTCCAGCAGGTTTTTGCATTGTTCCCTGATGGTGGTGAGCAGTCCTGGTTGGCTGTCGGATTCCTTGGCGATGTTGAGTACCCACTGGTGGCATTCGGCATTGAAGGCTCCATGGCTTTCGTTGGATAGCAGCATGTTGGCGAAGGTCTTGATGTCCCATGTCGGGGCGTCAAGAGCGGCCTCGTCTGTGCTGGAATCGTCGGATGTGTTGTTTTGCTGGAGAATGAGTTGTTCGATGTATTGTGCGTTGATGTCTTTTTCGGAGTTGTAGCCTTCAGAAAAGTATTTGACTATCGGGCGGGATGTTGTGATGCCAATGACCTTGCATTTGATTTTCTGTCCGTTGATAAATGGTTTGTTGATGGTGAGGTGTTGTAAGTAAGTGGTGAAACCATATTCATCGATGATCTCCACATAATCTGAGCCATTGGGCCTGTAATCTCGCTTGACCGTAAAATCCTTAATGGCATCTTTTCTATAGATTTCGCTTAATTTGGATTTGAAATTCTGCTTGATTGTCACATTCCCGTTTTCGTCTGTGGTGACAATAAATGGCAGTTCGCTGCCTTCGTTAATGTTTTTTTGCGAGGGATGCAGCCTGATGCTGTATTTTTTGTTTTGATAAACGACGATAAAACGGTTGTTCTCTAAATTTGACACAGGGAGTGTCACTGTGATGCTGGTTGCTTTCATGTTTTTATTGTTTTTTTAGGATTGAGGTAAAAATGGGAATGCTGCCCAGGGGCTGCATCCCCATAAGAATCATAGACTTTAGGCTTTAGTCTTTAGGCTTTAGTCTTTAGTCTTTAGACTTTAGGCTTTAGTCTTTAGTCTTTAGACTTTAGGCTTTAGTACCATTCGTCTTGTTCTACAGGAATACGGATGTCGGCAAGGAAATTGAAATCCACGACAAACCATTGTCCTGTGCTGGGCTTTTTGCGCAGGCTGATGGGGCGTGGGTTGTCGGCTCCCGACGACTGTAGGTAGAGTGTGGCGTAGTTCTCGTTCTGGTAGCTGTAGGGGTTGGAGCTGACCTTGATTTTGTAGGGCGCCTTGGCCTGGTAGTTGTTTTGAGGCGAGGTGCCAAGGAAGAATGAGAAGGTTTTGTACTGCTTTCCGGCAAGTCGGTCGCGTATAAACTGTTTGGTGTAGGTGCTGACGTCGGTCGGGCCATTGAGGAAGTCGATCATTTCCAATGTGGTCTGAGGGTCTTTTTCGTAGTTGCACAAGACCGCCACTACGATGGCTGCCACTTGGAATTCATCTTTGAGGTCAATGCCAGGCATAGCCTGCAGCTCTTCCATGGATGTAGGCAGTGAGGCTATCTCCACGGTCTTGGTCTTGTTCTTGGTCGTTTCTTGTGACAAGTTGATAGCTTGCTCAGCTCCTTTGGGCTGATGCTCAGGTGTAAGTGCGTACGAGGCATTTGCAACCCATAAGCTTAGTAGGATAGTTGGTAAAATCGTTGAAATTCTCATCTTTGAATATGTTTTTGGGTTAGCGATTACAAATATAGCATTTTTAGTTGAATTATGGCGCAACTCCGTTGAATTTATCATTTTTTTGCATCTACTAAAGTGAGATGATTCAACTTTAGCAAGTGAATATGAGCGGATAGAATCGCCCTGAAAGGGCACCATCATGAATAAAAGAAATGATTTTGCCCTTTCAGGGCGCTGGTTGTTTGGGTTACATATTCCCAGGGCGTTGCCCTGGGCTAAGAGATATTGGCCTTTCAGGCCGATTCCTCACTTGCTAAAGGTCAATGAGATGGCAATAGCTCCTGTCCGTATTTTTATTTTAAACCTGTGATTTGCTGATTGATTGTAGGGACGTGGCGTGGGTGATGCCATAGCGGACGCGGTATGTTGTGGTTGAGTCATAGCGGACGCGACACGTCGCGTCCCTACAGATTGCAAAAAAGCAGGCGTAGCGGTGGATGGCTATGCCTGCTTTTGCTGATTGACAGAACACGCGTTTGAATCACTCACGCGACTCCCAGAAGTCGTCCTCCCAGTTGCTTGAGTTGTCGATGCGTTCATTTGTGAGTGCCTCGTCGGTTTCTTCGTCGCTCCACGACAAAGCCACAAGACCGCCTAATTGGTATTCTGTTACGTTGAAATCGGGTTTTTGATATACTTTCATTGTTTTATTTTGGTTTTGTTGATCTTCTTAGAAGGTGGTTTGTTCTGTGCGGCAGATGATTTCGTTCTGCAGGTCTTCTCCAAGGTCGTTGAAATAGTCGCTGTATCCAGCCACACGCACGATCAGGTCGCGGTAGTTCTCGGGGTGCTTCTGTGCGTCGCGCAGGGTGTCGGCGTTGACCACGTTGAACTGGATGTGGTGACCGTCCATGCGGAAGTATGCCCTGATGAGGTGCACCAGATTGTAGCATCCCTCGTCGGTGGAAAGCAGCGATGGGGTGAACTTCTGATTGAGCAATGTGCCTCCTGTCTTGATGTGGTCGATCTTGGCTGCGGAGCGGATGACGGCTGTCGGTCCGTTGGTGTCGGCTCCCTGTACGGGCGAGATACCCTCCGACAATACCTTCCAAGCGTTGCGTCCATCAGGAGTGGCACCCGTCACCTTGCCGAAATAGACATGGCAGGTTGTTGGCAGCATGTTCACCCGATAGTCGGCTCCACGAGGCGACTTGTGTCCGGAGAGCACATCATAATACATGTCGAAGACCGCCACTTCCTGTTCGTCGGCATAGTCATCATCGTTGCCGTATTTAGGCGTGTTATAGACCAGTTGGTACTGCAGTTCCTCGTATCCCTTGAAGTCATTGTCGAGGGCTTCCAGCAATTCCGCCATAGTGACGTTGTGCTTGTCATAGACGTTGTAGCGGAGTGATGTCAGCATATCGGTGATGCTTCCCAGTCCCACACCTTGTACGTAGCTGCTGTTGTAGCGCGCGCCACCGCACATGTAGTCCTTGCCCTTGGCGATGCAGTCGTCGATGAGCACTGAGAGGAAAGGCACTGGCATGTGGCGCATGAAGATGCGTTCGATGATGTTGTTGCCAGTGAGCTTGATGCGCATGAAGTGTGCCACCTGAGCTTTGTAGGCATTGAAGAGTTCCTCGTAAGTCTTATAGTCTGTGCCTTTGCCTGTGTGGAGTCCGAGTTGTTTGCCTGTTCGTTTGTCAAAACCGTCGTTGAGCGTGAGTTCCAGGATTTTAGGCAGGTTGAAATAGCCAGTGAGGATGTAGGCCTCGGTGCCGAAAGCGCCAGTCTCCACACATCCTGAGCAACCACCATTGCGAGCGTCCTTCACGTCCTTGCCAGCGCGGAGCATCTCTTGCACCAGCGCGTCGGTATTGAACACTGAAGGCTGTCCGAATCCCGTCTTGATGATTTCCACAGCCTGTCGGATGAATCGGTCCGGGTTTTTCTTGCTCACCTGGATCATGCTGCTGGGTTGCAACAGACGCATCTCCTGAATGACATCGAGCAGAATGTACGACATCTCGTTGACTCCGTCGCTGCCATCCTCCTTCACTCCGCCCACATTGATGAGGCAGAAATCTGTGTAGGTGTTGCTCTCCTCGGCGGTGACGCCTACTTTGGGTGGGGAGGGATGGTTGTTGAACTTCACCCAGAACGACTGCAGCACCTCATAGACTTGTTCTTTGGTGGTGGTGCCTTCCTCCATTTCTTTCTGATAGAAAGGATAGAGGCTTTGGTCGAGACGGCCGGGGTTGAAAGAGTCCCAAGGGTTGAGCTCGGTCACCACGCCCAAGTGGATGAACCAGTAGTGCTGCAGTGCCTCATGAACTGTTTCAGGGGCATGTGCAGGCACCTTGCGGCAGATGCGTGCCATCTCAGTGAGTTCAGCCTTGCGCTTGGCGTCTTCTTCCTTTGCCGCCAGTTCTTCCAGTTTATCTGCATGACGGCCCGCATACATGATCATGGCGTCGCATACGATGTCCATGGCGCGCAGCTCATCACGCTTATCGACACCCTCTGGGTCGTTCACAAGGTCCAGCTTGTCCATGCTGTCGGCGATGCGTGCTTTCAAGTCGAGCAGTCCTGTGTGGAACATCTTGATGCCAAGTGCCGTGTGGCCTGGGGCGCGCTGCTCCTGGAACTCCGTGAAGAGTCCTGCTGCGTATGCGTCTTTCCATTCCTGTGGCAGGCTGTTGAAGATGCGGTCGCGGTTGCTCTTACCCTTCCAGAACGGTATGATGATATCGCGGTAGGCGGCGCGGGTCTCCTCGTCCGACTTGAACGACACCTTGGCTCGGTCGTTGAGAATCTGCAGGTCCTGCATGGAGTGGATGCAGATTTCAGGGTAGGTAGGTGTGGCTTTGGGCGCAGGGCCTCGTTCGCCCACGATGAGCTCGCCGTCGTTGATGCAGATGTACTTGTGTTCGAGGATGTACTTGAACGACAAGGCCCTCTGCACAGGAACAGGCTCGGCATCAGCTACGCCCGACTTGTAGAATTCGGTGATCAGCAAGGCGCGCTCTGCTGTGATGCGGTTGACCGCATTCAGGCTTTGCTCACGCAACCTTCTGATTCTGTCTGTCATTTTCATATTTGTTCTCTTTTTGTTATTCTTCTCTTTGTTTAATCTTCTACTTTAGGAACCTCTATCTGCGACCCGTAGCGATGGTACTCATTGGCGATGGACTGTTCCTTGATGTAGTGTATGAGTTCAATGCGGCCGTCTTTCACTGGAGCGGCTGTGGCGATGTATTGGTTGTTTGCGGCGGCTGCCACATAAATCTCGTCGGGCAACTGGTCGGTCAGGGTGCGGATGCGCTCGAAGTTCTTCATGTCGGCGATGAACTCCTGGAGTGTCTGTTTCTTCACCTTGGCTCCGTTGAGCGATGCGGCGCCGTTGTCGAGGCGTGTGTCATCGGGCTCTACTGAGATGGTCAACGGGGTGCCTACAATCTTGGCGGCAAGAGCCACCATCTCAGCCTGTTCCACTGTATCCTCCTTGCCGAAGCGCAGGATCATGCCGCCTTTGAGCGGAAGGTAGCGGAAGACGTTCTGCTCACCTCTGATTTTGGGCTGGATGTTGCGTGCGTGTGCGAACTCTTTCTCATACCAGAGGCGGTAGGACTGCTTGTAGTCGGTGGTGCTGCCTTCCTTGTCGCGGAAATGCAGGAAGCAAGCGCAGTAGTTGGGACCTCCGGCTTTCACACCTCCACCAAAGGCACTCAGTTTCATGCCGCCGAAAGGCTGTCGGTTGACCACAGCTCCAGTGATGCCTCGGTTGATGTAGAGGTTGCCTGCCATGATGTTGTTCTTCCAGTATCGTTGTTCCTTCTCGTCGAGCGACTGCAGTCCGCTGGTCAGTCCGTAGTCGAGGCTGTTGACCAATGCCACGGCTTCTTCCAGTGTGTCGAAAGGAGCCACAGCGAGTAGTGGCGCGAAGAGTTCGGTGCGGAAGGTGAAGCTGTCGGGTTGCACACCCAGTTTCACTGCCGGACGCATGATGTACTTCTTGTCATCTACGAAACTGGGTTCCACCAGCCAACGTTCTCCTGCGTCGAGCTGGAAGGCGCGTTCCAGTTTGTCGTTCTTGTTGGTAATCATCGGACCAACGATGTTGCCGGCGTTCCAGACTGGTCCTACTTTGTAGCTGGTGGCGCAGTCCTTGAGTTTCTCGATAAATTCGGGATCGTCATATACGGAGCGTTCAACCAGCAGCAATGAGCAGGCGGAGCATTTCTGACCAGCATTGCCGAAGGCAGAGCGACAGGCGTTCATGATGGCGTGGTCACGGTCGCCGCTGGCTGTGAGTATCATCACATTCTTTCCACCCGTCTCTGCCGAAAGGGGCTTGCTTGGGTTCTTGCGGGCGATGGTTTGTGCGGTTTCCGTGCCGCCAGTGAGGATGATGTGCTTCACCACTGGAGACGAAGTGAGCAGGTCGGTGGCTTCGCGGTTGGTGATGACCACCTGCAAGGCTTCGCGAGGTACGCCGGCATCCCAGAACGCCTTGGCGAAGAGCCAAGCCACTGGAGCCGCTACGGTAGCGGGTTTCAGAATGCAGGTGTTGCCGCTGGCCAGGGCTGCCACCACGCCGCCACAAGGGATGGCGCAGGGGAAGTTCCATGGCGAGAGCACGAGGACTGTGCCTTTTGCGCAGAACTCCACGTCATCGAGTGCGGCGTACTTCTTCATCGTCGTGGTGTAGAAGCGGCAGTAGTCGATACCCTCGCTCACCTCCACGTCGCCTTCCTCCACGGTCTTGCCCGTGATGGAGCACATGGAACCGATGAGGTCGCCACGCATCTGTCCAAGCAGGTTGGCTGCCTTGTACATGATCTGGTGACGCTCTTCTATCGTGGTCTTTCTCCAGCCTTTGGGGTCGGCATCGGCAATAGCGAGGATTTGCTGTGTTTGCGCCACGTCGGCTCTCGACATCTCGCACACTTCCACCTCGCCTTCTTGGCTGCGGTCGAAATATTTCACCTTGTCGTCATTGAATACAGTCTCTCCGCCAATCTGCGTGGGCAGGATCTCACCGGGTTGCCATTCTCCGTCAGTGTGTGCCGCTTCTACGGGTTGCTTGCCCGCGCTTTTCCATTTGGCGAAGATCTTTTCCACCCATTGCTGGTTGACCTCGCGGTCGAAGTCTGTGTCGGGTTCGTTGATCATCTCATCCACAGGCTCCTGACCTACATAGGGCTTGTTGCGGTCCTGGGTGCGGGTTTGGATGTGGGTGATGGTGTCTTTCATGTTGTAGGCGTCGATGAACTGCTGCTGGAGTTCCTTCCATTCCTTGGTGTCGGGTTTGAGGTTGAAGGAGTGGGTGAGGAAGTTGTCGGGCGCGGTGTTCTCGTCCATGCGTCGCACGAGATAGGATATGGCATTGAGGAAATGCTCGTTCTTCACCACTGGGGTGTAGAGGATGACGTGGTTGCCCAGTTTAGACTGTGCCCTCCACACGTGGTTGGCCATTCCTTCGAGCATCTCGAAACAGAAACAGTCCTTTGGTGTGCCGTACTTCTGGGTGAGCAGGTAGGCATAGGAGATGGTGAAGAGGTTGTGGCTTGCCATACCGATGTGGAGCACCTTGGCGTTCTCGGGGAGAAGTCCGCGCTCGATGAGGTGCAGGTAGTTGGCGTCCACCTCGGTCTTGTTCGGACGAACAGGGTTGGGCCATCCGCGTAGGTCGCTGACGATGTTTTCCATGTCGAGGTTGCAACCTTTCACAATACGCATCTTGATGGGGCTTCCTCCTTCAGCCACACGCTGGCGGGCGAAGTCGAGCAGTTCGCTCTGGAACAGATAGGCATCGGGCAGATAACTCTGCACCACAATGCCGGCTTCGTAGTTCTTGAACTGGGGCAGTGAGAGCACGTGCTTGAACAGACGCATGGTCAAGTGGGCGTCTTTGTACTCTTCCATGTCGAGATTGATGAACTTCGAGCGTTTCACTCCGTTTTCATCGACATAGGGGTTGTCGATGGCGGCTTGGTAGAGTTCCGACATGCGGTGCACCAACTCAGGGAAGCATTCCTTGTAGTTGAGCGCATGGGTCTGGGCGTAGATGCCTGAGATTTTCACGGAGATGTAGTTGATGTCGGGTTCCTTGAGAGCCTCAAGGTACATCTTGTAGCGCTTGTCGGCCTCTCCGTCGCCCAGCACCACTTCTCCAAGGAGGTTGACGTTCTGTCCTATCTTCTGTTGGAATCGTGTGGAGAGGTGGTTGGTGAGGTTGGGGCGTGCCGCATCGATGATCACTCGACTTGTGTCGCGGCGCAGACGCCATTTCACGATGGGTATGGCAATTTGTCGGAAAGGCGAGAGGTAGCCAAATGACTGGTAAATTTGGAACAAGAAATGGTCGAACGGTCCAAGGAACTTGGGAATGCCGTACTGATCGATGAGTTCTTTCACACGCATGGCCAGCTTCTTATTGTCGCGGATTTGTGAAGTCTCGTCGAGCATCCTCACGATAAACTTCTTGTCATCGTGGCGCTGCACCATGGTGCCATACATGTGCTGTTCATACTTCTCTGTGGAAGTCAGTGATGCCTGGCTTTCATCGTAGAGTTTTCTCATCCATGAGAACACTTCTTCGATTGTGGGTTTGTCCTTGCTCATAATTTGATCTATTTAGGTTAGTTAGTCGAGTCCTTAGTAATAAAAGTTGATTATCAAGCAAAAATACAAACAAAAAATGAAATCCAAGTCATTCTTGGCGAAAATAATTGGTATTCATGAAAAAAGATGCCTAAACTTTGGTCTCGAATCCAGCATCAACGAATCTTTGTTGCATGGAAGTCAGGTCTTCGGCTTTGAGGTTGGGGGTGTTGCCCATATCCCAGGTGCGCCCCAGTCGCTTGTATTTGTCTGCGCCAGTGCGGTGGAAGGGAAGGAGGTTGACCTCATGAATCTGGGGTATTCCCGCAAGCAGGTTGATGATGGCGTCGATTTCGTTCTCGCTGTCGTTGACTCCAGGGATAACGGGAATGCGCGCGATGATATGAGTGCCGGCTTCTGCGATACGACGGAGGTTGTCGATGACGGTGGAGTAGGGGGTGCCTATATAGTCTTTGAAGGTCGGTTCCTTGGCCGTCTTCACATCATAGAGGAAGGTGTCGGTGCATTGGCATATCTCGTCGAGCAACGGGGTGTGGACTGCGCCGGCAGTATCTACACAGGTGTGGATATTCTCGGCTTTGCATCGTCGGAGGCATTCTAAAAGGAAGGGGGCTTGCAGCAGCGGCTCACCGCCAGAGAAGGTCACTCCTCCTCCCGACTCCTCGAAAAAGACGTGGTCCTTTCGGATCTCTTTCATGAGCGCCTCTGGGGTGATGGTGTAGCCCACCGTTCGGTTGTCAACGAAAGTGCGGTCGCCCAGTTTGCGGTTTTGTGGCATCAGCTCTGGCTCAAGGTGTTGGCTTTCGGGGTTGTGGCACCATCGGCAGCGCAACGGACACCCTTTCAGAAAGACGGTGGTGCGTATGCCTGGCCCGTCGTGTATGGCATATCGTTTGATGTCGAAAATCAGTCCTTGCATGATGAGAAAAATATGTTGCAAAATTACAAACAGTTTCGGACAAAATACAAACATTCAGTCTGTTTTTCTTTAAAACCGATTGCGAGTGTCTATTCAGGCTATAATCTTTTAGGGTTGCTTCGCTCAAATATTGGAGCAGCGAGTGCAGAGCCAAGCTTGCTTGAGCTATGCCGAGTCGTGACAATATTCAGCACGCTAAAATTATAGGAAAATTATTTAGGAAAATTGTAAGAAAAATCTCCAGTTTTTAAATGTTTCATTAGTTCCACTTTTTTTAGGATGTTTATACAAAAGTGATGTTTATTTGCATATTTTCGGTGATTTTAGGTTTGTTCTGTATATTCTTGCAATATGTTTATGCAAAAATGTTTTAGGGGTATGACATTTTTTGTAATGGTTATTGGGGGTGTAATGGTTATTGGTTATTGATGGCCGCCATGATAAGGCGGCTTACCTAACCGCCTTCCGGATGATCGCACCGAGCATGGAATGCTTGGGCACACGGGAAAAAGTCAGGATTGGCGCGTCCAGAGGACGCGCAATTCATCATCGCAGGCAGGGATGCCTGCGTACCCCCCGCGTGTGTTTTAGTGCAAAGTTATGAAAAATATTGATGAATGCGTGTTGGAAGGTAAAACGAATTTTGCGGTTGTAATTAGTAACTTTGCACCACCATTCATATTTAAACTCCCCTTTTAACTCGCATTTTTGAACATTGATAATCGCATTTTTGGCTATTGATAAGAAAAGAGCGTGGGGATTTCCCACGCTCTTTTTGTCATTCGGACACGACACGTCGTGTCCCTACAGTAGTCTGTTGTTACTTCACGAGTTCCTTCTTCACTACGCTGTTGCCCTTGGCATCGTAGTACTTCACGAGGTTGATACCCTTCTGTGCGCCATTGGTGCGTACACCGCTGACAGTGAAGAATTCCTTGCGAACGGCATTGAGCTCGACGTTGGCCTTCAGTTCTTCGATGCCTGTAGCATAGTCGAAGCCTGGGAGTGGAGCTACGAAGAAGAGGCGTGCGTTGCCCACCTGAGAGGTACCTGTCCAGAAGTCTGTTGGGTTACCGTTTGTATCGATGGCCTTGCCAGAAACATATTTCTCATGAACACCGAATGTGAGGCTACCTTCTTTCACCTGGATGTCGTGGATGACACCTACTGGGCTTGAGCTTGCACCTGCTGCGCGGTATGGACGTACGGACTGAGCGTCGTCGCCGTCACCCTGAGCGTAAGAGTACATATCCCATTCGCCAGTCTCATCGTTCTGGGCGTTGTAGCCATAACCGTTGATAGGCTTGCAGTTGTCAGGAGTACGGGTGTCGATCTCTACAGCGTAGATACCTACTGGCAGGTCTTCGAGTGTCTGCGACATGTCGTAGTTGTTGTTGCCGTAGCTGTTGATACCACCTGCTGTGACGTATTCGATTTCAGAAGGAGCGGTACCTGCGAAACCTGGAGTGGTTCCTGTGATGGTCCAGCCGGGGAATCCGTCTTTGCCAAACTCACGGTAGAACTTAGGATTCTGGATGGCGCCAGTGAGTTCGATACCCTTCACCACGAGAGAGTCAGCAACGATGTTGTCGTAGAGTTCGGTTATGTAGTCCTCAGAGAACTCGTTGTTGATGATGAGTTCATAGATGCGGTATTTGTTGAGGGTGTTGAGTGCTCTTGCCACGTCGCGGTCGTCGGTGACAGCGTTGAAGGCGGCGTTGAGTTCTTCCTCACCGTTAGTGCCGATGATACCGGCAGTCTGAGTGGCCTTGTAGATACCCCAAGTGAGGAGGTCGGAGCAATCCTTCACTTTGGCGAGCTGAGCGGCAGCGTTGGTCAGTTTTGGAGCGATGTCGGCGAGGATATCGTCAGCCAGTTCGGATGGGTTGGTATTCTTATACTGATCCATGATGCCGCTGGCGGTCTGATAAGCGTCGGTGTTGACATACTTGGTGTCGGTGAGTTCAGCCATTGCGATCTCAGCCTCTGCCATAGCTACGTTGAAGTCGTCGATGTTCTTCACGCGGGCAGTGAAGGCTGCGGCAAGAGACTCGAGTTTAGCGATTTCGGCATTCACCTCAGATGGAGCGGTGTAGCCACCAGCCTCAGCTGTAGCGATTTCGTTAACAAGGGCTGTCTTGGTGTCGCCTTCGTAAGAAGCGTCCTCAGCGGCTGCAAGAGCGGCCTTGGCGGCCTCGACAGCCACAGCAAGCTTCTGCTTGTAGAAGGCTGCCTTCGATGGCATGGTGATCACCTTCAGGTCGGCCAGCAGGAACTCCTGCCACTGTGCTTCCTGAGAAGTGAAGCGCATCACGTAATAACCATCCTTGGGAAGTGTGAAGTCGGTGACGCAAGCCACTGATCCGGAAACCTTGCCCTGTACGCCGTTTACATTGGGAGAAGCGAGGATGTCGGAGAACTGTGCATAGACGTTGCCGTCGAGGTCTTCCATAGTGAAGGTGAAGCGAGGCTCACCCTTCCATGCTGCCATCAGGAAGCTCACCTGATACTTGCGGCCTTCGAGCTTGAGCGCCACTTCTTCAGGCATTTCGGGGTCGATGCTGCCATCGGTGAGGATGTAGTCTTTCACCTGCTCGCCGAATGTGCAATAACCTTCGTTGGTTCCACGAGTACCCCAATACATGGCTTTCACAAAGTCGCCACTGAAGCCCTCGTATAGACGGGTGCCACCACCACCAGGATTGCCGCCCCAGTTGTAGTTGTACTGGCTGCCGTCGTCGTTGAAGCCATAGAGGTGGAATCCAGCCTCATTGAAAGTGATCCAACCTACAGGAATGCAACCTGTTGGCTCGTTCTCGAAGTTAGAGTCGTAGATCACCTCAGATGTAGATGTGTCTGTGTCCTTACCAGTCTGGATAGAAAGTGTCTGGTCGCTGATGGCTTGCTCACCGAAAGCACTGGCGATGCCATTGACTGTGATGGTGTATTCACCGTCGGCCAGAGTGCCAACAGGAACAACCAGAGTCACACCGTCGGCAGCCACAGAGATGTTGTTGGTAAGGTCAGTGGTCTTACCATTGCTGCTGATCACTACGGAAGTAGAGGTGATGTCGATAGGTTTGTCATAGGTGAACGAAACCTGACCGAGTTTTGCACCGTCGAGTTCGAATGACTCGTTCTCAGGGGTGGTGCTCACGAGTTCAGGAGCGGTCCATGCGTCGGGGATTTCCTCGATGTAGCCGTTGAAGATACCCACTTCGTCGGCGAAAGGAAGCAGCACCATCTCGCTCTCCACGTCTGTAGAAGGACGGCGGTCGGTGTTGTACTGGAATGGGCAGTCGGCTGCGGGAGTGAAGCTGACCTTCACTTCATCAGAAGGCTGGAGCTCTGTCTCCTCGAAGAAGATGTAGAGGAAGCCGTCGGGCTTACCTTCCACATAGTCAGCCTTGGTCTCAGTGCCGTTGACAAGTACCTTCACACAAGAGGGGTCAACCGACACGCTGCCACCGTTGGCCTTAGCCAGCTCGTCGATGTTGGTGGGATAACCGAAATCTGCGCGGATGGCATAGTCGTTGAACTCAATGCCGGCGATAGTGGCTTTCTCCAACACGATATCGTCGAGGTAGTAGATACCGGGATTGTAGAGGTTGATGGTGATGAAATACTGGTCGGCGAAAGCGGTCATGCCGTCGCTGTAGAAGATGGTGTCGCCAGCCTCAGTGATTTCCTTCACGTTCTTGCTGTATTTGGTGAAGACAGCATCCTGGGTGGCTTTGTCAGTGAAGAAGGTCAAGTTGCTGATCTTGCGCCAGTCGCTGTTCATGCCACTGGTGTAGTTGTAGTAGTACTCAGTGCCTGAAGGAGAGACGATAGGAGCCTCAACCTGTTCGAAACCGATGGAGAGTGAGTTCTTGATGGAGGTGTTGCCGTTGCTGCCATCATCAGTGATGTAGGTCGGATCGGCTTTCACCCAGTAAGAGATGCGGTAGCTTGTGGCTGGCTCCAGGGAGATGTTGCGGATTTTGAAACCGCGGTCCCATGGATTGCCGGCTGCGATGCCGGAGTTGTTGACCTCAAGTGCGGCTGAACCTGTGTGGGCCTCGGTTGAAGCTTCGTTCCACACGTCGCCTGCCTGAAGGTTGATGTGGTCTGCGAAGAAACCAGCGAACTGGGTGCTGTCCTTGGTGGTATAGACACCCTTGCTCTCGTTTGCTTCGAAACCAATCTTCAGCACCTGCTGTGCGTTGGCTGCGCCAGCCAGCATGAGTGCCGATGCGATGAGTAATGATTTCTTTTTCATAAGCATTGCTTTTAGTTAGTGAATTATTGATGTTTTTGGTTTGTTTTCTCGAAGTTCTGTATCATCATTCGTTGTCTGTTGCCTGAAGCCTTTGTTTTTCGAAAAGCATGGTTAGACGGGTGCAAAGTTACAACAGCTTTTGAAAGCATGTATCATAGTTTGTAACATGAATTTCTTTGTTTGAAACATATTTGCAAACCCCGTGGAATTAGGTCGTGAAGACGGGCTGTCGGCCTTTGGCTATCGCTGGAAAGTGCGTTTTTTCGGTATTCTGTGGCAAATAAAGATAAAAAATGATAAACAAACAAACTTTTTCGTTTAAAAACCAATCGAAATGATTAATTTTGCATGAGATAAAGTAATGTTTTTTTAATGTAAGGAAAAATGATGAGATTACTACTGACTTTATTTGTGGCATTGCTGAGTGCAGGTGCCCATGCACAATCCAAAGTGTATTTCACCCGCGAGATCACTCCCGAGTCGCTGGTCAAGATTTATAAAGCCTTAGGTGTGGAGGCTGAAGGAAGGGTGGCTGTGAAAATATCTACCGGCGAGGGAGGCAACACCCATTATCTCAAGCCTACGCTCATCCGCAACTTGGTAGAAGAAGTCAATGGCACTATCGTGGAGTGCTGTACGGCCTACGGTGGCACACGCCAGGACAAAGGCCAGCACTGGCAGACTATCCACGAGCATGGTTTTGACTCCCTTTTCGCCGTGGATATCATGGACGAGTACGACCAGATCCGAATCCCTGTGCAGGATCGTAAGCACATCAAATATGACATCGTGGGCGGTCATTTGCCTAACTACGATTTCATGATCAACCTCGCACATTTCAAGGGCCACGCCATGGGTGGTTTCGGTGGAGTGCTGAAGAACGCCAGCATCGGTGTGGCTTCCACTGCCGGAAAGGCATATATCCATTCAGCCGGTAAGACCGACGATGTCAAATTGGCTTGGACACCCGAAAATATCGCAGCCGGTCCCACTCAGGACCACTTCCTCGAGTCTATGGCTGCCGCCGCGCAGGCTGTCCACAACTACATGAACGGCAAGGTGATCTACATCAACGTGATGAACAACATGTCGGTGGATTGCGACTGCGACGGACATCCCGCTGAACCCAAACTCAAGGACATGGGCATTCTTGCCAGTCTCGACCCCGTGGCTGTTGACCAAGCATGTCTCGACAAAGTGTTCAACTATCAAGGCAAGCCAGGCGACGACAACAAACCACTCATTGAGCGCATCAACCGTCAGCACGGCACCTACATCACCGATTACGCAGAGAAAATCGGTCTGGGAAGCAAGAAATACGAACTGATCGACCTCGACAAATAGTTGTTTGGGAGCACATCCCATCTGAGCGGGGTGGGAGTGCTCCCTTTTTTATTACTGTCCGTAAAAATGTCAATGCAAGAGCAAAAGTCTGTTACCTTTGAATTCATCAATGTGCTGCGCTACCCCATGATGGTGTTTGTCGTGGTGCACCATTGCTTTTTTACTATCGAAGGTTGGCATTGGGATCAATTGCCAACACAAAGCCTTGGAAGTAATGTCGTTGCTGAGGCGCTCTTGTTTTCCAGGCTCTTGTTTTCCTCGTTAATACAGTTTTTCTATTTGATATCAGGCTATTTGTTTTTCATTCACTTGGATGATTGGGACTTCAAGGTATGGAAGCGAAAAATGATGCGTCGGGTCCGCTCGCTTCTGATTCCTTACCTGCTTTGGAACACGCTTTACATTCTCTACTTGATAGGTCCGGAGCTTGCTGATTGTCTTTTTCACGGCCAGTCCTATGAGTCGATTGTAGCTTGGATATCCGCTCATGGAGGTTTGCGTGGCTTATATTGGGACGGCAGGGTATTGAACCCTGAAGCTGTTGATATGTGGGGTAATCCAGCTTCATCCCGCAACCCCATCCTTTTGCCTTTCTATTATATCAGGAACTTGCTTGTGCTGAGCATCTTAACGCCTCTTTTTTATTGTCTCTTACACTCCCGTGGCAAGCGTTATGCTCCACTGGCTGTTGCAACAATTGGCATATTGGCATTTCTGTTTGTCACAAAAACATCCTTTGTCCTTTCCGGTTTTAGTTCAGAGGGCTTTTTCTTTTTTGGTTTAGGTGCCTTTTTCTCGTTGAATGGCATAGACTTGTCTGAATTCTTTTACGCTAAGCGAAAACTGATAGGTATTGTGACATGCTGCTTGTTGATGGTCGAACTGCATTATGGTTTTCTTTTGTCGGATGAGGGTAGGTCTTTGCATCCGTTTTATATGTTGTTCGAATTGATGACTGTGTTGAATTGCACTTCATGGCTGTTGAAAAGAAGCAACGGAAACAGATTGTTCGCTTTTCTCAGGCATGCCCTGACCAGATGGCAGGGTACTTCCTTTATGATTTATGCCCTTCATGCTTTTATTATCCTTGATGTTACCTACTTCGTGAACCAATTATGTGTAGTTCTCACAGGATTCTATAGTATGAGAATGATGGAGGTGGCTACGTCGTATCCATGTCTTGTCCTTTTGCTTTTTGCCTTAAAGGTGTTTCTGGTTGTCTCTCTTTGTATGTTGGCCTCAATCCTTTTGCAGAAGTTCTTGCCTCGTCTGCATCAAGTGTTGTGTGGAAGATGAAGTTTCGTATGTCAGGGTGACTGGTTGATGTTGGATTTGCATTCTTAATCATAATTTTTCGTTTTTTATCACATCTTGTTTGGTCACTTGCGAAAATAGTGTTTAATTTGTGGTCGAATGCTGGTTGCTGGGCGTCTGATGATGTTTTGCAAGTCCAGTATGGAGAGAGTAAGTAACTTTTTATGCAACCTGCCAGCCCTTTTGTGCTGGACATAAAAACTTATGATCAATGATGAAAAGAATGTTCAACCTCAGAATCTTTATCCTGACTATTATGGTTTTTTCGATTATGGACTTATTCGGGCAGAAAAGCTACGACAGCATGTGGAGCGATGTGGCTAAGTTCAGGACCGAACGACTGCCCAAGTCCGCGCTCAGCAGTGTGGACGATATCATTCGGAAAGCGGAGAAAGAAGGCAATTTCAATCAGATGATACAGGCGAAGTTTGTCAGACTCTCTCTGCAGGAAGAACTCGACCCCGACAGCCTAAAAGGTGACATCGCCAAATTGGAAGAACAACTCGCGCAGACCACCGACCCTGTCCAGCGAGCCATGCTCAGTGTGTTGATCGCCACAACTTATGAGGGATTCGAATCCTATTATAACATCCGCGACGACGACACCAAGGCAGGAGGGAAGGCACGTCGCAAAGAATTGCTCAACAGCGCTTTGGTGGATTTCAAACCACTGGCTGAGGTGAAAACCACTGATTTCGATCCCTTGACCAAACTCTACAAAGACTCCGAGCATTTCTTTGGCAACGACGTCCTGTCGATGATTGCCTCTATCGTACTCTCGTCCGATCTCATGGAGGTGGACGAACGGCTTGCCATGCTTGGAAGAATCAAAGACTTCTACACGCAGGAAGGCCGCGCCACTGAAGCCGCCCTGGTGGAACTCAAGCGCATTCAGACTGAGTGTGCTGACATGCCGCTACATTTGGCCCGCAAGGAAAACAGCAAATACCATGCACGATACGTGGAGCTGCGCGACAGGCTCCAACAGATGTTGGCAGCAACTAGCGACAAGGAACTTATCGCCGACATCAGCATCGTCTATCATAAGTATTTCATCACCGACAAGCAGGAAGAGCTCGATTTCCTCAACAAGGCTATCGACCAAACCAACGGAACCAAACGACAGAAATACCTTAAGTCATTGCGGGAATCATTGCTTTGCCCGAGTGCAAGAGCCAGTGTAACCTATTATCAGGCGCCATCCGATCGGATTCCCATCGCCATCAGATATACCAATGTCGATCACCTGACTCTCGTCATCCTCGATGGCAAAAAGAAAGTGGTGGAAAAGGAACTGACCTACACCAAGAATCTGCAGGAGCAGTGCGACACCGTCTATGTGGCACTTGGGGCAGGGGAGTACTCCATCAACCTCTTAGGTGGCTTCGACACTGAGGCCACACAGATACATGTGGGCACCACCATGCTGACTGCTGTCGGCATCCCTACTGATGACGACCGAGATCGCTATCAACGCGGAAAACTCAAAGTGCATGTGGTGGATATCACCACTGGGGCACCCGTTGCCAACTGCGAGGTCGTGAGGAAGTTGAAGAAAGGCCGGTGGGGACGATATCGAGACGAGGAAGATGAGAAAAGCAAGACGCAAACCTTACGGACTAATGCGCAGGGCATAGCCATCTTCGACTACAAAAGCGACCCAGAGTTTGAGAACAGCTACTATACCCTCCAGGCTGTGCGCACACCCAAAGACAAATCGTTGGAAATCGAAAGAAATGTAGGTGTAGGTTCCCTTTCCTCCGATGGAGAATACAGGACTTACTATCAGATCTTCACCGACCGTTCCATCTACAGGCAAGGACAGACCATACATGCCTCCGTCATCGCCTACAGCAAATGTGGCGACCAAGTAAATGTCATGGAGAACAAGACGGCTAAGTTCACACTCAAGGACGTGAACTACAGGACGGTAGATACCTTGACCGTCACCACCGATGCCTTCGGACTGGCATCGGCCGATTTCCAGATACCGGCAGAAACCA
Organism: uncultured Bacteroides sp.; assembly: GCA_946628545.1. Lineage (GTDB taxonomy): Bacteria > Bacteroidota > Bacteroidia > Bacteroidales > Bacteroidaceae > RUG11857. Next base: position 25,286 of record CAMOWU010000001.1, on the reverse strand, counting down.
GTGTGCTGGGATCTTACCGATTGGAGTTTGCCGATGGCAGATCTTACGTCAGAGTGGAAGAGTATAAGAGACCTACTTTCGAGGCGGAAATGAAGCCCTTTGAAGATGTCTATGACTATGGTGACACCATAGAGGTGAAGGGCGTTGCCACACTTTTCTCGGGGGTACCGGTACAAAGCGGACAAGTGAAATACACCATTGAGACTTGCAAGACCGACTACTGGTCCTATTGGAATCGCAGATGGGATGAACAGGAAAGCGGTGAAGTGGAGACACGTGACGACGGCTCATTCGCAATCCCTGTCTTCTTTGACCCTGAACTCGCTGAAGAAGAGTTGGACGAGGAGGGGGATGAAGACGAATCCCCCGACGATTACATTTCTTTTTACGACAAGATTGTCATGTACCGCATCACGGCAAAAGTGACCAACCTTGCTGGCGAGACACAGACATGCAGCATCATCCTTCCTCTGGCCGACAAGGAGTTCTCCCTTTCTGCTGATATCAAGTCTGTAATCGACAAGAGCAAGGGAAAGGCGGAATTCACTATCAAAGCCTCCAATCCCAAAGGCCAGGCGTTGCAGAAGAGCGGTCAGTACTGCATTGTTAAAGGGTCGGACCACAATCAAGTGGTGGCTCAAGCCGACTTCCAGACCGACATCCCCATCGTCTTGCCACTCGACAAGATGCCAGCTGGCACTTATGTCCTCAAGATGACATCTACCGACTCCAAAGGGCGAAAGGTGGAGGCAAGGGATGCAAAGTTCATCGTGTTCTCTCCTACAGAGAAGAAGATGGACGTCACCGACGACTGGCTCTATTGTGAGGATTCCAACATCTCTTCCACCAAGAGCGCACGCGTCTATTTCGCACCCAAGGAGAAAGGCAACCTCTATATGCACTACTATCTGAAGACCGAAAGAGAACTCATCGAATACCGCCCCATCAACGGAGAGGCGGAGATGAAAGTCTTCGACATCAAGTATAAGGAAGAATATGGCGATGGAGTATCTTTGCTCATCTTCTATGTGAAAGATGGTGAGTTGCACAGCCGCAGCTGGACTTTTGCACTCGCACGACCCGAGAAGCATCTGAAACTGGAGTGGGCTACATTCCGAGATAAGTTGCTCCCTGGTCAGGACGAGGAATGGGTGCTCAACATCAAGGACAAGGACAACAAACCTGCCGAAGCACACTTGATTGCCACCATGTATGATGCCTCGCTCGACCAAATCTACAAGCACTCCTGGAGATTCGGCTTTTTTTTCGACCGACGCCTGACGCATTTCAGACTCGCCGCAAGCTATGGCAATGAACCTGTGGTGCTGCGAATCAATGGAAAAGTCGATTTTGTCGCGCCGGAGGAATACAGGAGAGAGTTCGACAACCTCAAGTTCCTTGCCGACTTCTCCGATTGCCAGGAATTCTTCGATGTCAATACGCTCTATTATGGTTCCGTCAATTTCTACCGCAGAGTCTTCTATGCAGACGCTGAGGCGTTGGACGCTGCTCCAGTAGCTGGTGCTGTGGTGATGAGGAATGCTCCCATGTTGAGAGAAGTGGCTGTTGGGGCACAAAAGGCCAGTGTAACGGAATCTGATGAAGCTGAAGAAGAAGTGTCTGCCAGTGGTGCTGAATCCACATCTGAGTCGCCCGACATCGACCATGTGAAGACACGTTCCGATTTCTCCGAAACCGCCTTCTATCAGCCCAACCTGCTCACCGACAAGGACGGCAACGTGAAGATTGCCTTCCACCTTCCAGAAAGCCTTACTGAATGGCAATTCCTGGGATTCGCCAACACCAAGGAAATGGACTATGGCCTGATCTCTTCCCGAGCAAAGGCACAGAAAGACTTCATGGTGCAACCCAATATGCCACGGTTCTTGCGCCACGGAGACAAGGCAAGGATTGCCGCCTCCGTCATCAACCAGACTGACAAGGCACTCAAGGGAACGGCAACCATGTTGCTTACCGATGCCGACACAGGCGAGGAAGTGGCGCGACAGGATGTGCCATTCGCACTCGATGCCAACGCTACAACTCAGGTGGCATTCGACTACGATGCCGATGTCAAGCATCCGATGCTCGTCTGCAAGATTGTGGCTGTGAGCGACAACTTCAGCGATGGTGAGCAGAACTATCTGCCTGTGCTCGACTCGCGTCAGCGCGTCCTTGAGACTATACCTTATTATATTGAACAAGGCAGTAAGGACATTGAGGTGAAGGTGCCGCAGAATACCTTCTCGGCCGACAGCGACGACAAGATCACGCTCGAATACACCGACACACCCGCATGGACCGTGATACAGGCCATACAGACCCTCACCACACCTACAGAGGACGATGCCTTCAGTTATAGTGCCTCGCTCTACACCAATGCCATCGCACGGCATTTCGTGGAGCGTATGCCAGCCATCCGCACCGTCATCGAGGCTTGGAAGAATGAGGCGCCTGAACAGCTGACCAGTCCACTGGAGCGCAACGAGGAATTGCGCAATATCGTCCAGCGCGAGACCCCATGGATGCTCTACGCTGACAAGGAGACCGAACAACGGGCAAGACTGGTGGAGCTCTTCGACGACAACCTGCTGCAACGCAGAATCAATGTGGCAACAAAGAAACTCGGTGAATTGCAGTTCAACACCGGTGCTTGGCCTTGGTTCAAAGGCATGGAAGCCAGCAGTTGGACCACGCTCACTGTGACCGAACATCTTGCGTCGCTTCACCTGCATGGACTGCTCGACGAAGAGACCCAAAAGATGATGAACAAGGCCCTCGACTGGCTCGACGAGGATGTGCTCAACGATTACAAGGAACGACTCAAATACGACAAGCATCCACAACCCTCAGAATTCGATCTGCATTATCTCTATGTCAGTCTTGTCACCAAGCACAAGCACAGCGCACAAGTGGAGAAACTGCAGCAGTACTATCTCGACTGTGTGGAGAAGCGCATGAAGAAGGACTACACCATCTACGGATGGGCACAGACAGCAGTCCTGCTCGATGCCGCTGGCCGTCATAAGTCGGCTCTCGGACTGCTGAAGTCGCTGCGAGAGTATTCAGTGCTCACACCAGGACAGGGACGTCACTACAACACAGGGCGTGCCCTCTACTCTTGGCGCGATTACAAACTGCCCACTCAGATCGCGGCCATGAAGGCCATGAAGCAGTTCCGCGCAGACTTCGCCGACTCCGACTCCTATCTGCACGACATGCAGCTCTGGCTCATCAGCCAGAAGCAGACACAGGCTTGGGACAATGCCCTCAACACTGTCGATGCCGTTGACCTCCTGCTCAGTGGCGACCAAGCACAGGAGGAGTTCTTCCACGATCCGCAACGACCCGTAGTCACCCTCAACGGTCAGGATGTGGATATGGGCAAGATGACACCTGGACTGGGCTATTTCAAGACTGTGGTGCCTAAGACTGCTGTTCAGACCAACAACACGTTGAAGGTGACCAAGGACACACCTGGACTCTCGTGGGGTGCGGTCTATGTGCAATACACAGCCAAGAGCGAGGATGTGGGCGATGTGGGTACAGAACTCAAGGTGACCCGCCGATATCTGGTGGAGACCAAAAACGCTGATGGCAGCACATCCATGCGCGACTTGAAGGAGGGAGAACAACTGGAAATCGGACAGAATGTGACCGTACGTCTGACTGTCACCGCCGACCGCGACATGGACTTTGTCAGTCTGCGTTGCCAGCGCGCGGCATGTTTCGAACCCAAGGAACAACTCTCTGGTTATCGCTACAAGACGGGCCAAGGCTACTATCAGTCTGTTCACGACAGCAATACCGACTATTTCTTCGATATCTTCCGCCGTGGCACCTGCACGCTCGATATGAACCTTGTGGTGGTGCGAAGCGGACACTATTCCGACGGACTGGCCAACGTGCAGTGCGCCTACTCTCCAAGTTTCGCCGGACATAGCAAAGGCACGTCGGTAGATGTGAGATGATTTCAGACTTTAGGCTTTAGACTTTAGACTTTAGGCTTTAGGCTTTAGACTTTAGGCTTTAGGCTTTTGATTTTAGCAATTAGGGAATATCAATTTATGCAGGCTGACGACACATACAAAACCATCAGCAGACCATCTGAAGGCACATACACGGAGAAGCGGAGCAAGTTTCTTGCTTTCGCTCTCCCTGTGCGTTCCGTCGATGAGGTCAAGGAGCTGGTTAAGGACTACCAAAAACGTTTCTATGATGCCCGTCATGTGTGTTATGCCTATATGCTCGGTGCTGAACGCACTGATTTCCGAGCCAACGACAACGGGGAACCTTCGGGAACGGCAGGCAAGCCGATACTCGGACAAATCAACTCCTACGGACTGACGGACATCCTGATCATCGTCGTGCGTTATTTCGGCGGTATCAAATTGGGTACAAGCGGACTGATACAAGCCTACAAACAGGCGGCTATCGAGGCATTGGCCGTTGCCGATATCATTGAGAAGACAGTGGACCAGGACATCTCTTTCGCTTTCGAGTATCCTTTCATGAACGACGTGATGCGCATTGTCAAGGAGGAGGAGCCGCAAATCATCTCCCAAGGCTACGACACCGACTGCACCATGACCCTTCGCCAACGTCGCTCTCTCATGCCGCGCCTTAAAGCTAAACTCGAGAAGGTCGAGACCTTGCGGTTTCTATAGGTGATAAGGACAATATAATAGCCGCCAGCACAGAGGCCTGTGCTGGCGGCTATTATATTGTCTTAGTCTCAATCAATGCTACTTGGCTCCACCGCCAAGGGCAACGTATAGAGCGATGACAGCTTCGGTTGCGTCAAACATGTTCATGGCTTGTCCAAGCTGTGCTTCGAGGAGCGATTCCTGCGCCGTCAGCACTTCAAGGTAGCTGGCCTTGCCATTGTCCATCAGTTCGTGAGTGCCGTTGTATGCCTCGTGGAGCACCTCCACCTGTCGTGTAAGGTACTGGTGCTTCTCGCGTGCTGCCTGACAGTCGGCCATAGCCTCATTCACTTCATTGCCAGCATCGATCACCATCTGCACGTACTTCTTCTGAAGGTCCTGCTCGGTAAGCTTGGCAATCTTCTTGTTGGCAATCAGTTGTCCGCGTGCAAAGATGGGTTGAGTGAGTCCTGCTACGGCATTGAGCAGTATTTTGCCTGGATTGACGATGACGCCTACAGAATTGGTCCAGCCAGCCGAGCCGTTGAGCGTGAGGCTTGGGTAGAAAGCAGCCCTCGCGGCCTGCGTGTTGTAGAAAGCCTCCTCCATAGCGTGGTTAGCCATGCGTATGTCAGGACGGTTTTCCAGCATCAATGCAGGAACGCCAATCTTCAGGTACTTGGTGTCGAACATTTTTTGTGCGTCGTTGCCCATAGCCTCGGCATGATGCAGGATTGACGATCCCCACTTCTGTCGGTCGATGTGTTGTGGTGTGACACCCAGCAACTGGCAGATGGAATTCTCAACGGCGCGGATGTTTCGACGGTTGTCAACAATCTGCGTCTTTACGTTCAGATAGGATGCCTCCATTTGGTTGACAGCGGTGCTGTAAGCCTTACCATTCTCCCAGAGCAACTTCTCTGTTTCGAGCGACTTGCTCCACAGGCTGTCGGTCATGGTCAGAATCTCCAACTGACGGTCGAGCACCTGTAGCATGAAATACTGATGTGCCGTGGTTGCGACGAGGTTGGACCGCACGGCCTCCTGCTGCATCTGAGCCTGCAGAAGCACGGCTTTGGCTGCCCGCTTCTTGTTGGTGATGGATCCGAACACGTCGATATCCATAGACAGTTGCAGAGGGAGGTTGTAGGTCTTTGTGGCGGCATTGCCATCGAAACTGGAGATCGTTCCCTGCGGTGTAAAGGCGAGGGAAGGCAGGTATGCCAGTTTAGCGGTTTTGAGTGCAGCCTCTGACTTCTCCACTGCGATTCGTGCGGAGTTAAGGTCGGTGTTGTTGTCCAGTACCTGTTGGATAAGCTGCTGGAGCAACGGGTCGGTAAAGAACTCTCTCCACGACATCTGAGCTATAGAAGCGTCGCCCGAGGCACTGTTGATGTCCTGGCTGGTGCCAAAGACATCGTTGGGTGTGGGTGTCTTTTGCTCATACTTGTCATAGATGCCACAGCCCATCAGAGTGAGAGTGGATAAGATGAGGATGATATTCTTTCTCATTGTTTGTATGATCACTTTGTTTATACTTTGTTTATACTTCATTACTCAACTTTAGCAAGTGCGCCCTGAAGGGGCAACCTTCCTATATCCCCAGGGCGTTGCCCTGGGCTAATAGATATTGGCCTTTCAGGCCGACTTCTCACTTGCTAAAGTTCAATTCATTACTATAAGCGGAAGCCGAAGAAAGTACGTATTCTCCATTTGCTGTTATACACAGCGAGGTCATCCTTGTCTCCGATATTGGTGTAGTTATAGACCATTGACAGGCCAAGGAACTTGTTGCTCCACTGATATAACGCGGCAGCTCGAGCAGTGATGATGACCTCGGGGAATTGATAGTGCATCGGTACCTTGTCGTCTCCGAACTTCATGGAAGTCTTGCTGTAAACGATGAAAGTGGGGAGTGCAGAGAGGTGTAGCAACCAGCCTTTTCCCGGTACGAAGTTGTAGCCGTAACCACCTCCGAGGCTGAAGTTGTTCATCTTCAGTTTCCATCCCTCTTCCCAGTCGAGTGTGGCATTCTGTCCCATGTATGAAGCCGCCAGAAGGAAACTGCCCGCAGATCGGCGTTGGATGTAACTCTGGGTGAATGCAGCGGGATAGGAGAAGCGGCGGTGGTTGAATACGTAGTAGGCATTCAGGTTCATCGTCTTCACCTTCAGAATATCCTCCTGCAAATCCATTCGGGCCATGCCCTCTTGGTCGTACCATCCCTTGAAGTTCTTGGCATCCTGATAGATGACATCAAAACCGAAGCGGCGTCCGTAGAGGTTAAGGTTCAGTTCGTAGTCGTGATCCTTCCCCGACAGATTTGCAGGGTTGAGGGCTACACTCAGCGAAACCCCAAGGTAGGTAACCCCCAGGCTCACTGTGGTCTTCCTTTTGGCCTCGATCTCCGACTTGAAATATTGCCCTTGGTCGTGCCCTTCGTCCTCAATCTCTTGGCCCGACACATTCAGTCGAGCCCTGATGGTCCAATTGGTCTTGGGGCGCACAACGTATGTCGTATCTACGCCGCCTTTTCGGTATCTTGCAGTCAACAAGCTGTCTGCTTTATGGAGAAGGCTTTGAGCCGACAATGTCAGACTTTGGCTCCACATCACTGCCAGCAGTGTCGTTGCTAAAAGTCCTTTTCCCGACATCAGCCTTTTCGTTCGCCTCAAGGCAAGAATTGGTCTTGGAATCCTTATCATAGTCGTTCTTTTTTTACGGTTTATTTGGAGGGCTCCACTTCAACCTCGTTGGGTTGGGTCTTACCCTGGAACTTTTCGTGCAGTTTCTGGAACACGATGAAGAAAGCCGGCACGACGAAGAGAAGCGCAATGGTACCAATGGTCATACCGCCGATCACGCCAAGAGCGAGGGCGCGGTTACCGTTGGCACCTGCTCCACCTGTGATCACGAGTGGAATCATACCGATAATCATCGTAGCCACGGTCATCAAGATGGGGCGCAAACGCTCCTTGCAGGCCTCGAGTGCCGCCTCTGGGATGCTCATTCCCTGGGCACGTCGTTCGGAAGCGAACTCCGTGATGAGGATGGCAGTCTTGGCCAGCAGACCAATCAGCATGATGACACCCGTCTGCAGGTAGATGTTGTTGTCCATGCCTGGTATTTCGTTGCGATAACCAAGATAAGCGAACACGAAGGCACCCATCAGACCGAAAGGCACGCTCAGGAGCACGGCCCACGGAGTGAACCACGAGTTGTAGAGCGAAGCCAGGATGAGGTAGATGAGGATGGCGCAGATGACATAGATGAGGGCTGTGGCATTGGAGCCGGCAGCCTCTTCTACTTCGCGCGACATACCGCTGTATTCGTAACTGGCTGTAGCTGGCATCTCTTCCTTAAACACCTCGGCTATGACCTTGTGAACATCACCTTCGGTGTAGCCACCTCCAGGTGTAATGTAGCAGGTGATGCTTTGGAACAGGTTGAAGTGCTCGATGTTGGACGGACCGATTATTTCCTTCAGACTGACGAACTCGGAGATGGGAGCCATATTGCCGCTGCCTACCCTTACGAAGATATTGTTGAGCGACTGAGGGTCAAGACGATATTCAGGAGAAGCGGAGGCCATGATACGATAGACCTTGCCAAACTGGTTGAAATTGCCGACATAGGCTCCTCCACAATAGGTACCAAGCGTATTGAGTACTTGGGCAGGCGACACACCGGCACGGCTGCACTGGGCTGCATCGACATCGACTTGGTACTTCGGGAAGCGCTCTGAGTATGTTGACATGGTGGAACCTATCTCCTTACGCTGAGACAGCTTGGCCAGGAAGTGCTCGGTCTGCTTGGCAAACTCCGACAGGTTGCCGTCGGTGGGATCTTGGACAGCCATCGTGATGGAGTTGCTCGTGCCATAGCCAGGTATCTGAGGCATCTCGAATGGTATCACCTGTAAGTTCTTGATGTCCTTGCAATCTATGTAGAAACGATAAGCGACGAGACCGAGCAGATGTTCCATACCCGGGCGTTCGCTCCAGTTCTTCAGGCGCACCACCATGGTGGCGTAGTTGGAACTGGCACCCACCTGCATGCCATAGCCACAACTTACAGCATAACTTTCCAGCTCAGGAATCTTCTTCACCTTTTCCTCCACCTGTTTCACCATTTCGCGGGTCTGTTGCAAAGTGCTACCTTCTGGGGCATGGATTTCAGCCAGGAACACACCCTGGTCCTCCTGAGGCACGAGACCCGATGGCAGACTCTTCATGAAGAACACCAGCAGCACGGCTGCTATTGCCAGCAGACTCCATGCCAGGACTGGACGCTTGATGAACTTCTGCACGCTTTTGCTATATTTGTTGTATATTGCATTATAGCTGGCAGTGTAGGCTTTCTTGGTATAGTAGTTCAGGTTCTTTCCTTCCTTCTTGCCTTCAGTCATACGCATCATAATGGCACAGAGCGCTGGACACAGCGTCAGGGCCGAGATGCACGAAAGACCAACGGACGAGGCAATCGTCACACCGAACTGGGTGAAGAAGGTGCCTGAGGTGCCTGGCATGAACATGACGGGGACGAACACAGCCATGAAGACCAAGGTACATGAGACAACGGCTACCGATACCTCGTTCATGGCCTGACGGGTGGCCTCCCGGGCATCGCTGATGCCACCCTCCATCTTCGCCATGACGGCCTCGACCACCACGATGGCGTCATCCACCACCGTACCGATGGCCAATACCAAAGCGAACAGCGTCAGGATGTTGAGCGAGAAACCTGCCAACGAAACAATGGCAAAGGTGCCCAGCAGCGATACGATAATCGAAATCGAGGGGATGATGGTGGCCTTGAAGTTCTGCAGGAAGAAGTACACCACGAGGATTACAAGTATGATGGCGATGACGAGCGTCTCAACCACGTTGTGTATGGCGGCAAAGAGGAAGTCGTCGGAGGTCATCAGGGTCACGAATTCCAGACCGGCGGGCATTGTCTTCTTCGCCTCCTCGAAGGTTTTGTTGATGCGGGCATTCACCTCTGTGGCGTTGGCGCCAGGGGCTGCGAATACCAGGAACATGGCACCCGGACGGTCCATGATATTTGAAGTGAAGGTGTAGCTCATGGCGCCAATCTTCACCTCGGCGACATCGCTCAGATGGAGCATGCCGCCACCACTGGTGCGAAGCACGATGTTGTTGAACTCCTCAATCGTCTTCAGCGTACCCTTGTACTGCATGGAGTACTGGTAGGAGTTTTCCGACTGTTCACCCAGCGAACCCACTGCTGATACGAAACTCTGTCCGCCTATGGCAGCGAAGACATCGTCAGGTGTCAGGTTGTACTGAGCCATCACATCGGGCTTCAGCCAGATGCGTAGGGCGTAGGTGTTGCCAAAGCTCTGCACGTTACCCACGCCTGTGATACGCATCAGTCGGGGCTTGATGTTGATATCGATATAGTTCGACACAAAGTTCTCGTCGTACTTGCCATCGGCACTGCGCACTGCGAAAATCTGAAGGATGTTGTTCTGACGCTTCTCTACCGTCACACCTATCTTGTTCACGTCGGCAGGCAGCAAGGCCTGGGCACGAGTCACGCGGTTTTGAACGTTCACCGTTGCCATGTCGGGGTCGGTGCCTTGCTTGAAAAAGACACTAATCTCCACAGCTCCGTCAGACGATGCCTTGGAAGTCATGTAGTCCATGTCGGGCACACCATTGATGGCTTCTTCCAGCGGCTGAATGACCGACTTCATCACCGTGTTCTGGTCGGCACCTGAGTAATTGGTGCTGACTGCCACTGTAGGAGGTGCGATGTCGGGGTATTGCTCAATTGGCAGTGTGCTCATCGAGATGTAGCCCACCAGCGCGATCACAATGGAGATGGCACACGCCATCACGTATTTATTGATGAAAATATTGTTTTTCATATTGCGGAAGATCTCTTGTCACTTATCACTATTTCTCCTTACTCTTCGCCTCTGCCGATTTAGGATACAGCACTCGCAGTCCCTCGGTCACATTGTTTGCACCAACAGTGACAATTCGGTCACCAACGTTCAGTCCGCTGGTCACGATGAAATCCTTGCCATTGCCAATATCCTGAATCGTCACATCTACTGCAGTAGCCGTGCTGTCTGGCTTCACCTTATATACAAATGACTTGTCCTGCATGCGCACCACTGCATTCTGTGGAACGACAATCACGTTATTCTCTGCAAAAGGCATGACCAAAGTGCCCTGGATGCCAGAGTAGAGATGGCCTTCGGGATTGGGAAAAGACACCTTGCTGGTCAGCGTTCCTGTCTCAGAATTGACCACACCTGTGAGGCTGACCACTCGTCCTTTGTGAGGATACTCCGTTCCGTTCTTCATCACGAAAGTAGCCTCTGGCAGGTTGGCGATGTATTTGTCAACATCGTCAGCCTTCATGCCACTCTGAACCATGGCCTCGATGATGGCCTCGGTCACTGAGAACTCTGCGTACATCGTCGTATTGCCGCTCAGCATCGTCAGATGCGTCATGGGCGACACCTGATCGCCAACACGCACAGGAATCTCACCGATAATGCCCGATACGGAGGCTGTGATGGTGCAGAAACTGAGGTTGACCCTCGCTCGGTTTAAGGCGGCCTGTGCCTGGGCAACAGCTGCCTTAGCCTGACTGACTGCGGCTTGTGCCTGGTTATAGCTGTTCTGTGAATTCTGAAGCATGTAGCTGCTCACAATCTTTTTGTCGTACAGGTTCTTGTTGCTATCATATTCCAGTTTGGCGCTGTTGGCTTGTGCTGTAGCGGCAGTAAGATTAGCCTGGGCAGCCTGAAGGTTGGCTTGTGCGGCCTCAACTTCATGCTGCGCGCTCCTTGAGTCAATGATAAAAAGCGTCTGTCCTCTGTTCACCTGCTGTCCTTCTGTCACGCAGATTTTCATCAGCTGTCCGCTGACCTGGGGCGTAACAGTCACATCGTTTTGTCCTTTCATTCTGGCACTGAACTTATAAGGAAGTTCGACGTCAGATTTCTTGACAGTCATCGTTTCAAACGATGATGGTGTCTCTTGGGGCATTTCTGGCCCGCATGCTATCAGCCCTAAGCTGAGCATCAAAGTCCATTTGATTTTTTTCATTTTCTTATGATTTTGTGATTCTATTTTTGTTCGTTGTTCTTCTCACGAGCATTGAGGTTTTCTGTGAAGTTCTCGGTCATTTTCTTGCTGTGCTTCTCCAAAGCTGATGAGAAGTAGATGAGGACCATGATAGCCACGATGGCGAATATGCCGAGCCATGTGCTGCCAGGAATGGCATAGTCCACGAAGTAACTGATGACCACAGCGGTGATGACAAGTCGCAGCAGTCCGTATGCTGTGATTCTAACGCGCCAGCGAGCACCACTTTCCCAGAGTTTGTTGACCTCGGGCGTGTCGGCTTCAGCACGCATCATCATCCACAGGAAAGGACTGCAGATGATGAGACCGATGATGGCAGTGACAGGGTGTACCCATGCTTCTGGAACCATGCTGGCGATGATGGATTGACCGTAATAGTACATGATGGCCATGATGGCTATGCAGAGCACCGTGTTGATCAGCATGTTGAAAGCGAAGCGCTTGAAGCAAGCGTCATACATTTGCTGCAGTTCACTCGAAGGCTTCTCGTCCTTTTCGTCCTTCTCGTTTTTGTTGCCTTCCAGTTTGGCAATCCACCTTGCGGGCAGCATTTTTATCAGCGCTTTGTAGGTTGGTTCTGCAAGCCTGATCATATAGGGCGTGGTGAATGTGGTAAAGACCGACACTGCCACCACGATAGGATAGAGGAAGTCGCTGGTGACATGAAGAGAGGTGCCGAGGGTGGCGAGAATGAAGGCGAACTCACCGATCTGAGTGAGTGAGAAGGAGCACTGCATGGAAGTCTTGAGCGACTGTCCTGAAAGCAGGAATCCGCAGGTGCTCAGTATGGTCTGACCGAGAATGACTGCAGCGATGATGCTGAGGATTGGCACGATATACTCGATGATCAGATTCACATCCACCATCATGCCGACCGACACGAAGAAGATGGCACCGAAGAGGTTCTTCACTGGGGCTACCAGATGTTCGATCTTCTCTGCCTCGACGGTCTCAGCCAGAATACTGCCCATCACGAAAGCACCGAAAGCGGCTGAGAAACCGGCGGCTGATGCTGCCACCACCATGCCGAAGCAGAGCGCGAGTGCAGTGATGAGCAAGGTCTCGTCGTTCATCAGACGCTTCAGTTTGCGCAGTGCCAGTGGAATGAAATAGAGTCCTACGGTGAACCAAAGGATGAGATAGAGGCCGAGTTGCAGGATGGAGTAGAGCATTTGGGTGCCCTCAAACTCCTTGCTGACAGCGAGAGTTGACAGCATCACCATGAGAACGATGGCAAGGATGTCTTCGATGATCAGCACGCTGAGCACAAGTCCGGCAAAGCGTTTCTCGCGTAGTCCCATGTCATCGAATGCCTTGAAGATGATGGTGGTCGATGACATGGCAAGCATGCCGCCCAGGAAGATACAGTCCATCTGGTTCCATCCGAAGATTTCTCCCACGCATGCACCGACATACATCATCGCAAGGATGATGAACACTGCGGCGATGATGGGCGCGGCACCCATCTTTAGTATTTTCTTGAACGAGAATTCCAGGCCAAGAGCGAAAAGCAGGAAAATCACACCTATTTCACTCCAGACATGGACTCCGTGCATGTCGCTTACACTGGGCATGTAGGGCATATTAGGCGATGCGAGGAAACCGGCAACAATGTAGCCAAGTACGATAGGTTGTTTGAGGCTCTTGAAAAGGAGCGTCATGACACCTGCGCAGATCAGGATCAGCGCAAGGTCAGCAATAAGTGGTTCTAGTTGTGACATGTATTGAAACGTCTCTTAGTTATGCAGTTAAAAGGAAGTAAAGCAAATCTTTCTGAAGGGTCTTGCCATGATGGCAGGTGGTGTCGTGCGATATCTGTTGCCGTCGAATCTACGAAGTAGAAGATGGATACACAATTAGGTAAATGATGTGTGCGAGCTTTATTTGCCCTATATGAAGGATTTGTTGTTAAGTTTTGCAAATATATAATAAAACTCTGAATTATTTGCTATGATTGGGCGGTTTTTGTTAGTTTTTGTTAAAACTTGTGTGTTTTTTGTAATTTTATTTGACATTATTGGTGGCAGGCATCTACTTACAGAGGATGAAGAACCACACCAGTTGAATCCAAATCGGTCATTAGAGAGTTTTTTCATGAATTGAAGAATTATAGAATTTCTTCCGAGCACAAGTCTGCCGAATCTGACGAAACGCAAGTTCGGCAGAGCCAATGTTGTGACCGCATAGCGATCAGAATAATCACGAATTTGAGAATAATGAAGGCTAAGCCTTCATTGCCCTCATCCTCCGCATGGCAGCATGCTTCAGCATGCCAATTCGTGCAATTCCCCGACCGCCCCGCGGTCGTACCCATTCGAGAGATTCGAGCGATTAGTGTTCGCAAGAAATAATTCTCTAATTCGATAATTCGGGATAATTAAAAACAACCAAGATAGCACTAAATAATCCTAATGACCGATTTGGGTTTATGTTGAAAATAAACATGAATGTCCACAAATTTAACACGAACACCCCGATTAGTTAAGCGCAGAGTGGAAACTTGCCTTACTGGGTAAACAAACTTCCAGCCTGCGTACGCTGTTGGATGAGGGTGTCCTATTTCTGCCTTTTCAAAAAATCGGCGCTTTCTTTCATGTTTCGTCATAAAAGTTGTATCTTTGCATTAAAGCGAAGATAAGCTGCATTTCGGCATAAGAAATAAATGGATTTATTTCGTTCTGCGCTCAATTTGCATTATCTTTGCTATTGAAGCGAAGATAAGCTGCATTTCGGCATAAGAAATAAATGGATTTATTTCGTTCTGCGCTCAATTTGCATTATCTTTGTGGCAACAATGAAAATAACTGCAATATGGGCATATATATCAATAGCGGAAATGCTGGATTCCAGTCGTTCCGCAATAGTGAGTACATCGATAAGTCAGGGCTGATAGGTGTAGTCAACAATACGCTTTTCACAGAGCAACGTTTCACTTGTGTGACCCGCTGCCGCCGCTTTGGCAAGTCGATGGCAGCGAAGATGCTGGCTGCCTACTACGACCATTCGTGCGACTCGCGCTCACTCTTCACAGACCTGCAAATAGCCGGCAACCCAACATTCGAAGAGCATTTGAACAAGTATCCCGTCATCTACCTCGACATGACCACATTCATTACCAGCTTTGGTGATGAGCAGATTGTCGCGCACATACAAGAAGAACTGATTGCCGACATTCAGAAAGCTTATCCACAGGTGGCCTACGAGGACGGGGAACACATGATGAAATATCTCCAGCGCATCAATATCGAGACTGGCGAGCATTTCATCTTCATCATCGACGAGTGGGATGCCATCTGCCGTGAGTTTGGAAGCAAACCCCAAGTGATGGACGAATACCTGAACCTCTTGCGTCGCATGTTCAAGGATGTGTCGGGTATGAGAGTTTTTGCCGGGGTGTATATGACGGGCATCCTGCCCATCAAGAAATACAAGACCCAATCGGCACTCAACAACTTCCAAGAATACTCCATGGTGGAGCCAGGTAATATGGCGGGTTTCTTTGGTTTCACAAAGGACGAGGTGGAAGCCTTGTCCACCAAGCATAGTGCAGACTTGGACGAGTTGATAAAATGGTACGACGGCTATCAGATAGGTGATGAGCCCTCAATCTTCAACCCAAATTCCGTGATGGAAGCCATCAGGAGAAAAAGATGCCGCAGTTACTGGGCCTCAACGGGTGCATTTGATGCCGTGGCGGATTATATCCGAATGAACTTCGAAGGGCTGAAGGATGACATTATCAAGATGCTGGCAGGAGGGCGTTGCATGGTGGATCCAACGGGTTTCCAGAACGACATGTCTATCATACAGAGCCGCGATGACGTGCTGACGTTGCTCATCCATTTGGGCTATCTCTCCTACAACTGGAGAGAGGAGGAATGCTACATTCCCAATAAGGAGGTGTCGGGCGAGATGGTGAATGCTGTGAAAGCCTGCAATTGGTTGCCTGTAGCCAGTGCCTTGCAACAGTCGAAGCAGTTGCTATTAGATACACTTGCTGGTAATACCGAGGCTGTGGCGCGTGGTGTGGATGCCGCGCATGATGACAGCACCAGCATCCTTTCTTACAACAACGAGAATTCTCTGGCTTGTGTGCTGAATATCGCCTACTATTACGCTCGCAATGACTACATTATCCATCGCGAGTTGGCCAGTGGGAAAGGATTTGCCGACTTGGTGTTCATTCCTCGCAAGCATGTAGATAAACCCGCCATGGTCGTGGAATTGAAATACAACAAGGACGCAGACTCTGCAATTAGTCAAATCAAGCGCAAGCAGTACCCGAAGAAACTGCTCGAATACACCTCGAACCTCCTGCTTGTTGCTATCACCTATGACAAGGAGGCAAAGACGCATGAATGCATTATTGAGCATTCTAGGCTTTAGGCTTTAGGTGTTAGCCTTATTTAGTCAAGAGTCGAGAGTCAAGGGTCTTATTAAGTTAAGAGTTAAGAATTAAGAGTTAAGAAATTGTGAAGGGTTATAGGTTATGAGAGTCCTTAGTAGGCTTTAGACACTAGGCTTTAGACGTTAGCTGAGGAGTAGGGGAGTAAAAGAAGGAATGACATTCTCGCAGGTTGGTAGCCTGCGTACCCCAACCTCATCATCTACTTCATGTTGAAAATAGATGGTTCCTGCGGTCGGAAGACCGCAGGAACCATCACTGACATTCGCTTAATGAAACATGTCGTCGAATTTACCAGAGGTTACCCCATTCCACGTTGGAGTCGTTGCGGCGGTTGGCGTCGGGGTCTTTGGAGCCGTTGGTGTCCACGCCACCGTATCCGATGCCGTTGTTGCCTTCCACGCTTGAGGTCTGAGCCACTGCTTGGTGCAAATCCATCTCTGTTTCCTGTATGGCAGGTATAATATATATCTTCTTCATTGTTTTTTCGTTTTAGTGTCTGTTAATAGTTGCCAGAGCTAAAGCCTGGAGCCTAACGCTAATTAAAGTTTAACCTTCTTGCCATTCTGAATATAGATTCCTTTCTGCGCAGGCTTGCCGCTGAGTTTGCGACCGTCGAGGGTGTACCAACCTTCATTGGCTTTCACGCCCTCCTGTTCGATGTCGTGGATGTCGGTGGCATCGTTGACCACAAAGCGGATGTTCGCACCGAAGTCTGTCTCCTCGCCCAATACGGCATCCAGTTCAAACCAGCCGCGGAAGCCCTTGATGTTGGTCTTGCCCACAGAGTACCAGAACTGCTCGTCAGTGATGAACAGTCCGTCCTCTGGCACCACGGTCTTCACCAGCGATGCGGTGAATTTGCCAGCTGTATTATACTCATCTTCTTTCTCCACATCGGTTACCGTATTGGTGAGCGTTACCTCGTCCTCTGGCTCAATCGATGTGATGTCGTCACTGACCTTGATGAGTACCGGCGTTCCACCTGCCAGATTCCCACGTGCAGGAATAGTGTAGGAAATGAACTTAACGAGTATTCCGAGCGGAGTGACATTCTCTTCGTCATCGCCATAGTCAACCTCAAAACCGTCGAACTTCGCGAACTGGACATCGTTTCCGAAAACCTCATAGGCTACCGCTCTCGTCAGGTTGAACGGCAGTACCAGTGTGCTCCACAGGTCTTTCTTGATGGTACGCGCAATCGTCACAAGCTCTTTGTCGCCAGGTGTGTAGTTCGGGAGAGTCGTCGAGGTTTCGTCGAAGTGGATGCGGCCGTCATCTACGCCTGACACAGTCATTGTTGTCTGCACGAACTCTGTCTCGAATCCGTTCGACCCAGTATCCACCAAGACGATTTCCTTGAATGTGATGGGGTAATCCCCTTGCTGGACCGTTGACGCTACATTGACAACCACCTGCACAATCTCACCGTCTGTGCCGTCGAAAGTGTTGCCTTTGGTCGAGTTGATGAGTACACGGTAATGGCCGTCTGATATGGTCACGCCGCTGAACGAGTCCATCTTCCTGGCCGTTGTGCGTGCCGTGCTCAGGCTGAACATCTCGAAACCGTCCTCATCGAGCGCCACACGGATGCCCTCAGGGAGTATCATGTCGAACTGGACGGTCTGGATACCCACCGTATTCTTCATGCAAATCGACAGCGTCTGCTGCGAACCTGCTGCAACCGTCACAGGATTCATGTAAACGACATTGTCCATCGAGGAAATGTCTGTGTCTCCTTGTGCCTTCGCAAGAAGGCCGATCAGGGAAAACATCAAGAGAATTGAAGTTCTTTTCATATCGTTTTTTGTTTGTTGATTTCTGATTGTTGCGAATTAGAGAATTTTAGTTTTTTAATCTGGGATTAGAATGCCTCTTCGTCTATTTGCACCCGAAGTCGTGGCTCCCTGATTGAGAATCATGTTCGTAACGGCGTTTAGGTCGATGGCGTTGATCTTCTCATCACCGTTGGTCTCCTTGTCGCCGTTGATGTTGGCAGCCTTCTTGTTGAAGGAGAAGGGGAAGTCACGGCGTTCGAGGATGTAGTTGGTGATGGCGTTCAGGTCGATGGCATTGACCTTGGTGTCATTGTTCACATCTCCGGGCTTGTAATCCGGAATATTCAGAGAACACTTGACGTAGTCGGTCTCATAGCCTACCGAACTTGTGTTGACAAGGACGATGTCGCGGAAGACGACGGGATAGTTGCCTGGTGTCATGGTTTCAGAAATCCCCACCTGTACAGTCGCTATCTCACCGTCTGTGCCGTCGAATGTGTAACCACGTGAGGAGTTGATCAGTACGCGATAGGCTCCGTTCGACATTCTCTGTACACTGAACTGGTCCATCTTCCGGGCAGTCGTACGTTCTGTGCTCAGTTCGATGAGTTCGAAGTCATCCTCGTCCGTCAGCACCTCGACTCCATCCGGTAGATACAAGTCGAATTGAAGCGTCTGGATTCCATCCGTGTTCTTCATCTTGATTGACAGGGTCTCCTCAGAGCCAGCCGAGACTTCTGTACTCTCTATGTAAACCACATTGTCAATCTGGGAGATGTCGGTGTCGGGTTCGGAAATGTTGACAGTGATGGCGCATGATGCTGCGATGTTCGTTCCATCGTTTGTTGTGGCAGTGATTGTGGCAGTTCCGTTGGCGACAGCGGTAACAACACCCTCGCTGTTGACGGTGGCGACACTTGTGTTACTACTTGTCCAAGTCACACTGCCGTCGGTCACGTCGGCGGGAGCCACCGTCGCGGTTAAAGTGGTAGTCTCGCCTGCTGTTGTCAACGCGATGGCAGACTGGCTTAATGTAACGCCAGTTGCCAATACCCTGATGATGATATTCACCGTCACAGTACATGAGGCGGAGATGTTCGTTCCGTCGTTTGTTGTGGCTGTGATTGTGGTCGTTCCGTTGGCGACAGCGGTGACGACCCCCGTGCTGTTGACAGTAGCGACGTTTTCGTTACTGCTCGTCCAGGTCACGCTGCCGTCAAGTGCGTTGGATGGAACCACAGTCGCTGTCAGAGCGGCTGTTTCTCCTGCCGATGTCAGTGTGACGCTCGTCTTGTTCAATGTCACGCCGGTTGCCAGCACTGGCGTGAACACTGCCCTCACGTCGAAGTTGTTGGCGGGCATGGTGCAGGTGTAGGTATAGGTACCTGTCGATGCGCTGTAGGTGGCGCTGGCGGTCACGTCGGTGCCAGTGTCTATGCCCATAGAACGGTTGTTCACCTGGAAGTCCTCACCGAAGATGAACTGCTGTGTGGTGAGGGACGAAAGGGTGTATCCTTGCGAGGGAGTGATGGTGAAGGTCAGTGTGGTGCCTTGTGCCACCGTCGCCCCGGAGGTGATGGTTGCGCCTCCAGCCTTGGCGGTAATGGTTCCGTTTTGGGCGGCGAAGGTCAGCACCGGCTGTCCGTATGCTGTCAGTGCGGCAGGGGTAGCGAGCAGGAACAGCATCGAAACTATGAGGAATTGAATCTTCTGTTTCATATTTTCATTTGTTATTTGTTGATTACGAATTATCGAATTAGAAAATGATATACCATGAAATGTTCAAGAAATCTTACTTCACGAGCACCTTCCTGCCGTTCTTGATGTAGATTCCGGCCTTGCTTGGACGTTCGACACGCACACCGCTAATGGTGTACCACACCTCGGCATTGGTCTCATCCTGCACTCGTTGCAAGGCTGTGGCTTCGCCAATCACCATGTCGAGACGGGATGGTGCTCCTGCTGAAGCGTTGAGTTGCAGATATGCCCTGTTGGCGGGTATCGTGCCTCCTGAGGCGAGGTAGAAGTTGCCGTTCTTCATTCCGTAGATGTTGTCGCTCTTGCTTACGGTAAGGGGCTCAGCGGTGCCGAGCAGGTCGTTCTGTCCGTAAGTGACGGTTGCGTCACTGCCTGCGCTGTTCAACGTGATGGTTTCCTGTGTGCTGCGCAGCACCACGGGTGTGCCGGCGAGGATGACACCTCCTTCGATGGGTGTGAGCGTCACGGTGTTGCCGCTGACTGTGGCGGTGTAGGCCTCGGCGAGGTTGTCGGCCACCACAAGGTCATTGTCTTCATTGTAGTAGGTGCAGTAGTAGTCACCGCTGCCGTCTTCGGCAAGATAGGCTGTCAGATTAATAACGACGATATTGTCCCAAAGGAAACAGGGAAGACCCGTTTCACTGTTCATGCTCCACACTTGGCTGAAGTCCCAGTAAAGCGCTTCGTAACTGTCACGGTCGTGGATTTCCGTATTGTTAAGCGACTGGCCGTCAAGGATGTTGTCCGAGATAATTTTAGGCACCCCGTTGACCGACACCTGCATGCCGCTCCAGGCGTAGTTGCTCTCATCGGGGTCTGGCGCGCTGTTTTTGTAACCGCCTATTACACGGATACCCCAGCCACTGGCATCACTCACCACGACACGCTCTCCGAGTGCCACACTATTGGTGACCACTGCGCCAGTGCCATCATTGTAGCCCACAAGGCCGGAACCATAGTACTGGCTCTCCACGTCGCCCGATGCATAGCACTTGTCAACCGAGCCGTAGTTGTAGGCCACGAGACCTGCTGTGTAGAGAGTGCCGGTCACGTCGGAACTGCTGTAGCAATTCTGAATGTTAGCATACAACTGACCAACAAGACCGCCCACATAACTGTTCGCACCTGTTGCAGAAACAGTACCTGTAGAATAACTCTTGTTTATACTGCTGGATGAAAGGCTTACGCCGATCAGACCGCCAATTATAGCATCAGCACCCGTCGAGGTAATGGACATATCGGAAACACACCTTTCTATAGCATTCTCACAGTTTCCGACCAAACCGCCTAAATAAGTATATCTGGCAGAGGAACTGATTGAACCACTCGCTCTGCAGTCGGTAATGGAACCTCCACTGGTGCCTCCTGCTATGCCTCCCGCTTTGGTGGCGTAAGCCCCACCGACTAAAGTGGCGTTGCTATTGCAATTAGAAATGGTGCAATGACCTGCTGCTCCAATTATGCCACCGATACTTAGGTTGCTGGATATTGCTGTGACCTTACCCTCGTAACTGACATTCCGCATCGTTGTGTTATAGGCTAAGCCAACCACACCTCCTGCTCTTGCACTCGACACATTGCCTTTGACAACAACATTTTCGATGGTGCCACTATTTGAAATCCGTCCAATAAGTATGCCTGCTCCTTCACCTGTTCCCTTCACCTGCTTTGATGAAGCTTCGACAGTGAGATTGCGGATGATACCGTTGTTGAAAGAGGAGAACAGTCCGACATTCAAATCTTCTCTGTTGACCCACAGGTTGGTTACCTTGTGTCCGCCACCGTCATAAACGATAGTTCCTGTGCCGGCAAACCCCACAGGAACCCAACCGGCTGTACTGCTGTTCTCGTTAATCCATGAGGTCAGATTGATGTCGTTCATCTGTTTGTAGTATCCAGCCTTGTAAACACCCTGGAGGTCGTCGGCAGTATAGACACGCCAGGGGTCGTCCTCTGTTCCGCTGCCAGGATAACCCACGGTCTGCAGCGTTCGGTAGGAGGCTTCCTTATTGGAGGTGGTGGTGTAGAGACTGACGGTCTTTCCTGATTTCAATGCCGCAATGTTGGACAGTGTCCATGAAGTGCCTGAGCAAGGAACGGTTTGTTCACTGCCACCCTCCACTGTGAGGTGGACTGACCCTCCGTCGGTGCTCTGTCCGCTGATGGAGGTGGCGCCTGACACCAATTCTGAGGAAATGGTCGGTGGCGCTGCCTGCCATGGCTTATATGGGAAAGTCTCTGTCTCCTGGTTGGTCCAGTTGTCGTTGAAATCCCAGCCATGACCCACATAGTTGGCCTTGAGTTTGAAGTAGGCTATACCGTTGCTCACGCCATTCTGTGCATTGTCCGTAGCCTCTTGCGTTACACCACTCAACACAACTTGAGTGTCGTATAGTGAGCGGTTGTCTTCGGATGCATTGCCGTTGGCACCCACCGTCACGTAGCTGCCGGTAGAACCATAAATGCGACCCACAGCACTGGTTGCCACAATGCTTTGATTGACGGACATGTTGGACTTTATAATTAGATAGTCTTTGGAACTAAGATTTTCAGAAGTAAAGTCGACGCCTTGGCCTTTACCCACAATTCCACCAACATACTGTGTGCCAGAAATCCTGGCGTTACTGTAATTACGCATCAATTCGCCACCTGACATGCTGCCAACCACTCCACCTACATAGTTACCACCCGTCAAGTCTCCATTGAAATAATTGTCGGTTAGAGATGTACTGTAGTTCTTGACTGAATAAATTTTGAATGTTGGTAATGATGAGATAGATGATACAGCAGTAAAACTACTCGACCCATTTAGATAATAATAATAATAAGAAGAATTAGAATAATAGGAACCATTTTCTTTTTTAAAAATGTGACTTTCTAGTATTTGGGGTTCTCTAGTCGTATAATTCGACCCGCCTTCAATCTCTCCACAAATTCCTCCTATGTAACCTCTTCCGCTGACAGAACCTACAGCGTAGCAGTTCTTAATAGAATAAAGATAGTTTTTTGTTTCAATTACATCCCTATAGTCTTTATATAGATAAGAACCTACATAATAATAAACCCTATATCTGTTTGTGCTCAAACTCAGACTTGCAGGAGTGTTGGGGTTCAAAACGCCGCACCTTCCAATAATACCCCCGACATAGTTGTTACCACTGACATTTCCAAATGATAGACACTTTATAATGTCATTTTCTCCAGTGATGTATGTTTGTCCCACTATTCCACCTATATAGTTTGTTCCTGAGACGTTGCAGTATGAGTAGCATTGTGAAAAGGATGTACCAATTGCATAGCCACACACACCGCCGACAGCTTCACTCGTCCCCATCACCGTATGCGACGCACGTGCGTTGGATACTGTAACAGACTGAGCTTGCCCCACGATGCCGCCTACACGATACGTCCCCGAGACTGTTCCCGTATAGGTCAATTGGCTAAGCGTGTTTCCCTTACTATTTCCCACAATTCCACCTGTACAATGCCCACCAGTGATATTTCCTACCACCGTTGCATTGGTAATAGGATTTGCATTATTAGTGTTTTGGCTCCAACCTGCGATTCCACCGACATAACAAAGACCCGATACATTGCCTTCCATAGAAGCATTTGTTATAGAAGAAGTTGTGGAACCAACTATACCACCTGCAGAATCTCCATTACCTGTAACATTACCCGTGACCGAGACATTAGAGATGGTCGCACTTTCACAGTGACCGATGATACCACCAACCCAGTAACTGGAACTGTTCGTGTCTCCAATGTGTGCCAGCCCCTGGAATGTGCCCCCCACGGCGTGACCGACAAAGCCACCTGTGGCCTTTCCGCCTGTCACGTTACCTTCTATGGTAAGGTTTTGAATGGTCGCACCACTAGTGTAGCCGAACAAACCGACATTCTGACTTGTGCGGTTGATATAGAAACCACTTATTGTCTTGTCATTACCAATGAACACACCTTTGAAGGGTGACCCTTCCACACCTATAGGCTCCCATCCCTGCCCGGGATTGTTGGCTGACAACCATGCACTCAAGTCGATGTCGTTCATCAGTTTGAACACCACACCGTCTTGGTTGAGGAAATTGCGCACCTGATTCAACTGGTCCGCATAGAAAATCTTATACGGGTCGCTTTGTGTTCCCGACCCCGAGCCGCTGTATTGAGCCCATGATAGCATGACACTGATTGACATTGCTATCGAAAATAGTAAACGTTTCATATAAGTCAAATTTTTACAGTTTTCAAACTTTCTTTATAAATACACAATATATTCTCAATATCAATTGAATCGACATTAGGAAATACCTGGTTGAAGATTAAGGTCTTTACTCGGGTGTTCCAATTTGCAGGAAGTTTGATTTTACCCCTGTTATGAAGTATTTCTGCACCTTTTAGGGCTCCTTCATGCAAATAGACATAATCACGTGGATATATACCTAAACAATGGCCAATTCGCCGAGCCAAATCATACAGATACAATTTACCACTTGTGATACCAAGCTGTGCGAGCGAGTCGTATAAATCTTCAAAAGACGAGTATGTTTTAGTCAGGACATGATAAGAAATCAAGATATTCTTTACTTTATTCTGGTAGTTCGTTAGATTCTTCATCCACCATTGATGGGGATGTGGGGCTACGTAAGGTTGGATAATCTCTAACTGAGAAATGTTAATCGATGAGCAGCACCAGATTCTACGTGACTGGCCGTTGACCAAAACGTAAGGAGTATAGCCAGTAACCAGCCCCGACACATCTTGAATAGTGTATTGGCTGAGTTCCTTTTGTTGCTGTAAGTACCCATGTTGCTGATAATGGGCAAGTACATTTTGAATAGTTTGAAAAGATATCTTTTGTGCCATAATAGTATGTATTTAAATAAATACACAAAGAGTGTGAGCCTTCTTGACATTCTCTGCCTGAAGGTTCTGGAATACCTGTGTACGTAAGAATGAAAATCAGCTCACACCTGCAGGGATATATGTAAGCTGACTCCCTTGGGGAGCGAGCATGATATATGCAACTGCAGGAGGAACAGCCTTCAAACTTTTACCCCGTATACGATGAATTTTCCAGATTCTCAAGCGGGTCAAAGCTTAATCGCTTTCCTCGATG
Organism: uncultured Bacteroides sp.; assembly: GCA_946628545.1. GTDB lineage: Bacteria > Bacteroidota > Bacteroidia > Bacteroidales > Bacteroidaceae > RUG11857. The sequence goes on along the minus strand of CAMOWU010000001.1, from coordinate 456 downwards.
TCGCCAGTCTTTCTCAACTGACGGTGCGAATTTAAGCATAAATCTTGAAAGTTGTATCATTGTGAGCTGATTTTTTTTACTTTGTGAACATACTTTTTTCTCTTTCAGGGCAAAAGTAGTTGTTTTTCCTTGATGGGCATCATTCCATTTTGTTCCTTATTGCTTCTAAAGAAAAAGATTTTTGGGTGCAACACCCCACCCCGCCTTTCAGGCACCCCTCCCCTTAGATGGGAGGGGAGTGGCAGACGCGATGGGTAAGTTGGGGTGTTGTCTGGGGTGTGTATGGTTCATATCGGCTTAAAAAAGCAACGCTTTCTTTTATGTTTATAAGGAAAATGTTGTAATTTTGCATTAAAGAAAAAATCTGCAACATGGGCATCTACATCAACAAGGGAAATTCCGGATTCCGCCAGACTCGAAAAAGTGAGTACATCGATAAGTCGGGGTTGATTGGCG